>NZ_JCALED010000004.1:0-492748 GCF_059813205.1 Mycobacterium sp. NGS17 | reverse complement strand
CCCGCAGCGCCCGGCTTCGCCGCACTCGCGATCGCCACTAGGCTTGCCGGGTGACCGAGAGCGCCTACCTCGCTGGGCTGCGACTGAACGGCAAAAAGGTCGTCGTGGTCGGCGGCGGCACCGTCGCCCAGCGCCGGCTGCCCTTGCTCATCGCCAGCGGCGCCGACGTGCACGTCATCTCCCGCAGCGCCACCAGGTCCGTGGAGGCGATGACGGGAATCACCCTGGCATTGCGCGAATACCGCGACGGCGACCTCGACGGAGCCTGGTACGCGATCGCGGCCACCGATGACGCGCAAGTCAACGAGGCAGTGGTCGCCGAGGCCGAAAGCCGCCGCATCTTCTGCGTCCGCGCCGACATCGCCGTCGAGGGGACCGCAGTCACCCCAGCGTCTTTCGACTATGCGGGGCTGTCCGTCGGGGTTTTGGCCGGCGGCGACCACCGCCGCTCGGCGGCGATCCGCTCGGCCATCCGCGAGGCGCTGCAGACCGGGCTCATCACGCCCGACAGCCCGGTGAGCTCCGACGTCGTCAAGGGCGGCGTCGCGCTGGTCGGTGGCGGGCCCGGTGACCCCGAACTGATCACCGTGCGCGGCCGGCGCCTGCTGGCCCACGCCGACGTCGTGGTCGCCGACCGTCTCGCGCCGCCGGAGCTCCTCGCCGAGCTGCCCCCGCACGTCGAGGTCATCGACGCGGCCAAGATCCCGTACGGGCGCGCCATGGCCCAGGACGCCATCAACGACGTCATGATCGAACGGGCCCGCTCCGGCAGCTTCGTGGTGCGCCTCAAAGGCGGCGACCCTTTCGTGTTCGCCCGCGGCTACGAAGAGGTACTGGCGTGCGTCGAGGCCGGAATTCCGGTGACGGTGGTGCCGGGTGTGACGAGTGCCATAGGAGTGCCCGCTCTGGCGGGCGTTCCGGTCACTCATCGGGCGATAAATCACGAGTTTGTGGTGGTCAGCGGGCATTTGCCGCCCGGGCATCCCGAATCGTTAGTGAATTGGGATGCGCTGGCCGCAATGTCGGGCACGATCGTTTTGCTGATGGCGGTGGAACGCATCGAACTCTTCGCCGACGCCCTGCTCAAAGGCGGACGACCTGCGGATACGCCGGTGCTGGTGGTTCAACATGGAACGACCGCCGCCCAGCACACTTTGCGGGCCACCCTGGCCGACACGCCCGAGAAGGTCCGCGCCGAGGGTATCCGACCTCCCGCGATCATCGTGATCGGCGCCGTGGCGGCCTTCGGGCTTTAAACGATTCTTAAGATTACTGTAAGGTAACCCTTTATGACGGCTCTCAACGATGCAGAGCGCGCGATGCAGAAAACTGCGTCGGCGCGCCCCGATCGTCCGGCCCCGGCGAGCGCAACGCAGCCGGCGGAGACCGCCTCCAAGCCCCCGGCGGAGACCGCCTTGAAGCGCATCGGCAAGTACTACCCGGCGTGGCTGCCCTCTCGGCGTTTCATCGCGGCCGTTATCGCCATCGGCGGCATGCAGCTGCTCGCGACGATGGACAGCACCGTCGCCATCGTGGCGCTCCCCAAGATTCAAAACGAGCTCAGCCTGTCCGACGCCGGCCGCAGCTGGGTGATCACCGCCTACGTGCTGACGTTCGGTGGGTTGATGCTGCTGGGTGGCCGCCTCGGCGACACCATCGGGCGCAAGCGCACCTTCATCGTCGGTGTCGCGCTGTTCACCATCTCTTCTGTGCTGTGCGCGGTCGCCTGGGACGAGGCGACCATGGTCATCGCCCGGCTGTCGCAGGGCGTCGGATCGGCGATCGCCTCGCCGACGGGTCTGGCTCTGGTGGCGACCACCTTCCCCAAGGGCCCGGCCCGCAACTTCGCGACGGCCGTGTTCGCCGCGATGACGGCGATCGGTTCGGTGATGGGCCTGGTGGTCGGCGGCGCGCTCACCGAGGTGTCGTGGCGGCTGGCGTTCCTGGTGAACGTGCCGATCGGTCTGGTGATGATCTACCTGGCCCGCACCGCGCTGCGCGAGACCAACCGCGAGCGGATGAAGCTCGACGCCACCGGCGCCATGCTGGCCACCCTGACGTGCACCGCGGCCGTGTTCGCCTTCTCGATGGGTCCGGAAAAGGGCTGGGTGTCGATCACCACCATCGGGTCGGGCGTCGTGGCGCTCGGTGCCGCCCTCGCCTTCGTCATCGTCGAACGCACGGCGGAGAATCCCGTCGTCCCGTTCAACCTGTTCCGTGACCGCAACCGGCTGGTCACCTTCACCGCCATCTTCCTGGCCGGTGGGCTCATGTTCAGCCTGACCGTGTGCATCGGCCTGTACGTGCAGGACATCCTCGGTTACAGCGCGCTGCGCGCCGGCATCGGCTTCATCCCGTTCGTCATCGCGATGGGCATCGGCCTCGGCGTCTCCTCGCAGCTGGTGTCGCGGTTCTCGCCGCGGGTGCTGACCATCGGCGGCGGGATCCTGCTGTTCTGGGCGATGTTGTACGGCTGGGCGTTCATGCACCGCGGGGTCGCCTACTTCCCCAACCTGGTGCTGCCCATCGTGGTCGGCGGGATCGGCATCGGGATGGCCGTCGTCCCGCTGACGTTGTCGGCCATCGCCGGCGTGGGATTCGATCAGATCGGTCCGGTCTCGGCGGTCACGTTGATGCTGCAAAGCCTGGGCGGGCCGCTGGTGCTGGCCGTCATCCAGGCGGTGATCACCTCGCGGACGCTGTATCTGGGCGGCACCACCGGACCGGTGAAGTTCATGAGCGACGCGCAGTTGTCCGCGTTGGACCATGGCTACACCTACGGGCTGCTGTGGGTGGCCGGCGTGGCCGTGATCGTCGGCGCCGCCGCGCTGATGATCGGCTACACCCCCGACCAGGTCGCGCACGCGCAAGAAGTCAAGGAAGCGATGGAGGCCGGGGAGCTGTAGCTCACCCGCACGGGCGCTGCTCGCGACCGCCTTGCCGTTGCGTGTCACGCCAGAGTGGCGTGAGGGTCTGGGCGTTGCGCTGGCGTGACGTTCGACGCAGCTACCAGCACGCTAGGCTGGCCCGCTGTGATCACCCGGATGTCCCAGTTGTTTTTGCGCACCCTGCGCGACGATCCCGCCGACGCCGAAGTCGCCAGCCACAAGCTGTTGATCCGGGCGGGCTACATCCGGCCCGTCGCGCCCGGCCTGTACAGCTGGCTGCCGCTGGGATTGCGCGTGCTGCGCCGCATCGAGCGCATCGTCCGCGACGAGATGAACGCCATTGGCGGGCAAGAGATCTTGTTCCCCGCCCTGCTGCCGCGCGCACCGTATGAGGCGACGAACCGGTGGACCGAATACGGCGACTCGGTATTCCGGCTGCAGGACCGCCGCGGCAACGATTACCTGTTGGGCCCCACCCACGAAGAGCTGTTCACCCTGACCGTCAAGGGCGAATACAGCTCGTACAAAGACTTTCCGGTCCTGCTGTATCAGATCCAGAACAAATATCGTGACGAGGCGCGGCCGCGGGCCGGAATCCTGCGGGTCCGCGAGTTCCTGATGAAGGACTCCTACTCGTTCGACATCGACGACGCCGGGCTCAAGGCCGCCTACCACGCGCACCGCGAGGCCTATCAGCGCATCTTCTCGCGCCTGCAGGTGCGCTACGTCATCGTCTCCGCCGTGTCGGGCGCGATGGGCGGCAGCGCCTCGGAGGAGTTTTTGGCCGAGAGCGCCGTCGGTGAGGACACCTTCGTGCGATGCCTGGAGTCCGGGTATGCGGCCAACGTCGAGGCCGTCGTCACCGCGCGCCCGGAGGCGCAGCCCATCGACGGGCTGCCCGAGGCGGTAGTCCACGACACCGGGGACACCCCGACCATCGCCACCCTGGTGGACTGGGCCAACCAGGCGGACCTGGGCCGCCCGGTCACCGCGGCCGACACGTTGAAGAACGTCCTGCTCAAGGTCCGCCAGCCCGGCGGCGAGTGGGAGCTACTGGCCATCGGGGTGCCGGGGGACCGTGAGGTCGACGACAAGCGGCTGGGCGCGGCGCTGGAACCGGCCGAGTACGCGCTGCTCGACGACGCCGACTTCGCCAAGTATCCCTTCCTGGTGAAGGGGTATATCGGACCGAAGGCGTTGCAGGACAAGGGCGTTCGCTACCTGGTCGACCCGCGGGTGGTGGACGGCACCAGCTGGATCACCGGCGCCGACGAGGCCGGGCGGCACGTCGTCGGGCTGGTCGCCGGCCGCGACTTCACCGCCGACGGCACCATCGAGGCCGCCGAGGTGCGCGACGGTGACCCCTCGCCGGACGGCGCGGGCCCGCTGGTCTCGGCGCGCGGTATCGAGGTGGCCCACATCTTCCAGCTCGGCCGCAAGTACACCGACGCCTTCACCGCCGACGTGCTCGGTGAGGACGGCAAGCCGGTGCGCCTGACGATGGGCTCCTACGGCCTCGGGGTATCGCGGATGGTGGCCGTCATCGCCGAACAGCACCACGACGAGCTGGGCCTGCGCTGGCCGCCGGCGGTCGCGCCCTTCGACGTGCACCTGGTGATCGCCAACAAGGACGAGCAGGCCCGCGCCGGGGCCACCGAGCTGGCCGGCGAGCTGGACGGGTTGGGCATCGAAGTGCTGCTCGATGACCGCCAGGCCTCGCCCGGGGTGAAGTTCAAGGACGCCGAACTGCTTGGCGTGCCGTGGATCGTCGTGGTGGGACGGGGCTGGGCGGACGGCGTGGTGGAGCTGCGCGACCGCTTCGGCGGCCAGACCCGCGAACTGTCGACCGGCCCGTCGCTGGCCGCCGACATCGCGGCGGCCTTGGGTTAGTCGTTGCCGCCGGGGAAGCTCGTCGTGATGGGCCAGGCGCCCAGCACGCGGCTCCACCGGGCGCCCATGACCGCGCTCTGCACCAGGGCGGTCGCGGCGAACGCGCGATCGGCGCCGGTCTCCGCGTGCTCGGCGACCACGCGCCATGCGCCGGCCCCGTCGTTCTCCATCCGCGCGGCCAGCCGCGCGGCGTCGGCCGGACCGCCCACCACCATTGGCAGCTGGTAGCCGGCCGCGGCGACGGGTGCGGTCACCTTGCGGGCGTTCAGGATCGCGATGACGTCGTCGCGGCGCTGGCGGTGCTGCGCGAGCGCCTCCACCACCATGTCGTTCACGCTGGGCGGCGACAGCGCGGACACGATGCCGTAGCCGTAGATCGTCGAATGCTCGATGGCCAGCGCGTCGCACAGCGCCGTGTTGTCGGCGTCCTTGCCCGAGGTCATATCGACGGACCCCCGGGCACCAGCGCAACCGTGTACGACGCCGTGCAGGATGCGGCGATCGAGGCGAGCAGCCCCGCCCGGTAGCCGGATTCGGTGCCCACCAGGCGACTCGCACTGTCGGCCGAGGCGCGCAACGCGTCGATCACGTCGGACACCGGCGGCGGGGGCGGGGGCGGCCCGGCCGGTTGGGTCTGGCTCGGGCTGGGCGTTCCGCTCGAGGACGACGTGGCCAGCTTGCCGGCCGCCCGCGAGATCTCGGCCGACAACGCGCGGGCATGCGCGGCGCGCTGGCTGGACACCACGCTCAGCGCGGCGGCGACCTGCGGCGGATTCCCGACCGCCGCGGCGGCGGCACCCGCGAGCTCGCTGTCGTGCCGGGCCTGATCGAGCGGCCCCAGCAGTTGCTCGACGGGCGGGGGCTTGGGCGCGGGCTTGCCGCAGGCGCTCACCACCGCCCCGAGCGCAGCCAAAGCCGCACCGCCGGCGAGGACATCTCGTCTGGTGAGGAACGGAACTGCGCTAGGCACAAGGACATCCTGCCATCGGGGCGAAGGCGGACAAGATGCCAGGACGCGATCACGCCGTCAACCTCGAATCCTGGCGTATCGTGGATAGCTGGTTCTCGCAGAGGACAGCCACCGACAGCAAACCGTCGGCACGGATGCTCCTCCGCCGGGACACCGGAAGCCGCCTGGAAGCCATCGGGGCGCCGACATCCGCCAGATGACCGGACAACTCAAGATGAGGAGCTCGCCGTGACCACCGGGCTACCGTCGCAGACGCAGGTGATCGAGCTACTCGGTGGAGAGTTTGCGCGCGCCGGCTTCGAGATCGAAGACGTGGTCATCAACGCCCGGACCCGCCCCCCGCGAATCATGGTGATCGCCGACAGCGACGACGGCCTCGATCTGGACACGGCGGCCACGCTGTCCCACTCGGCGTCGGCATTGCTCGACGGGCTGGACACCATCTCCGACCACTACGTGCTCGAGGTCTCCTCGCCCGGCGTGGATCGCCCGCTGACGAGCGCGAAACACTTCCGCCGGGCCCGCGGTCGCAAGGTCGACGTCGTGCTGTCGGACGGATCGACGCTGACCGGCCGGGTCGGTGCGACGACCGACGGCGCGGTCGCGCTGGTGGTCCGCGCCGGCCGGGACTGGGCGGTGCGCGAGATCCCGCTGGTCGACATTGCGAAAGCCGTTGTCCAGGTGGAATTTTCGCCCCCTAGCCAAGCGGAGCTGGAACTGGCGGGTATGGGTCAGGCCGGGAGGACGGAGGAGCGGCGCCTATGAACATCGACATGGCCGCGCTGCACGCCATCGAGGTGGACCGGGGCATCTCGGTCAACGAGCTGCTCGAGACGATCAAGTCGGCGCTGCTCACCGCCTACCGGCACACCGAAGGCCACCAGAACGACGCGCGCATCGAAATCGACCGCAAGACCGGTGTCGTCCGGGTGATCGCCCGGGAGACCGACGAAGACGACAACGTCATCAGTGAATGGGACGACACCCCCGAAGGTTTCGGGCGCATCGCCGCCACCACCGCCCGCCAGGTCATGTTGCAGCGTTTCCGCGACGCCGAAAACGAGCGGACCTACGGCGAGTTCTCCACCCGCGAGGGGGAGATCGTCGCGGGCGTGATTCAGCGTGACAGCCGGGCCAATGCCCGCGGCCTGGTCGTGGTCCGGATGGGCACCGAGACGAAGGCCTCCGAGGGCGTGATCCCGGCGGCCGAGCAGGTTCCCGGCGAAAGCTACGAGCACGGCAACCGCGTGCGGTGCTACGTGATCGGGGTGACCCGCGGGGCCCGGGAGCCGCTGATCACCCTGTCGCGGACCCACCCGAACCTGGTCCGCAGGTTGTTCTCGCTGGAGGTCCCCGAGATCGCCGACGAGTCGGTGGAGATCGTCGCCGTGGCCCGGGAGGCCGGGCATCGCTCCAAGATCGCGGTGAAGTCCAACCTTCCCGGCCTGAACGCCAAGGGCGCCTGCATCGGTCCGATGGGGCAGCGGGTCCGCAACGTGATGAGCGAGCTGTCCGGCGAGAAGATCGACATCATCGACTACGACGACGATCCCGCGCGCTTCGTCGCCAACGCGCTGTCGCCGGCGAAGGTGGTGTCGGTGTCGATCATCGACCAGGCGGCCCGCGCCGCCCGCGTGGTGGTACCCGACTTCCAGCTGTCGCTGGCCATCGGCAAGGAGGGCCAGAACGCGCGCCTGGCGGCCCGGCTGACCGGCTGGCGCATCGACATCCGCGGGGACTCGCCCGGCGGGCATCCGGAGAGCCAGTCAGAACACGGCGCCACCCACGGAATGGCCCACGACCGCTAGGCCCGGCGGGCGGCGGCTGCGCAGCCTCGGGCGGTTCTGACCATCGATTCGGTGACGCTAGACTGAGCCGTGATCCAGCGCGAACCTTCGGCCTTGGCGCACCGTCATGCGGGTGGACCCGTACGGACATGCGTCGGGTGCCGGAAGCGAGAGCTGGCCGTCGAGTTGCTTCGAGTGGTGGCTGTGCCGAACGGGAACGGCGACTTCGCCGTGATCGTTGACACAGGCAGGAGCCTGCCGGGGCGGGGTGCGTGGCTGCACCCCGGGCCGCGGTGCGTGCAACAGGCAATCCGGCGGCGGGCTTTCACCAAAGCGCTGCGCATCACCGGTTCACCGGATACATCCGCGGTGGTCGAGCACATAGAGTTCCTCTGTGCGCCCGATCGCCCGGCAACAGAACAGGTAGCAAAGAACATGAGCACACCGTGAAGTCCCGATGACCATGTGTCATAGCTAAACCCGAGGCGCGGCCCCACGACTGTCGCCTCATAGACAGGAGATGTAGTGGCAGGTAAGGCCCGCGTACACGAGTTGGCTAAGGAACTCGGTGTCACCAGCAAGGAAGTCCTCGCCCGGCTGAATGATCAGGGCGAATTCGTTAAATCAGCGTCGTCGACGGTAGAAGCCCCGGTGGCTCGCCGGCTGCGCGAATCCTTCGGCGGCGGCAAGGCCGCCGAGAAGGCCCCCGCGAAAGCGGCCAAGGCGCCCGCCGCCAAGGCCCCCGACAAGTCGCTCGACCAGGCCCTCGACAATGCCATCGGCAACGGCGAAGCGACGGCGACCCCCGCCAAGCCCGCCGCCCCTTCGGCCTCCGCCGAGGCCCCGGCCCGCCCGGGCCCGGCCCCCGCACGGCCGTCGGCGCCGTCTCCGGGGCAGCCGAAACCGCCCGTGCCCGGGCAGCCGCCGGGCCAGGCGCCGCGCCCAGGCATGACTCCGGCGCCGCGACCGGGCCCGATGCCCAAGCCCCGCGCCCCGCGCGTCGGCAACAACCCCTTCTCGTCGGCGCAACCCGTCGACCGGCCCATTCCGCGCCCGCAGGCGCCGCGTCCCGGGGCGCCCCGGCCGGGTGCGCCCCGGCCCGGTGGCGCGTCGCCGGGCAACATGCCGCCCCGGCCCGCCGGTGCCGGCGGACCGGGCCGTCCGGCCCGCCCCGGCGCCCCGCGTCCCGGCGGTGGCCGTCCCGGTGGTCCCGGCGGCCGTGACGGAGGTGGCGGCAACTACCGCGGCGGCGGAGGCGGCGGAGTCGGCGCCCCGCCCGGCGGTGGCGGCGGTTTCCGTGGCCGCCCCGGTGGCGGTGGCGGCGGTGGCCGTCCCGGCCAGCGCGGCGGTGCCGCCGGCGCTTTCGGCCGTCCCGGCGGTGCGCCGCGACGGGGCCGCAAGTCGAAGCGGGCGAAACGCGCCGAGTACGAGAACATGCAGGCGCCCGTCGTCGGTGGTGTGCGGTTGCCGCACGGCAACGGCGAGACGATCCGGCTGGCCCGCGGCGCGTCGCTGTCCGACTTCGCCGACAAGATCAACGCCAACCCGGCCTCGCTGGTGCAGGCGCTGTTCAACCTCGGCGAGATGGTCACGGCCACCCAGTCGGTCGGCGACGAGACGCTCGAGCTGCTGGGCAGCGAGATGAATTACGTCGTGCAGGTCGTCAGCCCGGAGGACGAGGACCGCGAGCTGCTGGAGTCCTTCGACCTGAGCTACGGCGAGGACGAGGGCGGCGAGGAAGACCTGCAGACCCGGCCACCGGTGGTGACCGTAATGGGTCACGTCGACCACGGTAAGACCCGACTGCTGGACACCATCCGGAACGCCAGCGTGCGCGAGGCCGAGGCCGGTGGCATCACCCAGCACATCGGCGCCTACCAGGTGGCCGTCGAGCACGACGGCGTCGAACGGCCGATCACCTTCATCGACACCCCGGGTCACGAGGCGTTCACCGCGATGCGTGCCCGCGGTGCCAAAGCCACCGACATCGCCATCCTGGTGGTCGCCGCCGACGACGGCGTCATGCCGCAGACGGTGGAGGCCATCAACCATGCCCAGGCGGCCGACGTGCCGATTGTGGTGGCGGTCAACAAGATCGACGTCGAGGGCGCCGACCCGGCCAAGATCCGCGGGCAGCTCACCGAATACGGTTTGGTGGCAGAGGATTTCGGTGGCGACACGATGTTCGTCGACATCTCGGCCAAGCAGGGCACCAACATCGAGCAGCTGCTCGAGGCGGTGCTGCTGACCGCGGACGCGGCCCTGGACCTGCGGGCCAACCCCGACATGGAGGCCCAGGGTGTCGCGATCGAGGCGCACCTGGACCGCGGTCGCGGTCCGGTCGCCACGGTGCTGGTGCAGCGCGGCACGCTGCGGGTCGGCGACTCGGTGGTCGCCGGCGACGCGTACGGCCGGGTTCGCCGCATGGTCGACGAGCACGGCGACGACGTTGAAGAGGCGCTGCCGTCGCGGCCGGTGCAGGTCATCGGTTTCACGTCGGTGCCCGGCGCGGGTGACAACCTGTTGGTCGTCGACGAGGACCGCATCGCCCGCCAGATCGCCGACAAGCGCAGCGCCCGCAAGCGCAATGCGCTGGCGGCGCGTTCCCGCAAGCGGATCAGCCTGGAGGACCTGGACTCGGCGCTGAAGGAAACCAGCCAGCTCAACCTGATCCTCAAGGGCGACAACGCCGGTACGGTCGAGGCGCTGGAAGAGGCCCTGATGGGTATCCAGATCGACGACGAGGTGGCGCTGCGCGTCATCGACCGCGGTGTCGGTGGCATCACCGAGACCAACGTCAACCTGGCATCGGCCTCGGATGCGGTGATCATCGGCTTCAACGTGCGCGCCGAGGGCAAGGCCACCGAGCTGGCCAACCGCGAGGGTGTGGAGATCCGCTACTACTCGGTGATCTACCAGGCGATCGACGAGATCGAGAAGGCCCTGCGCGGCATGCTCAAGCCGATCTACGAGGAGAACCAGCTGGGCCGCGCCGAGATCCGGGCGATCTTCCGGTCCTCCAAGGTCGGCATCATCGCCGGCTGCATGATCAGCAGCGGCATCGTGCGCCGCAACGCCAAGGCGCGGTTGCTGCGGGACAACATCGTGGTCACCGACAACCTCTCGATCACCTCGCTGCGACGGGAGAAGGACGACGTGACCGAGGTTCGCGAGGGCTTCGAGTGCGGTATGACGCTGGGGTACTCCGACCTCAAGGAAGGCGACATCATCGAGTCCTACGAGTTGGTCCAGAAAGAGCGCACCTGATGGGCGGCCGGCATGGCTGACCCGGCCAGGGCGCGCCGGTTGGCCAAGCGGATCAACACGATCGTCGCCTCGGCGATCGAGTTCGAGATCAAGGATCCCGGGCTCGAGGGTGTCACCATCGTCGACACGAAGGTGACCGCCGATCTGCACGATGCGACGGTGTTCTACACGGTCATGGGGCGCACGCTGGACGACGAGCCGGATTACGCGGCCGCCGCGGCCGCCCTGGAACGGGCCAAGGGCGCGCTGCGCACCATGGTCGGGGCCGGCACCGGCGTGCGCTTCACGCCCACGCTGACGTTCGCCCGCGACACCACGTCGGACAACGTGCAGCGGATGGACGAGTTGTTGGCGCGTGCGCGTGCTGCGGACGCTGATCTGGCGCGGGTTCGTTCCGGCGCCAAGCCGGCTGGGGAGGCCGATCCATACCGGGACAGCGGATCGGGCGTGGAGCCCGGCTTCGACGGGAGTATCCGTGACGACGACCAACGCGAACACTGAACTGGGCGGCTCCAGGATGGGGGCGCGCGTCGATGCCGCGGGTGCGGTCGAATTGCTGTCGGGGGCCGACTCCGTCGCGGTGATCGCACACGTGCATCCCGACGCCGACACCATCGGCGCCGGGCTGGCGCTGGGGCTGGTGCTGGACAAGTGCGGCAAGCGGGTCGAGGTCAGTTTCGCCGAGCCGGCGGGGCTGCCCGAGTCGCTGGCAACGCTGCCCGGCCGCCGCCTGCTGGTCAGTCCGGACGCGATGCGTCGCGACGCCGATTTGGTTGTCACCGTTGACGTTCCGAGCGTCAAGCGGCTCGGCGCGTTGAGCGACCTGGCGGTAGCGGCCGACGAGGTGTTGGTGATCGACCACCACGCCTCCAACGACGTGTTCGGCACCGCCAACTTCATCGATGTGTCAGCCGATTCGACCACGATGATGATCGCCGACATTCTCGACGCCTGGGGCAAGCCCATCGATTCCGATGTCGCGCACTGCATCTACGCCGGGCTGACCACCGACACCGGCTCATTCCGCTGGGCCAGCGGGCGCGCCCTACGGCTGGCCGCCCGGCTGGTCGACGGCGGCGTCGACAACGCCGCGATCAGCCGCACCCTGATGGACAGCCACCCGTTCGGCTGGCTGCCGCTGCTGTCGCGGGTGTTGGCCTCGGCCCAGCTGCTCCCCGACGCCGCGGGCGGCCTCGGACTGGTGTACGCCGTTGTCGCCCACCAGGATTGGGCCGGTTCACGCCCCGAGGAAGTCGAGAGCATCGTCGACATCGTGCGGACCACGCAGCAGGCGGAGGTCGCCGCGGTGTTCAAGGAGGTCGCGCCGCGGCAGTGGTCGGTGTCGATGCGGGCCAAGGCCGCGGTGGACCTGGCGTCGGTGGCGTCCGGGTTCGGCGGTGGCGGGCACCGGCTGGCGGCCGGTTATTCGACCAGCGGCACGATCGAGGACGCGGTGGCGTCGCTGCGCAACGCGCTCGGCTAGAACGCCCAGCTGCCCGAGCGCTGCACCACGAACCCGTGGTCGCCGCTGGTGGTGTCCAGGCAGGCGACGAGGTCGTCGGCCCCCACCGCGCAGGTGACGTTGAGGTAGGTCAACTTCTGGCCGGGCGCCAGCGCCTTGCCGCCGGCCGGCAGCGGCGCCGGGTTACCGTCGCATCCGCTGTAGGACATCCGGCTCAATTGGTAGCCGGGTCCCTTGAAATCCACCGATCCGACCACGCAGTCGCCCGGTCGTGAGCGCCCCCCGGGAATGGGGACGTCGTCCATTCCCGGCATGTCGCCCTTGCACTTGATGTCCTGCGACGGTTGCGGCACGGGCGGCGGCCCGCCGTAGAAATCACAGACCAGGGCGGGACCGGCGGAGAAGCTGACCCGCGGCGGGCTTCCCGGCGCGCCGGTGCCCAGGTAGCCGTCGGCAGGCACCGCGGTGAAGGCGTCGAGGTTGGGAAATCCCGGTGGCGGCAGCGCGCCCGCCGGCGACGCGAACACCGCGATCGCCGACACGGCCGCCAGCGCCAGGCCGACCAGCAGCCTCACGGCGATCCCGACGACGGCGTGCATCAACTGATCGTATGGGCTGGGCCGGATCGCCGGGCCGGACTGGTGCAGATCGCCACGTCAGCGCACCTGCGAGCGCCCGCGTTGCAGCACGGCCTCCCGGTTGGCGGCGATGTCGTCCCCGCTGGTCCGGAACTGCCGGGCCGCCGTCGCCTCTTGCCACAGCCCCGCGCTGGTCTGCGCGTCGTCAATGCGGTGATAGGACGCCAGCAGCGCCCGCACCGCGTCCTGGTTGTTTCCGACGATCGATGCCGCCACGGCCCGGGCGGCGGGAAGCAGCTGGTCGTGCGCCACCACTTCGGTCACCAGGCCGGCGCGCAGCGCGTCGGCGGCGGACAGGTAGTCCCCGGTCATGCTCATCCGCCGGGCCAGCCCGACGCCCACCTTCTGCGGCAACCGCACGCTCAGGCCCCAGGTGGGCAGCAGCCCCACCCGTGCGTGCGTGTCGGCGAACCGGGCGTTCTCCGAGGCGATCAGGATGTCGCAGTACAACGCCAGCTCCAGCCCGCCGGTCACCGCCGCGCCGTTGATCGCGCCGATCACCGGCTTGGTCAGCGCCGGCCAGCGCGGCGAGATGTCTGGTAGCGCCGAAGAGCCACCCAGTTCCTTGAGATCCAGTCCCGCGCAGAACACGGGGTCGGCGCCGGTGACGATGACGACGTCGACGTCGTCGTCGGTTTCGGCGTCGGCCAGCGCGCCGAAGAAGCGGTCCCGCAACGCCGACGACAGCGCGTTGCGCGACTGGGGCCGGTTGAGGGTCAGGGTGCGCACTCGCTCGTCGGTGTCGATCAGCAGGATCTCGTCGGTCATCAGCTCACCGTAGCCAGTCGCCCGGCACGGTCGGGCGGGCGCCTCACCGCGGCCAATTTCGCCGGGGAGCGGCGGCACCGAGCAACGCTTATCGTGGACAAGATGTGCCGAAACATCACCGAACTGCGCGGCCTGCAGCCAGCGGCCACCGCCGAGGAAATCGCGGCGGCGGCCCGCCAATATGTGCGCAAGGTCAGCGGCATCACCCACCCCTCGGCCGCCAACGTCGATGCGTTCGAGGCGGCGGTCGTCGAGGTCACCGAGACGACGACGCGGTTGCTGGGGCAGCTGCCGCCGCGGCGCCAGCCGCCCAAGACGGTTCCGCCGTTGCGTCGCCCCGAGGTGGTGGCGCGGATGGCGGGGGCCAAATGACCGTCACCACAACAGTTCCCGCGCTCAAGGAGTGGAGCGCCGCGGTGCACGCCCTGCTGGACGGCCGCCAGCGGGTGTTGCTGCGCAAGGGCGGCATCGGGGAGAAGCGATTCGAACTGGCCGCTCGCGAATTCCTGCTGTTCCCGACGGTCGCGCACAGCCACGCCGAGCGCGTGCGCGCCGAGCATCAAGACCTGCTGGCGCCCGCCGCCGCCGACAGCACCGACGAGCAATTGGTGATCCGGGCCGCCGCGAAAGTTGTTGCGGCGGTGCCGGTTGAGCGCCCGGATGGCCTTTCGGCGATCGAGGACCTGCACATCTGGACCGCCGATTCGGTGCGCGCCGGCCGGCTCGATTTCCGCCCCAAGCACAGGCTGGCCGTCCTGGTGGTGTCGGTGAGCCCACTGGTCGAGCCGGTGCGCATGATGCGGGCCGCGGAATACGGCGGCTGCAAGAGCTGGGTGGAGCTGCCGGTGCAGGCGCCGTTGGGGGCGCCGGTGCACGATGACGCAGCGCTGGCCGCAGTCGCCGCCCGGGTCCGCGCCGCGGTGGGCTGACAACTCGGCCGGTGCCGCGCGACTGGAATCAGAACTTGTAATACGGCGCGAGGTCGTTGGCGCGCTGCACGTTGGTCTGCATGCAATCGACCTCGGGATTGGAATAGACGGTCGAGTAGTACAGCGCCTGTTGCAGCACCCCGTAGCTGGTCTTGAACACGACCATGCAGGAGTAGAACCAGTAGCTGTTGTGGTAGGTCGGCTTGAGCACCCAGTACTGCGCGGCGCGGTGACCCGCGATCGTCGTCTCGACGGCGTCGGCGGGCAGTGAGGCCTCGTAGGTGCGCCAGATGATCGGCTCGACGGCCACCTGATAGTTGCCGGCGTCGAAGTGGCAGCGCAGCCCGTCTTCGTGTTCGGGCGGCGTGAAGCCCAGCCCGAGCCGCTGGATCACATCGAACGGAATGTCCTCGCACGCGTCGAACGGGCGCGGATCGGTGGTCGCCACGATCGGGCTCTTCATGGTGGTTTCCATCGGCTGGGCGGTCGACCTCAGCTCGACGGACCCACCGCCGGCGTCCGGCCCGGCCGGGGCGGTCAACACACCCACCGTGCCCCCGATGGCCGCTGTGAGCAGCGCCCCCAGCGCCCCCACCAGACGAACATTGGCGAACACGACACCCCCTGACGCCCCAGCGGTCCTTTTTGGGGGAGTGTACAAGTCCCGCGGGCGACGCCACAGGCAAACCTGAACTTGTTCCAACTCACCCGCCCGCCGCCCGAAACGACGCCCGCGAAACGGGCTTGCCCGGTTCGGGTCGTTAGGGTGGTTATTCGTGGCTGGGCATACATCGGGGCAGGAATCGACCAACGGTGGGCAACCGACGCTGTGGGCGGTGTCCGACCTGCACACCGGTCACCTCGGCAACAAGCCGGTCACCGAATCGCTGCATCCGTCCCATCCGGACGACTGGCTGATCGTCGCCGGCGATGTCGCCGAACGCACCGACGAGATTCGGTGGGCCCTTGACCTGCTGCGACGGCGCTTCGCCAAGGTGATTTGGGTGCCGGGCAACCACGAGCTGTGGACCACCACCCGCGACCCGGTGCAGGTCTTCGGCAAGGCGCGCTACGAGTACCTGGTCAACATGTGCGACGAGATGGGTGTGGTCACGCCCGAGCACCCGTTCCCGGTGTGGACCGAGCGCGGTGGTCCGGCCACGATCGTGCCGATGTTCCTGCTCTACGACTACAGCTTCTTGCCCGACGGGGCCACGAGCAAAGCCGAAGGCCTGACCATCGCGCGCGAGCGCAACGTGGTGGCCACCGACGAGTTCCTGCTCTCCCCGGAGCCGTACGCCACCCGTGAGGCGTGGTGCCGAGAGCGTCTCGAGATCACCCGTGCCCGCCTCGAAGAGCTGGACTGGATGACACCGACCGTCCTGGTGAATCACTTCCCGCTGGTCCGCGAACCCTGCGACGCGCTGTTCTATCCCGAGTTCTCGCTGTGGTGCGGCACCACCAAGACCGCCGACTGGCACACCCGTTACAACGCCGTCTGCTCGGTCTACGGTCACCTGCACATCCCGCGGACCACCTGGTATGACGACGTGCGCTTCGAGGAAGTGTCCGTCGGCTATCCGCGGGAGTGGCGGCGGCGCAGGCCGCCCAGCTGGCTGCGACAGGTGCTGCCGGATCCGCAGTACGCGCCGGGCGACCTCAACGACTTCGGCGGCCACTTCGAGATCACCCCCGAGATGCGGCGTCAGGCCGCGCAGTTCCGGGAACGGTTGCGGCAGAGGCAATCACGATGACTGTCGACTCGCTGGTTTCCGCTGTACTGCCCGAGGCGGACGGCCTGGCCTACTCGGAGGTGTATTCCGACCCGCCCGATCTCGCGCCGCTGCCCGAAGAGGAGCCGCTGATCGCCAAGTCGGTGGCCAAACGGCGCAACGAGTTCATCACCGTGCGGCACTGCGCCCGGGTCGCGCTGGGTGAGCTCGGGCTGCCGCCGGTGCCGATCCTCAAGGGCGACAAGGGCGAACCGTGCTGGCCCGACGGCGTGGTGGGCAGCCTCACCCACTGCACGGGTTATCGGGGTGCGGTGGTGGGCCGCACCGACGCGGTGCGCTCAGTGGGCATCGACGCCGAACCGCACGACGTGCTGCCCGATGGCGTGCTGAACGCGATCGCGCTCGACGAGGAGCGACACGAACTCTCCGCCTTGCCCGCGGGGCTGCATTGGGACCGAATCCTGTTCTGCGCCAAGGAGGCAACGTATAAGGCCTGGTTCCCGCTGACCAAGCGGTGGCTGGGTTTCGAGGACGCGCATGTCGTGTTCGACCTCGACCCGCCCGACGGGGCAACCACCGGCGTGTTCGTCTCCAAGATCCTGATCGATCCGGAGGCGCTGTCGGGCCCGCCGCTGACCGCGCTGCGGGGCCGGTGGTCGGTCGAGCGCGGGCTGGTGCTCACCGCGATCGTGCTATGAGCGAAAGCCCCAGCGGGCCCGGCATAGTCGTCGTCGACAAGCCGCCCGGGATGACCAGTCATGACGTGGTCGGCCGCTGCCGCCGGATCTTCTCCACCCGCCGGGTGGGGCATGCGGGGACGCTGGACCCGATGGCCACCGGCGTGCTGGTGATCGGCGTCGAGCGCGCCACCAAGATCCTCGGCCTGTTGACCGCGGCCGCCAAGTCGTACACCGCCACCATCCGGCTGGGCCAGAGCACGTCGACCGACGACGCCGAGGGTGACTTGGTGCGCAGCGTCTCGGCGCGGCACCTGACGAGTGAGGCGATCGAATCCGCCGTGGGCGGCCTGCGTGGCGACATCGCACAGGTTCCGTCGACGGTCAGCGCTATCAAGGTCGACGGCAAGCGCGCCTACCGGCTGGCCCGCGAGGGCCGCACCGTCGAGCTCAACGCCCGGCCGGTGCGCATCGACCGGTTCGAGGTGTGCGACATCCGGACCGGCGGCGACGATTTCGTCGACCTGGATGTCGAGGTCGACTGCTCGTCGGGAACCTACATCCGGGCCCTGGCCCGCGATGTCGGCGCCGCCCTCGGGGTGGGCGGGCACCTGACGGCGTTGCGGCGCACCCGCGTCGGGCGCTTCGGGCTCGATCAGGCCTGCCCGCTCGACGAACTGGCGGAGCGCCCGCGGCTCAGCTACACCCTGGACGAAGCCTGCCTGTTGATCTTCCCGCGCCGCGACCTGTCGACCGAACAAGCCGAGGCGACCGGCAACGGGCGGGCCCTCGAGGCGGCGGGGATCGAGGGCGTCTATGCCGCCTGTGACCCCGACGGCCGGGTGATGGCGCTGCTGCGCGACGAGGGCGCGCGCACGAAGCCGGTGGTGGTCATCCGCCCGGCGACGCTGTAACCGCCCCGGCCGAACGGTTGGTTGGGCTAGGTTGCACACTGAGGTGTCTAGGCGGCCTACGGAAGGGGACAAGGATGTCCAACAAGGTTTACGTCGTCGGCGTTGGCATGACCAAGTTCGAGAAGCCGGGCCGCCGTGAAGGCTGGGACTATCCCGACATGGCCCGGGAATCGGGAACCAATGCCCTCAACGACGCCGGCATCGACTACCGCGAGGTTCAGCAGGGCTACGTCGGCTACGTCGCGGGTGATTCGACGTCGGGGCAGCGGGCGCTCTACGAGCTGGGGATGACCGGCATCCCGGTCGTCAACGTCAACAACAACTGCTCCACCGGCTCGACGGCGCTGTTCCTGGCGGCGCAGGCCATCCGCGGCGGGATCGTCGACTGCGCGATCGCGCTCGGCTTCGAGAAGATGCAGCCCGGCTCGCTGAGCGGGGGCGCCCAGGACCGCGAATCGCCGATGGGCAAGCACGTCAAGGCGATGGCCGCGATCGACGAGTTCGCGATGCCCGTCGCCCCATGGATGTTCGGCGCCGCCGGGCGCGAGCACATGAGGCAATACGGCAGCACCGCAGAGCATTTCGCCAAGATCGGTTACAAGAACCACAAGCACTCGGTCAACAATCCGTTCGCCCAGTTCCAGGAGTCCTACACGCTCGACGACATCCTGGCGGCGCGGATGATCTCCGATCCACTGACCAAGCTGCAGTGCTCGCCGACCTCGGACGGTTCGGGCGCGGCCATCCTGGCCTCGGAAAGCTTCGTCGAAAGCCACGGGCTGGCCGGCCAGGCGGTCCAGATCGTCGGCCAGGCCATGACCACCGACTCCGCGTCGACGTTCGACGGCAGCGCGAAGAATCTCATCGGCTATGACATGAATGTTCAAGCCGCACAACAGGTTTACGAGCAATCCGGACTCGGGCCGCAGGACTTCCAGGTGATCGAGCTGCACGACTGCTTCTCGGCCAACGAACTGCTGCTCTATGAGGCCCTCGGCCTGTGCGGTCCCGGTGAGGCGCCCAAGCTGATCGACAACAACGACACCACCTACGGCGGCCGCTGGGTGGTCAACCCGTCCGGCGGCCTGATCTCGAAGGGACACCCGCTGGGCGCGACCGGGCTGGCGCAGTGCGCGGAGCTGACCTGGCAGCTGCGCGGGACGGCCGACAAGCGTCAGGTCGACAACGTCAGCGCCGCACTGCAACACAACATCGGGCTGGGCGGCGCCGCCGTCGTCACCGCCTACCAGCGCGCCGAGCGGTAGGGGTGCCGTGATCGAGTGGTCCGACACCGACCTGATGGTCCAGAACGCCGTTCGGCAGTTCGTGGACAAAGAGATTCGCCCGCATCTGGACGAATTGGAAACCGGCGAAATGTCGCCGTATCCGATCGTGCGCAAGCTGTTCAGCCAGTTCGGTCTCGACGCCATGGCCGCCGAGTCGGTCAAGAAGATGCTGGACCGCGAGCACGCCAAGCAGAACGGCGAGCAGCTCGACGAAAATCCGGATGACTCAAGCGGTTTCGGGGGCGGCGCGCAGGGGTCGATGATCGCGGTGTTGGTGTCCGAGATCGCCCGGGTCAGCATCGGTCTGCTCAGCACCGCGTCGGTGAGCCTGGGCCTGGGCGCGGCGACCATCATGAGCCGGGGGACGCTGGCACAGAAGGAACGCTGGCTGCCCGAGCTGATGACGCTGGAAAAGATTGCGGCGTGGGCGATTACCGAGCCCGACTCGGGCTCGGACGCGTTCGGCGGCATGAAGACCTACGTCAAGCGCGACGGCGAGGACTACATCCTCAACGGGCAGAAGACGTTCATCACCAACGGACCCTGCGCCGACGTCCTGGTCGTGTACGCCAAGCTCGACGACGGCTCGACCGACGACAAGCGCAACCGGCCGGTGCTGGTGTTCGTGCTCGATGCCGGCATGCCGGGCCTGACCCAAGGCAAGCCGTTCAAGAAGATGGGCATGATGTCCTCGCCGACCGGCGAGCTGTTCTTCGACAACGTGCGGCTGAGCCCGGACCGGCTGCTCGGCGAGAGCGAACAGCACGCCGACGGCGACGGCCGCGACAGCGCGCGCGCCAACTTCGCCGCCGAGCGGATCGGCATCGCGATGATGGCGCTGGGCATCATCGACGAATGCCACCGGCTGTGCGTGGACTACGCCAAGAGCCGGACGTTGTGGGGCAAGAACATCGGGCAATTTCAACTGATCCAGCTGAAGCTTGCCAAGATGGAGATCGCCCGAATGAACGTGCAGAACATGGTCTTTCACACCATCGAGCGCCAACAGGCCGGCAAGCCGCTGACACTGGCCGAGGCCTCGGCGATCAAGTTGTATTCGTCGGAGGCCGCCACCGAGGTGGCGATGGAGGCCGTACAGCTGTTCGGCGGCAACGGGTACATGGCCGAGTACCGGGTGGAGCAGCTGGCCCGCGACGCCAAGTCGCTGATGATCTACGCGGGCAGCAACGAGGTGCAGGTCACCCACATCGCCAAGGGGCTCTTGAGCACCTGACCTTCGTTCGCCGAACGTGCACTGAGGGCGGGAAAAGTCGCGGAATTTCGCCGTGACGTCACGCTCGGCGAACCGAAATGGCTAGGCCGTCACCCAGATGGCCCGGGCGGCGGGGCTGCCCAGGTCGACCGTCGTCTCGGCGCCGTCGCCGGAGTCGATCGCGACCGAGATCATGCCGGCGAATTCGCGCCGGGTCAGGACCCGCAGCCGGGAGTCGAGATTGATGCCGACGTCGGTGAAGTAGCGCAGCATCTCGGGGTCGGCGTCGGAGATTCGCGCCACCGTGCCGGAATCACCGTCGTCGCACGCCCACAGCTGGCGGGCCGGCGGGGTCGGCACCTGCCCGTCGGAGGCCGGGATCGGGTCACCGTGCGGGTCGCGGCGCGGGAAGCCCAGCTTCGCGTCGATGCGGGCCACCAGGCGATCGGACACCGCGTGCTCGAGCACCTCGGCCTCGTCGTGCACCTCGTCCCAGGCGTAACCGAGCTCGTTGACCAGGAAGGTCTCCAACAACCGGTGCCGGCGCACCATCTCCAGCGCCGCCCGCCGCCCCGCCTCCGTCAGCGTCACCGCACCGTATTTCTCGTGGTCGACGAGGCCCTGCTCGGCGAGCTTGCGGATGGACTCCGAGGCCGTGCTGGCCGACACCCCGATCTTCTCGGCCAGCATCTTGGTGCTGACCTTCTCCAGCGACCACTCCTGGGCATTCCAGATGACCTTGAGGTAGTCCTGGCCGACCGCGGTGATACCGCCACGCTCTTCGTCAGCCCTCACAACCAGAAAGTTTAGGCAACCCACGCCTGATCCGGCGCGTTCCCCGAAACCGTGGCCGGGCTTAGCCCCTCTCCCATCTCCCGGCGGACGACCCGGCGCCGTAGGCTTGCGGGCGTGCAGCGGTGGCGCGGCCAAGACGAGATACCCACGGACTGGGGCAGGTGTGTGCTCACCATCGGTGTGTTCGATGGCGTGCATCGCGGCCACGCCGAGCTAATCGCCCATGCGGTGAAGGCGGCGCGGGCCCGCAACGTCCCGACCGTGTTGATGACGTTCGACCCGCATCCCATGGAAGTCGTCTACCCCGGCAGCCATCCCGCGCAGTTGACGACGCTGACCCGGCGCGCCGAACTGGTCGAAGAGCTGGGCATCGACGTCTTCCTGGTGATGCCGTTCACGACCGATTTCATGAAGCTCACCCCGGAGCGTTACGTGCACGAGCTGCTGGTGGAGCACCTGCACGTCGTGGAGGTCGTGGTGGGGGAGAACTTCACCTTCGGAAAGAAGGCGGCCGGCAACGTCGAGACCCTGCGGCGCGCCGGCGACCGCTTCGGGTTCGCCGTCGAGTCGATGTCGCTGCTGTCCGAGCATCACAGCAACGAGACCGTGACCTTCTCGTCCACCTACATCCGGTCCTGCGTGGACGCCGGCGACATGGTGGCGGCCACCGAGGCGCTGGGCCGCCCGCACCGCGTCGAAGGTGTCGTGGTCCGCGGCCACGGACGCGGCGTCGAGCTGGGTTACCCGACCGCCAACGTGGCGCCGCCGATGTACTCGGCGATTCCGGCCGACGGCGTGTACGCCGCGTGGTTCACCGTGCTCGGCCACGGACCGGCCACCGGCACCGTCGTCCCCGGTGAGCGTTACCAAGCGGCGGTCTCCGTCGGCACCAATCCGACGTTCTCCGGGCGCACCCGGACGGTCGAGGCCTTCGTCCTGGACACCACCGCCGATCTCTACGGTCAGCATGTCGCCCTGGATTTCGTCGCCCGCATCCGCGGCCAGCAGAAGTTCGACTCCATCGAGGAGCTCGTGGTTGCGATGGGCAAGGACACGGAGCGGGCCCGGGGCTTGCTGTCGGCGGGTTGAGGCGCTGCGGCAGGGGTGCCCCGCGGTTTGTGCCCGGCACCGGCACCGCTGCTAAACTGCCGGACGACATCGGCGCGTGCTGCGGTTCGCGGTGGCCGCGCCTTGAACATTTACCTTTCGCGGACCGATTGATGGAGATAGTTCGTGGCGCTTACAGCCGAGCAGAAAAAAGAAATCCTGGGCAACTACGGCCTGCACGGAACCGACACCGGGTCGCCCGAGGCGCAGGTCGCGCTGCTGACCAAGCGGATCGCCGACCTGACCGAGCACCTGAAGGTGCACAAGCACGATCACCACTCGCGGCGCGGGCTGCTGCTGCTGGTCGGACGCCGGCGCCGGCTGCTCAAGTACGTCGCGCAGATCGACGTCGAGCGGTACCGCTCGCTGGTCGAGCGGCTGGGCCTGCGTCGCTGAGGCAGGCGGCGCCAGCGCCGGCGCAATCGAGCAATATCGCGGGCAGAGGTCGCCCGTGTAGAGTAAGGACGTTCTGGGCCGGTTCGGCCCGAGCAAACGGTGCGGTCACGCAGATCCGCGTGTGCCGTTCCAGCGTGTCACTACGCACCCCCGAGGGAGCAGCCCAGTCTGCATCGGGCGGTCTTCGGTAGTGGCTGCCGGGCTCTCCGGATCTGGGGCAGGTCGGCCGCTTCGATCGATGGCCGTAGCCGTATTCAGACTCAGCGCCTCCCGCGGGTGACCCGTGGCCGTCGGCCTGCGGTTCGCGCGTGGTCACGCGAAAAAGCTGAATACAAGAGAGGCCGTACGGACGTCTATGTCTGTCGCTGAAATTGAAGAGGGCGTGTTCGAGGCGACCGCCACCATCGACAACGGGAGCTTCGGCACCCGCACCATCCGTTTCGAGACCGGCCGGTTGGCCCAGCAGGCAGCTGGCGCCGTGGTCGCGTACCTCGATGAGGAGAACATGCTGTTGTCGGCGACCACCGCCAGCAAGAGCCCCAAGGAGCACTTCGACTTCTTCCCGCTGACCGTCGATGTCGAGGAGCGGATGTATGCCGCCGGTCGCATCCCCGGTTCGTTCTTCCGTCGCGAGGGCCGTCCCTCCACCGACGCGATCCTGACCTGCCGGCTCATCGACCGGCCGCTGCGCCCGTCGTTCGTCTCCGGCCTGCGCAACGAGATCCAGGTCGTGGTCACGGTCATGAGCCTGGACCCCAATGACCTGTACGACGTGCTGGCGATCAACGCCGCGTCGGCCTCGACCCAGCTGAGCGGCCTGCCGTTCTCGGGTCCGATCGGGGGCGTGCGGGTCGCGCTGATCGACGGCACCTGGGTGGCGTTCCCGACGGTCGAGCAACTCGAGCGGGCGGTGTTCGACATGGTGGTGGCCGGCCGCAAGGTCGACGGTGACGTCGCGATCATGATGGTCGAGGCCGAGGCCACCGACAAGGTCATCGAGCTCGTCGAGGGTGGTGCCCAGGCGCCGACGGAAACCGTTGTGGCCGAGGGACTCGAGGCGGCCAAGCCGTTCATCGCGGTGTTGTGCACCGCGCAGGAGGAGTTGGCCGGGGCAGCCGCCAAGCCCGTCGGCGAGTACCCGACGTTCCCGGACTACCAGGAAGACGTCTACTACTCGGTGGCCTCGGTGGCCACCGACGAGCTGGCCAAGGCGCTGACGATCGGCGGCAAGGCCGAGCGCGACGCGCGCACCGACGAGCTCAAGGCCGAGGTGCTGGCGCGGCTCACTGGAGACTCTGGGACCTACGAGGGTCGCGAGAAGGAGGTCAGCGCCGCCTACCGGTCACTGACCAAGAAGCTGGTGCGCCAGCGCATCCTGACCGACCATTTCCGCATCGACGGCCGCGGCATCACCGACATCCGCGCGTTGTCGGCCGAGGTCGCCGTGGTGCCGCGGGCGCACGGCAGCGCCCTGTTCCAGCGCGGGGAGACCCAGATCCTGGGTGTGACCACGCTCGACATGGTCAAGATGGCTCAGCAGATCGACTCGCTGGGACCGGAAACCGCGAAGCGCTACATGCATCACTACAACTTCCCGCCGTTTTCCACCGGCGAGACCGGCCGCGTGGGCTCGCCCAAGCGGCGCGAGATCGGGCACGGCGCGCTGGCCGAGCGTGCCCTGATCCCGGTGTTGCCCGGCGTCGAGGAGTTCCCGTACGCCATCCGTCAGGTGTCGGAGGCGTTGGGCTCCAACGGCTCGACGTCGATGGGGTCGGTCTGTGCGTCCACCCTGTCGCTGCTGAATGCCGGTGTGCCGCTGAAGGCTCCGGTGGCCGGCATCGCGATGGGTCTGGTCTCCGATGACGTCGAGGTCGACGGCAAGACCGAGCGTCGCTTCGTCACCTTGACCGACATCCTGGGCGCCGAGGACGCGTTCGGCGACATGGACTTCAAGTGCGCCGGCACCAAGGACTTCGTCACCGCGCTGCAGCTGGACACCAAGCTCGACGGCATTCCGTCGCAGGTGCTGGCGGGCGCGCTGGGGCAGGCCAAGGATGCGCGGCTGACCATCCTGGAGGTCATGGCCGAGGCGATCGACCAGCCCGACGAGATGAGCCCGTACGCACCGCGGGTCACCACCATCAAGGTTCCGGTGGACAAGATCGGTGAGGTCATCGGGCCCAAGGGCAAGGTGATCAACGGCATCACCGAGGAGACCGGCGCGCAGATCTCCATCGAGGACGACGGCACCGTGTTCGTCGGCGCCACCGACGGGCCCTCGGCGCAGGCCGCGATCGACCGCATCAATGCCATCGCGAACCCGCAGCTGCCCACGGTCGGCGAACGGTTCCTCGGAACCGTGGTCAAGACAACGGATTTCGGTGCGTTCGTGTCGCTGCTGCCCGGGCGTGACGGCCTGGTGCACATCTCCAAGCTCGGTAAGGGCAAGCGGATCGCCAAGGTCGAGGACGTGGTGAACGTCGGCGACAAGCTGCGCGTCGAAATCGCCGACATCGACAAGCGTGGCAAGATCTCGCTGGTCCTGGTGGAGGAAGACAACGCGGCTTCCGCCGACGCTCCGGCGGCCGCCCCTGCCGATGCCGCAACGGCGAGCAGCTGACTCGCCGGCCGGGACGCGTCCCGGTCGGGCCGGCGCCCTGCGCCGGGGCAAGGCCGCCGAGGCGGAATCGGCACCCCAGGCCGCGCTGCGGCGTACCACGCTGCCGGGTGGCTTGCGGGTGGTCACCGAGTACCTGCCCTCGGTGCGATCCGCATCGGTCGGGGTGTGGGTCGGTGTCGGCTCGCGCGACGAGGGTGCCACGGTCGCCGGGGCCGCGCACTTCCTCGAGCACCTGCTGTTCAAGTCCACTCCCAGCCGCACCGCGGTGGACATCGCCCAGGCGATGGACGCCGTCGGGGGAGAGCTGAACGCGTTCACCGCCAAGGAACACACCTGCTACTACGCGCACGTGCTCGACAGCGACCTGGCGCTGGCCGTCGACCTGGTCGCCGACGTGGTGCTCAACGGGTGCTGTGCGGCAGGCGATGTCGAGCTGGAACGCGACGTGGTCCTCGAAGAGATCGCGATGCGCGACGACGACCCCGAGGACGCGCTCGGTGACATGTTCCTGAGCGCGCTCTTCGGCGACCACCCGGTGGGCCGTCCCGTCATCGGCACCGCACGGTCGGTGGCGTCGATGACCCGAAATCAGCTGCACTCGTTTCACGTCCGGCGCTACACGCCTGAGCGGATGGTGGTGGCGGTGGCCGGCAATGTCGACCACGACGAGGTGGTCGCGTTGGTGCGCAGGCATTTTGGGCCGCATCTGGTTCGCGGCCGCGAACCCATCGCGCCGCGCAAAGGTGCCGGACGGGTCACAGGTCGCCCCGTTCTGCTGCTGGGCAACCGGGACGCCGAGCAGGCTCACGTGTCGTTGGGCGTCCGCACGCCCGGGCGTGGCTGGGAGCATCGCTGGGCGCTGTCGGTGCTCAACACCGCGCTGGGCGGCGGCCTGAGCTCGCGGTTGTTCCAGCAGGTTCGAGAGCTGCGCGGGCTGGCCTACTCGGTGTACTCGACGGTGGACGTCTTCGCCGACAGCGGCGCGCTGTCCGTCTATGCGGCCTGCCAACCCGAACGCTTCGCCGAAGTGATGGCGGTGACGCGCGACGTGCTCGACTCGGTGACACGCGACGGCATCACCGAATCGGAATGCCGCATCGCCAAGGGATCCTTGCGCGGCGGTCTGGTGCTCGGCCTGGAGGATTCCAGCTCGCGGATGAGCCGGTTGGGCCGCAACGAACTCAACTACGGCAAACACCGCAGCATCGAGCACACCTTGCGCCAGATCGACCAGGTGACCGTCGAGGAGGTCAACGCGGTGGCGCACAAGCTGCTCGGGCAGCGCTACGGCGCCGCGGTTCTTGGTCCCTATGCCGCCAAACGGTCACTGCCCCAACAACTTCGGGCGATGGTAACGTAGCTCGCATGTCCGCCTCCACACTCGCGCCGGGCCGGCGCTCGCCGTCGACGGACTAGCCGAATGGTACTGGGCCAGATGGTGCTGGGCTTTTGGGACATCCCCGTGCCCATCGTGGGCGCGCCCATGGCCGGCGGGCCCGGGACTCCCGCGTTGGCGGCCGCGGTGACCAATGCCGGTGGGCTCGGTTTCGTGCCCGGCGGGCATCGCAGCGCCGAGCAACTCGCCGACGACATCGCCGCGGCGCGCAAGGCCACCACCGGCCCGCTCGGGGTGAACTTGTTCGTGCCCCAACCCAGCGTCGCCGACTGGGTGGCCCTGCACTACTACGCGGCCGAACTCGAAGAAATCGCCGAGCACTACCAGGTGGAGGTCGGTCAGCCGCAGCACGGCGACGACGACGAGTGGGAGCAGAAGCTCGAGGTGGTCGCCGACCTTCGGCCCGAGCTGGTGTCCTTCACGTTCGGCGTGCCGCCACCCGACGTGATCCGGCGGCTAGGCGCCCTGGGCCTGCTGGTGATGGTCACCGTGACGTCGGCCTACGAGGCGGGAATCGCGGTCGCCGCCGGCGCGGACAGCCTCGTGGTTCAGGGGCCTGCGGCCGGCGGGCACCGCGGCACCTTCGCACCGGACATGGAACCGGCCAACGAGTCGCTGCATCAGCTCATCGACCGCATCCGCAACGCGCACGACGTGCCGATCATCGCGGCGGGCGGACTGGGCACCGCCGATGAAGTGGGGGCCGCGCTGCGCAGGGGAGCGGTGGCGGCGCAGGTCGGCACCGCGCTACTGCTCGCCGACGAGGCGGGCACCAACGCCGCGCACCGGGTCGCCCTGAAGAACCCGCTGTTCGCCACGACCGTTGTCACGCGGGCGTTCTCGGGCCGCTACGCGCGCGGCCTGGAAAACGATTTCACCCGCATGCTCGATCACGTCGCGCCGTTGGGCTACCCCGAGGTCAACCAGATGACCTCGCCGATACGGGAAGCGGCCGCCGCCATGGAGGATCCCAACGGGATGCCGCTGTGGGCCGGAACGTCGTTCAAGAACGCGTGCGCGGGCCCCGCGGCCGACATCATCGCCAGTCTCGCGGCGACAAGTTAACGCCCCGCTCAGCCCAGAACGGCCGCCGGGTCGGTGAACGGCAGGCCGAGGTCGGTGGCCACCTGTTCCGACAGCAGCCAGCCGTCGTGGGTCGAAAGGCCTTTGGCCAGAGCATGATCCGAGCGGCAGGCCGTCCGCCAGCCGCGATCGGCGAGCGCGAGCACGTACGGCATGGTCGCGTTGGTCAGCGCCACCGTCGACGTCTTGGGCACCGCGCTGGGCATGTTCGTCACGCAGTAGAACAGCGTGTCGTGCACGCCGAAGGTGGGGTCGTCGTGCGTGGTGGGCCGGGAGTCCTCGAAGCATCCCCCCTGATCGATCGAGATGTCGACCAGCACGGCGCCCGATTTCATCTGTGAGACAAGGGAATTCGGAATCAAATTGGGGGCCTTCGCGCCGGGCAGCAGCACGGCGCCGATGACCAGGTCGGCGCGCTTGACGGTGCCCTCCAGGTCGTAGGCCGACGAGTAGCGGGTGCGGACCTGGCCACCGAACTCCGCGTCGAGCAGCCGAAGCTTGTTGATGTTGACGTCGAGCACCGTGACCGACGCCCCCATGCCGCCGGCGACCCGCGCCGCGTTGTACCCGGCCGTCCCCGCGCCCACCACCACGACGTCGGCGGGCTTGACGCCGGGCACACCGCCCATCAACACGCCGCGCCCACCGTGGGTGCGCATCAGGTGATAGGCCCCCACCTGAGCGGACAACCGGCCGGCGACCTCACTCATCGGGGCCAGCAGCGGCAGTGTGCCGTCTGCCGTCTGAACCGTCTCGTAGGCGATCGACGTCGTTGCGGATGCCAACAGCGCCTGGGTGCACGCCCGCGAGGCCGCCAGGTGCAGAAAGGTGAACAGGATCTGGTTGCGCCGCAACAGGTCATACTCGGCCGGCACCGGCTCCTTGACCTTGAGCAGCAGGTCCGCGTCGGCCCAGACCTGGTCGGCCGTCTCGGTCAGCTGGGCGCCCGCCGCCTTGAACTCCGAGTCGGGGATCGCCGACCCTTCTCCGGCGCCGGCCTGCACAAGTACGTCGTGGCCGCGGCGGGTCAGCTCGGCGACACCGGCGGGGGTGAGGGCGACCCGAAACTCATTGGTCTTGGTCTCGGTCGGTACGCCGACTCGCATGATCGCCCCTAGATTGCCGGTTCACGTTCAAGTGTGAAGAAACTTCGCGGGAGCCGCAAAGGCTGGCTGTTTGCTGGCTATGATCGGCGAATGACGGACCCGTGCGTGCAGGCCACCGTGCAGATCGACGCCCAGCCCGACGTGGTGTACCGGCTCATCACCGACCTGCCCACGCTGGCCGAGCTGGCCGAGGAGGCGGTCGCGATGGAATGGCGCAAGGGCGACGCGGTGACGCCCGGCGCGGTGTTCACCGGCCAGAACAAGAGCGGCAGCCGCAGCTGGAGCACCAAGTGCACGGTCACCGACGCGGAACCGGGCCGCCGCTTTGCGTTCGACGTGAGCCATACGGTCTTTCCGATCGCCCGCTGGCAATACGACATCGCCGCGGCCGGCGACGGGTGTGAGGTGACCGAACGCACCTGGGACCGCAGGCCTGGGTGGTTTCGCAAGGTCGCCGGCAGGGCCACCGGCGTCGCCGATCGCGCGGCCGCCAACACCGAGCACATCCGGCTCACGTTGCAGCGCCTCAAGCAGCGCGCCGAGGCCGAGTAGCCAGAACCCCACGGGAGTACCGATGACGCGACGCGATCCCGCCGTAGCCGTCGTCGGAGCAGGCATGTCGGGGCTGTGCGTCGCAATTGCCTTGCTGCGCAGCGGTATCACCGACGTGACCATCTACGAGAAGGCCGACGAGGTGGGCGGCACCTGGCGGGAGAACACCTACCCGGGTCTGGTCTGTGACATCCCGTCGCGCATCTACCAGTACAGCTTCGCCAGGAATCCCGACTGGTCGCACCTGTTCTCACCCGGCGGCGAAATCCAGGCCTACTTCCGGGACGTCGCCGACCGCTACGGGTTGCGGAAACGCATCCGGTTCGGCGCCGAAGTCACCCACGCGCGTTTCGACGACGGCCGCTGGGTGCTGCGCACCGACGCCGGCGAGGAATTAACGGTCGACTTCTTGATCTCGGCCACCGGCGTCCTGCATCACCCGCGACTGCCGTCGATTTCGGGCTTGGATGACTTCGGCGGCAATGTTTTTCACTCCGCGCGGTGGGATCACGGCGTGGACGTGCGGGGTCGGCGCGTCGCGATCGTCGGCAACGGGTCGACGGGCGTGCAGCTGGTGTGCGGTCTGGCCGGGGTGGCCGGCCACGTCGCGCTGTTCCAGCGGACCGCGCAATGGGTGCTGCGCCTGGCGAATCCGCGCTACAGCGGCTTCACTGGGATCACCCGGCGCAAGATGCCGTGGCTGGATAAGGTGGCGTACCGCCTCTACAGCCTCGCGTTCGACTTCTTCGCGGTCGGGCTGACCAAGCCGGGCCTGCGCCGAAAGATCATGGCGGCGCTGTGCCGCGCCAGCCTCTGGGAGATCCGCGATCCCGAGTTGCGGCGGTCGCTGACGCCCGACTACACGCCGGCCTGCAAGCGCCTGGTGATGTCGAACGGTTTCTACCGGGCGATGCAGCGCGACGACGTCGAGCTGGTGACGGCGAGCATCGACCACGTGGAACGGCGCGGCATCGTCACCGCCGACGGCGTCCTGCACGAGGTGGACATCATCGTGCTCGCCACCGGATTCGACACCCACGCGTTTTTCCGGCCGATGGAGCTGATCGGCCGCGACGGCATCCACGCCAATGACGTCTGGCGCGACGGGCCTCGGGCCTACCAAACCGTGGCGCTGTCGGGCTTTCCCAACTTCTTCATGATGCTGGGGCCGCACAGCCCCGTGGGAAACCTCGCGCTGACGACCGTGGCCGAATCGCAGGCCGAGCACATCCTGGGCTGGATCGAGCGCTGGCGCCGACGCGAATTCGACACGGTCGAGCCGACGGCCGCCGCGACCGAGCGTTTCAACGCGAAGCTGCGCGCCGCGATGCCGGACACGGTGTGGACCACCGGCTGTAACAGCTGGTACCTCAACAACGACGGTGTGCCCGAGGTGTGGCCCCTGACGCCGGCCGAACACCGCCGGATGCTGGCCAACCCCGACCCCGGCCAGTACGAACTGCGCCGCCACGTCGCGGCCGGCTGAAGACGATCACGCAAGAATTCATCGCGGAAGAACCCAGTACCGGCGGTTTCGCATATCTGCGCCGCGTACTTATACTTGGGACGCGCGACGTCCACCACAAGACCGTGATCGAGGGCTAAAAGCCGAGGTAGGGGGCACGATGCTGACCGTCGACAACCAAGCAGCGGGTCCCCACGATGCCTCCCTGGATCACGAGCGCCTGGTGCTGGAAGCCCGCGACGTGGACTTCGACTGGACTCAGCTGCCGTTCCACTACGTGCCCGGCGAACCGTTTGCCACCCACGTCCTCAACGTGCTGCACCTGCTGCTGCCCGCCGGGGAAGAGTTCTTCGTCGAGGTCTTCAAGCAGACGCTGCCGCTGATCAAGGACGACCAGCTGCGGCTCGACGTGCAGGGCTTCATCGGCCAGGAGGCCGTGCATTCGCAGGCGCACGCGAACGTGCTGGCGCACTTTGCCGCGCGCGGCATCGACCTGACCCCCTACACCGGCCAGATCAAGTGGCTGTTCGACAAGCTGCTGGGGCCCCGGCCCACCTGGAGCCAGCGTCGCCGGCAGAGCTGGCTGCTCGAGCAGGTTTCGCTGGTCTCGGCCATCGAGCACTACACCGCCATCCTGGGCGAGTGGATCCTCGACTCGCCGGCCCACGACCAGATCGGCACCGATCCGGTGATGCTGGACATGCTGCGCTGGCATGGCGCCGAGGAGGTCGAGCACAAGGCGGTGGCGTTCGACACCATGAAGCATCTGCGGGCCGGTTACTGGCGCCAGGCGCGCGCCCAGCTGGTCGTGACGCCCGCCATGCTGCTGTTGTGGATCCGCGGCGTGCGGTTCATGTACTCGCTGGATCCCCAGCTGCCACCGGGCACCAAGCCGCGCTGGCGGAACTACTTCTCGGCGGCGCGCCGCGGCCTGGTGCCCGGGCCGATGCGCTTCGTCCGGGCGGTCGCCAACTACTACCGGCCGGGCTTTCACCCCTCGCAGCTCGGTGGGCTGGGGCTGGCCGTCGACTACCTGGCCATCTCACCGGCCGCGCGCGCCTCGCACTGATGACCGGCACATCGACCTTCACCACCGGCGACGGCGTCACGCTGGCCGTGCACCGGTACACCGACATCGACCCGGCGCGGCCAACCATCCTGGCAATTCACGGATTTCCGGACAACCACCACGTCTGGGACGGCGTGGCCCACGAACTGACCGGCAAGCCCTACAACGTGGTGGCCTACGACGTGCGGGGCGCCGGTGAATCATCGTGTCCCGCAAAGAGATCCGGATACCTGTTCGCGCAACTGATCTCCGACATCGGTGCGGTGATCGACAGCCTGGGTGTGGGGCGGGTGCACCTGCTGGCCCACGACTGGGGGTCGATCCAGGCGTGGGCGGCGGTCACCGACGACTCGGTGATGGGCAAAGTCGCGTCCTTCACCTCGATCTCGGGCCCGCACCTGAACTATGCCGGCGCATTTCTGCGCTCGGGGCGCACGCCGCGAGCCGTGGCCCAGGTGCTCAGGCAACTGATCGCGTCGGGCTATATCGGCTTCTTCTTGTGCCCGGGCGTGCCGGAACTGTCGTTTCGCTCGCGCGTCGGCGTGAAAGTCATTGAGGCGCTTGAGCGCATCGGCCGATCGAGCACGCGCAGCCAGCACCACGACACGCTGCGCTCGGTCACCGATTATGTGCACGGGCTCAACCTGTACCGGCAGAACATGCCGGCGCCGATGCTGGCGCCGGGTCGCCGGCTGCCCGAGACCAAGGTTCCCGTCCAGACGCTGGTGCCGCGCCGCGACATGTTCGTCACGCCCGCGCTGCAACGATTCACCGGAGCGATTCCGTTAGGCGGCAGGGTGATCGAGATCGAGGGCGGCCACTGGGTGGTGACGTCGCGTCCGGACGTCATCGCCCGGTTGACCGCCGAGTGGGTCGACCGCAACGTCGATGGCGCCCCCGCCGCCGGGCCGGCCGAGGTGCGCGGCGAGCGGCGTGACGTGCGCGGAAAACTCGCCCTGGTCACCGGCGCCGGAGCCGGAATCGGCCGGGCCACGGCGGTGGAGCTGGCCCGAAACGGCGCCCGAAAGATCGTCCTCGTCGACCGTGATCTGGCCGCCGCCAAGGAAACCGCCGACGCCGTACGCGCCGCGTGCGCCGAGGCAGCGGTGTACCAGGTCGACGTCAGCGACGAGGCCGCCATGAATGAGCTTGCGGCCCAAGTGCGCAACGAGCACGGGGTGGTCGACATCCTGGTGAACAACGCCGGCATCGGGATGGCGGGCCGGTTCCTGGAGACGAGCTCGGCGAACTGGGAGAACATCATGGGCGTCAACGTCCACGGCGTCATCTCGGGCAGCAGGGCGTTCGGGGCGCAGATGGTCGAACGTGGCGAGGGCGGCACGATCATCAACGTGGCGTCGGCGGCGGCTTACCTGCCCTCGAAGTCCATGGTCGCCTACAGCACCACCAAGGCGGCGGTGCTGGCACTGAGCGAATCGTTGCGCGCCGACTTCGCCGACGAGGGGATCAGCGTCACGGCGGTGTGCCCGGGATTCGTCAACACCAACATCGCAAAGAACACGATCTACGCGGGCATGAGCGCGGACCAGCAGGAGCGGGCGCGGGGCAAGGCCGACGCCGCCTATCGGCGCCGCAACTTCACCCCCGAAGCGACCGCCAAGGCAATCGTCAAGTCCGTCAAGACCGCTCCGGCCGTGTTGCCGATCGCCGCGGAGTCGCGGATCGGCTACGCGATGCGGCGCATCAGCCCGGGAGCGATCCGGCTGTTCGCGCGCTTCGACATTCGGCAGAAGTAAGGGGCGGTTTCGGTGCCGGAGAGCATTTGGTCCAGCAGACCCGCCGACCTGTACGGACGGCGCGAGCGCGATCGCTTCGGGTCGTTGCTGTGGGGCGTGCGGGCGGTGTTCGAGGGCTTCGCCACGGTGTCACGGTGGTCGCCGTCGCGGGTGCAGCCGGTGCAGCGCAAGCTGACCGCGGTGGTGACCAAGCGCGAGGTCGTCGCGCCGGACGTCGTCGCGTTGACCCTGGCCGACCCCGACGGCGGTTTGCTTCCGTCCTGGACACCGGGTGGCCACATCGACGTCCTGTTGCCCTCGGGCCGGCGCCGGCAGTACTCGTTGTGCGGCGCGCCCGGGCGGCGCACCGACTACCGCATCGCCATTCGGCGGATCGCCGACGGCGGAGGCGGATCCATCGAGATGCATGAGACTTTCGACGTCGGTGACACGCTGTCGTTCGAAGGTCCGCGCAACGCGTTCTACCTCGGCACCGCCGAGCAGCAGGCGCTGTTCGTCATCGGGGGCATCGGGGTGACGCCCATCCTGCCGATGCTCCAGGTGGCCGCGCAGCGCGGGATCGATTGGCGCGCAATCTATACCGGCCGCAGCCGCGAGTACATGCCGCTGCTCGACGAGGTCGTGTCGCTCGGGCCGGACCGGGTGACGGTCTGGGCCGACGACGAGCGCGGCCGCTTCGCCACCGTGGCGGAGCTGCTGGACGGAGCGGGACCGGCGACCGCTGTTTACGTGTGCGGGCCGAGCGCCATGCTGGAGGCGGTCCGCGTCGCCCGCAACGAGCATGCCGGTGCGCCATTGCATTACGAGCGGTTCAGCCGGCGCCCGTCGTCGATGGGGTGCCGTTCGAGTTGGAGCTCGCGCGATCACGGCAGGTGCTCGCGATACCGGCGAATCGGACCGCGCTCGAGGTCATGCTCGACAGGGACCCGACCACCCCGTACTCGTGCCGGCAGGGATTCTGCGGGACGTGCCGGGTCAAAGTGCTTGCCGGACAAGTGGATCACCGTGGCCGCACCGACCCGGGCGACGACGGCATGCTCGTGTGCGTCTCGCGGGCCGACGGCGACCGCGTCGTCATCGACGCCTGAGGTTAAGGCCGGGACTGCTCCAGGTAGGCGGCCAGGGCGTTGGTCAGACCCCGCCGCGCCATATCGAGGTCGGCATAGGAACCCAGCTGACGCTCCGACACCAGGCCGCGCATCGCGCCGGGAATCAGGGCGGCGACCTCGCGAACCCGATCGGGGTCGACCGCCAGACCTGAGAAGGCGTGCTGGCAGGTCTCCAGCCAGCTTTTGCCCCAGGAAAACATCTCGGCGGCGGTGCGCGGGTAGAGCCGCTCGAGCTCCTCGGGGTCGCGCGGCAACGCGGCCCGCAGGTTTTCGATCGCACGTGAATCCGGGGACGCGAGGCCGCGGTAGAGGGTATCGATGATGGCGCCGACACGCTCGCGCAGCGGAGCGTCTGGCGAGATCGGCGTCGACAGCGTCGAGAACGTCGCCGCGCGACGTTCGGCGGTGCGGTGCAGCACGGCGGCCCAGAACCCGTCGGTGTCGCCGAACTGGTACTGCACCGCGCCCCAGGTGGCGCCGATGTCCTTGGCGATGCGGTTGGCCGAGACCGAGCCCGGCTCGCCGGACGCCAGCGAGCGCAACGCCGCCTCGAGCATGCTTTCGCGAGTCGCATTGCCCCGCCGGTTCGGCCGCCGGCCGTCCACGCCGGCGCCGGTGCGTGCGCGGGTCATTCGCCGATCTTATCCACTGACGCCGGTTGCACCGCAGGGTTTCATAGAGGGTACTTTGATTTTGTCGCGGCGCGGCCTATCATTCATCCGGGAGGGCGGCTCACATGGCAGGGATCGATGGCTAAGCCACCGTTGTCGATGACACCGACCGGCTGGTTCCAGGTCGCGTGGTCCGACGAGATCGGCGTCGGCGACGTGCACAAGATGAAGTACTTCGGCCAGGAGATGGTCGCCTGGCGCGCCGAATCCGGCGAGCTCACGGTGATGAACGCCTACTGCGAGCACCTGGGCGCGCACCTGGGATATGGCGGAAAGGTCGTCGGCGAGGTGCTGCAGTGTCCCTTCCACGGGTGGCAGTGGAGTCGCGAGGGCCGCAACGTCTGCATCCCGTACCAGGATCGGCCCAACCGCGGCCGCCGCATTCGCACCTACCCGGTGGTCGAGCGCAACGCATCGGTGTACATCTGGCACGACCTGCACCGCCGCGAGCCCTATTTCGATGCGCCGGACGTGTTCGCCGCGTTCGAGGACGGCAGCTGCGCTGACGACTATTACCCGCAACAGCGGTTGTACCGCGAGGGTTTGGAGATGCACCCGCAATACGTGCTGGAGAACGGGGTGGACTTCGCGCACTTCAAGTACGTGCACAACACCCCGATCGTGCCGGTGTTCACCCGCCACGATTTCGACGAGCCGGTGTCCTACGTCGACTTCACCATCACCTTCGAGGGCGACGACGCCCAGTTGATCGAGGACGTCAACAGCGGCGTGCAGGCCATCAACGGTGGACTGGGCATCGCCGTGACCAAGAGCTGGGGCATGATCGACAACCGCACCATCTCGGCGATCACGCCGATCGACGAGTTCACCTCCGATGTGCGCTTCATGGTCTACATCGGCCGGGTGCCCGGAAACGATTCGGCCCGTGCCGAACTCAAGGCGGACGAATTCGGGCGCGAGGTCATCCGCCAGTTCGAGCAGGACATCGAGATCTGGCAGCACCAGCGCTATTCGGATCCGCCGGCCCTGGCCACCGACGAGTACGAAGGCTTCACCGCAATTCGCAAGTGGGCCAAGCAATTCTATCCCGAAGCGTTGGTAGCGCAGGAAGGCTCAAGGCAGTGAGTACAGCACCGGTTCGCGTCTTTCAGGTCGGAAGCGGAAACGTCGGCACCGAGATGATCAAGCGGATCGCCACCCAGCCCGACATCGAACTCGTTGGCGTGCATTGCTATTCGCCGGAGAAGGTGGGCAAGGATACCGGAGAGTTCGCGGGCCTGGCGCCTAACGGGGTGGCGTTCACCGGTACGATCGAGGAGATCATCGCCGCCAAGCCGGACGTGCTGACGTTCCACGGGGTGTTTCCCGACGAGGACCTCTACTTACAGGTGCTCGAGGCGGGCATCAATATCGTCACTACCGCCGACTGGATCACCGGCTGGCACCGCGACACGAACCACCCACATCCGTCGGGCAAGCCGGTCAGCCAGCTATTGGCCGAGGCCGCTGAGTTGGGTGGCGCGACGTTCTACGGCACCGGGATGAACCCGGGTCTGAACCAGATCCTCGGCGTGGTGTGCTCGGCCGACGTCGCCGACATCGAAAACGTCACCACGATCGAATCGGTCGACGTGTCGTGCCACCACTCCAAAGACACCTGGATCGAGGTGGGCTACGGCCAGCCGGTCGACGACCCCGAGATTCCCTCGAAGCTGGAGAAGTACACGCGGGTGTTCGCCGACAGCGTCTACATGATGGCCGACTGCTTCGACCTGCGGCTCGACGAGGTCAAGTTCAGCTACGAGCTGGGTGCGTGCACCAAGGACGTCGACCTGGGCTGGTACACGCTGCCCAAAGGTTCGCTGGGCGGTAACTACATCAAGTACCAGGGCATGGTCGACGGCGTGCCGCGGGTCGAGACGCACCTCGAATGGCAGATGACCCCGCACACCGACCCGAGCTGGAACATCAAGGGCTGCTACATCACTCAGATTCAAGGCGACCCCTGCATCTACAACAAGCACATGATCTTCCCCAAGCCCGGCGTAGACCTGTCCAACCCGGACAACTTCGCCTCGATCGGCATGACCGTCACCGGCATGCCGGCGCTGGCTTCCATCAAGTCGGTGGTGGCGGCGCCACCGGGGCTGATCACCAGCGCCGACCTCCCGCTACGCGGATTCGCCGGGCGGTTCCGGAAGTAGGCGTTCGGGATAGTGAAACTCGTTGGTGCGCGCACCGCGGTCTAGCTCGGGCGGCGGTATCCACTCGGTGTCACCCCGGCGTGTTTTCGTTGTCCGCCAGCCCTTTTCGGCGAGCTTGTGGTGTGGCACGCAGGCGAACGTGAGATTGTCCGCGTCGGTCGTGCCGCCGGCCACCCACTCGGCGAGGTGGTGCGCCTCGCACCAGTAGCCTGGTGCGTCGCAGCCGGGGTGGGTGCAGCCGCGGTCGTGGGCGTACAACACGATGCGCTGATCCGGTGTGGCAATGCGTCGCGACCGTCCGAGATACAGTGGGCGGCTGGAGTGTTCGTCGAACACAGCGAGATAGTGGTAGGCGTGGCGGGCCATCCGGATCACATCGCGCATCGGTAGCAGCGTCCCGCCACCGGTCACCGCCCGCCCGGTGCCCGAGGTCAGCTCCTGCAGTGTGGTCGACACGATGACCGTGACCGGCAGTCCGTTGTGCTGGCCGAGCTTCGGGTCGCCGAGCTGGCCGCGCACCAGGGCGTTGAGTGCGTCGTGCCGGCGTTGCGCGGGGCCGCGCAGATCGCTGCGCACGCGCTCGCCGTCGGGTTCATCTGCGATGCAAGGGTTTTGGTCACCGGGATTGCACATCCCGGGGGCCGCGAACCGGGCCAGCCAGGCGTCGAGGTTGGCCCGCAGCTCCGGCGAGGCGATCAGCTTCCCCACGCTCATCCCGTCGGGCCGTTGACGGCACCAGGTGAAGCCGCGTCGGCGGGCCCGGTCGACGTCGGAGAACTTGCCGTCGGGATTGATCCGTAGCGCGCACTGGTGCGCGAGCTTCTGCAGCTGATCCGGCCGTAGCGTCCGCGCCTGCCGGGCCAGGAATCGTTCGGCGTTCTCCACTGTGGCAGCGGGTATGGACTCCGGAAGATCCCGGACGAACGTTTGAATGACTCGTAGGTGGTGACCGTCGAGAGCGCCTTCACGCCACGCGACGGCCGTGGCCGGCAACTGCGGTGGCAGCTCCGCGCCGGTGAGGGTTGAGCGCGGCGATAGCTCTTTGGCGTCGCGAACCCGGCGGCACGCCTCGGCGTAGCTGATGCGCAGCCAGTCGGCGACTACTTTGTGCACCGGGCCGCCGATGTCGGCGGGATCCTCCGCCGCCAGGCCGGCAATGACGTCATGGCTCACCGCCACCTGTCGGCGCCGCGACGCCTCGATCCGTTCGAGGACACGCAGCCGGACGGCGGGGCGCAGCGCATCGAAGTTCAGCTCGCGGATGGCCGCGTCGGCGGCATCCTGCGCGGCCAGGGCGGCGGATACCTCGGCCGGGAACGCGATCGAATGCATGTTCGAATTTTATGCCCGGGGAACAGCGAAGAAAGCGGACCGCGCGGCAGCTGGGGATGAACCCCGAACTGTGGACAAGCCAACCCGCCACGCCCGCGCGGCACGCAGACGGTGGTCACCCTGCCGGGTCATTTTGACGATTCGACCTCAGCCGCAAGGGGAACAGCAAACGCGCTGGATCGAAACGATTCCGCGTTTTTCGTGGCAGCGCTGCGGTAGCCTGTTCTGGTGCGCGCGGGATTCGTCAGTGCGGCAACGGCGGTCACCGTCGTCATCGCCGGATGGTCTTGTCCCTCCGGTTCGGCCGACTCCACGCCGGAGAGTCCACCGTTCCCGATCGGTCAGATGGGCGTGCCCGTGCATGTGCAGACGGCTAGCGGTGCGACCGCCGACATCACGGTCAACAGTGCCACGTGGTTTCCGCCAGGGTGCGCCTCTCATTTCGCGGCTCCGAGTGGCCCCGGATGCAACGTAGTGGAAATGACTGTCACCGCGACGTCCCACCAGTTCTTCCAGTTCGACCAGCGCTACATGTTCGCCGGATACGGCGGCGGCGCTCAGCCTTGGACTCATCCCGACGACGCGCCCGAGCCGTCAACGTTGGCGGTCGACTACCGGCGGCTCGACAAGCTGCCCGCGCTGCAATCGGGCGGCCTTCACGACGGGCAGACCGCCCACGGATTCGTCGGCTTCGCTATGCCGACGCCAGGCGACCTGTACATCACAATCAACGATCCCAAGCAACCCGCTCCCTATACCGAAGCGGGCTGGATCGTCCACACCTGATCGGGGCGAATCAGCGCCATCCGAGTTGTCGTGGAAAGACGCACGCGCGGCGCGGAATCGACCCGGTCTAGGGTGAAGGCCATGCGGGTAGGAGTGCTGGGAGCCAAGGGCAAGGTCGGATCGGCGATGGTGGCGGGCGTGCAGGCCGCCGAGGATTTGACCCTGTCGGCCGAAGTGGACGCCGGCGATCCGATGAGCCTGCTGACCGAGGGCGACACCGAGGTCGTCATCGACTTCACCCACCCCGACGTGGTGATGGACAATCTGAAGTACGTGATAGGCAACGGAATTCACGCGGTCGTGGGGACCACGGGCTTCACCGCCGAGCGGCTGCGGCAGGTGCAGGATTGGCTCGCCGACGGCCCCGGCACGTCGGTGTTGATCGCGCCGAACTTCGCCATCGGGGCGGTGCTTTCGATGCACTTCGCCAAGCAGGCCGCGCCCTTCTTCGACTCGGCCGAGGTGATCGAGCTGCATCACCCGCACAAGGCCGACGCCCCGTCGGGAACCGCGACCCGCACCGCGAAACTGATCGCCGAGTCGCGAAAGGGCTTGCCGCCCAACCCCGATGCCACCAGCACCAGCCTGGCGGGCGCGCGCGGCGCCGACGTCGACGGCATCCCGGTGCACTCGGTGCGGCTGGCCGGGCTGGTCGCCCATCAGGAGATCCTGTTCGGCACCGAGGGGGAGACGCTGACCATCCGCCACGACAGCATCGACCGGACCTCGTTCGTCCCCGGCGTGCTGCTGGCCGTGCGGAGGATCAAGGAATACCCCGGCCTGACGGTGGGTCTCGAGGCCCTGCTCAATCTGCAATGAGCGACACCGCGCGGGTGGTGCGCACCCAGTTGCTCGTCGCCCTCATGTGCGTCGCGCTGCTGGTGTACTTCGTGCTGCTGGGGCGCGTGGCCGTCGCGATGATCGGCTCCGGCCGGGCCGCCGCCGTCGGCCTCGGACTCGCGGTGCTGATCCTGCCGGTGATCGGGCTGTGGGCCATGATCGCCACCCTGCGCGCCGGGTTCGCGCACCAGAAGCTGGCCCGGCTGATCGCGGCCGACGGAATGGAGCTGGACACGAGCGCGCTGCCGCGCCGCCCGTCGGGCCGCATCCGGCGCGACGCGGCCGACGAACTGTTCGCCGCGGTCCGAACCGAGGTGGAGGACCACCCGGAAGACTGGCGGCGCTGGTACCGGCTGGCCCGCGCCTATGACTACGCGGGCGATCGCCGCCGCGCCCGCGAGGCCATGAAGACGGCGGTCGAGCTGCAGAGCAGCCCATGAGCAAGACGCTGCTGATCGTGCACCACACGCCGTCACCGCATACCCAGGAGATGTTCGAGGCCGTGGTCTCCGGCGCCACCGACCCCGACATCGAGGGCGTCGAGGTGCTGCGGCGCCCGGCGCTGACGGTCTCGCCGGCCGAGATGCTGGCCGCCGACGGCTACCTGCTGGGCACCCCGGCGAATCTCGGCTACATCTCGGGCGCTCTCAAGCACGCGTTCGACTGCGCCTACTACCAGCTTCTCGACTCGACCCGTGGGCGACCTTTCGGCGTCTACCTACACGGCAACGAGGGCACGGAGGGAGCCGAACGCGCCGTCGACACCATCACCACCGGGCTGGGCTGGGTCAAAGCAGCGGAGACCGTGATCGTCTCGGGCAAACCCGGCAAGGACGAGCTGCAGGCGTGCTGGGAGCTCGGGGCGACGGTCGCCGCGCAGCTGATGGACTAACCGGCGACCGGACGGCCCGATCCGGTAACGGCGTATGCCAGTGCCCCCACGAGGACCGCGAACTTGATCAGCGCGGCGACCTGTGCGCGCCGGGCATGGACGCCGATCCGTGTCCCGCGCAGCACCCTCAGCAGTGAAACCCCCTCCGCCGCATCACCGGCGACGGCGACGAGCACGGCGGCGGGCAGACCTGCCGGGTGGCCATGCCGCCGGCGCGCGCGGTCGACGAGCAGTGCCGTCAGCACGCCATAGGTGGCCATGTAGCCGAAATCGAGCCACAGGGACAGGCGCGCGGCCCGCCGGCCGTCGCTGCCCCACCGCGTCATGATGTCTTCAGCCCGAGATGCATTGCCGGCCAACTCGAATGCGATGATCCCGGGCCCGCCGCTGCGGCGCATGCGACGTTCCAGCACGAGCATCAGCGCCGTGTAGCCGAGGAAGGCGACGGCGGCGGCCGCGAGGCGATTGTCCGTTAGGCGCTGGCTCACCACTCAAGGTTCCCGTGGAACGGCTCGGGAGTCCAGGCCGGCCGCCTAGGCGTAGGTCGGTTTGAAGGCGTCGGCCGGTTGAGCCAGGGCCAGCGCCGAGCTGGTGCCGATCGGCCCGTGCTGGTCGAACAGGGTCGCGGCGCCGGTGGCGACACCGGCCGCGCCGTAGTGGCTCTGGGCGGCCAGACCGAGGAATTCGCCGTCGGGCAATCGGCTCGCCGTCACGGTGTAGTCGGCGTTGATGTAGCGCAATCCACCGGTGCCCCAATGGGTGAGCGAACTCGTGATGTCACCGACGAAGGCCAGGCGGGTGAACGGTGTGAGCGGATGTCCGTGCACCATCGGGCGAAACAGCCGCGCCCAGGCGAACTTCTGGGAGTGGGTCTGCTCCCATTCGCCGGCCGCGATTCCCGGACTGCCTTGCAGCGTCGCACCATACCCCCAGATGAGAAACGGCATCCCGTCTCCGAAGCCGTCCGAGGATGTCGGGAGCGGCGGCATCTGCGCCGGCGACGACCACACCTGACCCTCGGGATGATCGCCGCGGCGCAAAAACAGCGCGCTGGCCCGGGCGACGACGGTGCCGTTCTGGACCAGGCTGCCGTCGACCAGTTTGATGCGCCGGCCCTCGCGCTGCACCGCGGTCCGGATCTGCACCGGCTCCATCAGGGCCGGGCGCAACAGGTCAACCGTGAAGCGGGCGGGCTGCAGGTCCGGATCGATGCCGGATTGCTCTATGCCCCAACCCAACAGACCCCCGACGATCTGGCCGCCCATCGCCGAGCCCCACGGGCCCTGCGTCATCGGGCCCGGAACATAGGAGTCGCCGTCTACAGTGAAGAACGCCTCGGGCATGATGGCGGAATCGTCGATCGTCACCGCTATCACGATAGGACACCGGATTAGCAAGGACCGGGCATGCTGTGATCGAAATTCCGCGCGACCGTAACCCGTTCCCGCTGACCGGCGTGTCCCGGGGTCGCGATGGTATTCCGCGCTTCGACGAGCTGCCCGCGTCCCTGCTGGACATGCTCGCCGAACAGGTCGACGCCCGTCCGGGCGCAGAAGCCCTGGTCGAGCTGGGGGCCGGGCGTCTCACATACCGGCAGCTCTGGGATCGCGCAGCGCGGGTCGCCGGGGGGCTGCGCGCGGACGGCCTGAAGCCGGGCGACCGCGTCGCGGTGCGTTACCCCGCCGGAATCGACTGGGCGCTGGCGTTCTGGGGCACCGTGATGGCCGGTGGCGTTGTGGTGGCGGTCAATACGCGATCGGCACGGCCCGAGGTCGAGTTCGTCCTGTCGGACTCCGGTGCGCGAGTGGATCTGGCGCCGGACGCCGCGCTGCCCGACGGGCGGCCCTACGTCACCGAGCAACGCGGCCGCGCCGACACGGCGGCCCTGTTCTACACGTCGGGCACCACCGGCCACCCCAAGGGCGTTCCGACCACGCACGAGGCGTTCCTGACCAACACCGAGAACGCGATCCGCTGTCTGCAACAGCCGCGGGACCTCGGCGAAGCGATGCGCACGCTCATCTCCGTGCCGCTGTTTCATGTGACGGGTTGCAATACCCAGCTGCTGGCCGCCGCCCGGCTCGGGGGAGCCTCGGTGATCATGCCCACGCTCAATCTGGACGCGTTGCTCGCCACGCTGACCGCCGAACGCATCTCGGTCATGGTCACCGTCCCGGCAATATATTCGCTGTTGTTGCGGCACAGCGGTTTTGCCGACCCCGACGTGTCGAACGTGCGGTGGGTGGGCTACGGCGGCGCACCGATCGCCCCGTCGCTGGTGCGGTCGGTGAAGAACGCGTTCCCCTGCGCCACGGTGTTCAACGGCTATGGCATGACGGAGACGGCGTCACTGATGACCGTGCTGCCCGACAGCGAGGCCGTCGAGCACGCCGACTCCGTCGGCTACGCGGTTCCATCGGTGGACCTGGGGGTGATCCCGTTCGGGGACGACCCGGGTGTGGGGGAGTTGGTGGCGCGGGGCGCCAATGTGACCACCGGCTACTGGAATCGGGCTAGGACCTCCGCGGCCACCGCCGCGACGTTTGCGGACGGCTGGCTGCACACCGGCGACGTGGTGCGCGTCGACGATGCGGGCCGGGTGCACATCGTGGACCGGCTCAAGGACATCATCAACCGCGGTGGTGAGAACGTCTCCAGCGTCGAGGTGGAGGCCGTGCTGCTGGCGGCGCCGCACGTGGCCGACGCCTGCGTGCTCGGGGTCTCCGACGAGGTCATGGGCGAGAAGGTGGGGGCGGTGTTGTTCGGCGGCGACGACGAAATCGACGTGCCGGCGGTGCTCGACCACTGCCGCAGCCAGCTGGCCGACTTCAAAGTGCCGCAATACGTCACGGTGGTAGACAGTGCGCTGCCGCGCAATGCCGGCGGCAAACTGCTCAAGGCCAGACTCCGCGAGCAGGTCCAGTGGGGAGACCCGCTGCGATGAGCCCGAGCCTGCTGGTCGCCAACCGCGGCGAGATCGCCCTTCGAATCATCCGCACGGCAACCGAACTGGGGATCCGCACGATCGCGGTCTATGCCGAGGACGATGCGGATAGCCCGCATGTGCACGCGGCCGACGAGGCGATCGGCCTGCCGGGCGCCGGGCCGCGCGCCTACCTGGACCAGTCCGCCGTGCTGGCCGCGGCGAAGAACTCCGGTGCGGATCTGATCCATCCGGGTTACGGATTCCTCAGCGAGAACGCCACATTCGCCGATGCCTGCGTGACGGGCGGCTACACGTTCGTAGGTCCCGACGCCGGGGTGCTCGAGCTGCTCGGCAACAAGACGTCGGCCCGCGGCGCCGCGATCGCCGCCGGGGTGCCGGTGCTGCCGGCGACCGAGGGGCCGAGCAGCGTCGAGGACATCAGGGCATTCTTTGCCGCCCACGGCGGTGGCGTCATGATCAAGGCCCTCGCCGGCGGCGGAGGGCGCGGAATGCGCAAGGTGCGCAACGCCGATCAGATCGACGAGGCCTATCGGCGGTGCGCCGCCGAGGCGCAGCTGGGCTTCGGCGATCCCGCGCTGTTCGCCGAGGCGCTGCTCACCGACGCGCGCCACATCGAGGTGCAGGTCGTCGCCGCGCCAGCGGGCCATCAGACGCACGCCCGCGCGGTCGGCGACCGCGACTGCAGCATCCAGCGGCGCTACCAGAAGGTCATCGAAATCGCTCCTGCGCAAGGACTTTCGGACGACCTCCGCCGAGCACTGCACGAGGCGGCGGTGCGCCTGTGCGCCCGCGTGGGCCTGCGCGGACTGGCCACGGTCGAATTCCTGGTCACCGGCGAGCAATTCGTCTTCCTCGAAGTCAACCCGCGAATCCAGGTCGAGCACACCGTCACCGAGGAAACCACCGGACTCGACCTGGTGGCCGTTCAGCTGGCGATCGCCGGCGGTGCATCCTTCTACCAGCTGGGGCTGGCATCCGGGATCGCCTCCGACGGAATGGAAGTCATCGGCGAGCCCGCCGCGCACCACGGCATCGCCATCCAGCTCAGGGTCAACACGGAGACCTTCGGGCCCGACTCCTCCGTCGCCGGATCGGCGGGCACGCTCACGGTGTTCTCCCCGCCCAGCGGTCCCGGCGTGCGCGTCGACACCTATGGCCGGGCCGGATTGGTGATAAGCCCCCAGTACGATTCGCTGCTGGCCAAGCTCATCGTCGATGTGCACGGGTCGTCCTGGCGGGCGGCGGTGCGCAAAGCCCGCACCGCCCTGGCCGAGTTCAGCATCGAGGGCGTCAACACCAACATCGCATTCCTGCGCGAACTGCTGCGCGACGATCGCATCGAGTCCGGTTGGGTGAGCACCGGTTTCCTCGATGAGAAGCTACCCGAACTCGCCCAGGCGGCGCTGTCGCACCGGCAGGAAACGCGGGTGGCCGCGGTCGAGCTCTACCCCGGTGAGGACGCGCTGCGCGCGCAGCTGGCCGGCACCGTGGTCGAGGTGGTGCCCGAGGGCACCGAATACCCCGCGGGTGGTCAGCTGGTTGTCCTGGAAGCGATGAAGATGCAGCACGTGCTCGTCGCGCCGGACGCGCTGCGGATTGTCCGGGTCCTGGTGGCTCCGGGCCAGGTGGTCGGCACCGGAGACCCGCTGTTGGTCTTCACCCGCACCGCCGATGCTGGTGATAGCGAATCCGTCTCGGCCGGAACCGATCTCGATCGTCCACGTGCCGATCTCGACGAGGTCGTGCACCGCCACGCCCTGACCCTCGACGAGGGTCGCCAGGCCGCGGTAACCAAGCGGCACAACCAAGGTCGGCGCACCGCGCGGGAGAACATCGCCGACCTCGTCGACCCCGACAGCTTCGTCGAATACGGCGCGCTGGCCATCGCCGCGCAGCGCAGCCGGCGCTCGGAGGAGGACCTGATTGTCAACACCCCGGCCGACGGCCTGGTCGCCGGCCTGGCCACCATCGGCGCGGACCGGTTCGGCCGGGCGGCGGCGCAGGCCGTCGTGGTGTCCTACGACTACACCGTGCTGGCCGGCACGCAGGGCATGCGCAACCACGCCAAGACCGACCGCGTGTTCGACCTCGCCGCGCGAAAGCGGTTGCCGGTGGTGCTGTTCGCCGAGGGCGGCGGGGGCCGGCCGGGGGACACCGACGTCGGCGGCGCCGCCGGGCTCGACGTCCCTACCTTCCGAATGCTCGCGGGGCTGAGTGGGGAAGTGCCGCTGGTGTCGGTCGTCTCGGGCCGGTGCTTCGCCGGCAATGCCGCGCTTGCCGGGGTGTGCGACGTGATCATCGCGACGCCGGACGCCAACATCGGGATGGGCGGGCCGGCGATGATCGAGGGCGGCGGGCTCGGCGTGTATCCGCCCGAGGCGATCGGGCCGATCGGCGTGCAGCGCCGCAACGGCGTGGTCAGCCTGGTCGCCCACGATGAGGCGCACGCTGTCGCACTGGCCAAGCAGTACCTGTCGTACTTTCAGGGCTCGGTCAGCGACTGGGCCGCGCCCGATCCGCGGTTGGCCCGGCATGTGGTGCCGCAGAACCGGTTACGCGCCTACGACGTGCACCGCGCGATCGAGGCGATCGTCGACGTCGGATCGGTGCTGGAGCTGCGTCCGGATTACGGCGTGGGAATCGTCACCGCGCTGGTGCGCGTCGAGGGGGTTCCATACGGGTTGATCGCCAACAGCACCCACCATCTGGGTGGCGCGATCGATGCCGAGGCCGCCGACAAGACCGGCGACTTCCTGGCGTTGTGCGAATCGTTCGGGCTGCCGGTGATCTCGCTGTGCGACACCCCGGGCTTCATGGTCGGGCCCGACGCGGAAAAGGAAGCGGCCGTTCGCCGCTTCGGTCGGATGTTCGTCCTGGGCGCGCGGCTGACGGTGCCGCTGGGAATGATCATCTTGCGCAAGGGATACGGGCTCGGCGCGATGGCGATGGCCGGCGGCTCATTTCGCGCGCCGCACTTCACCGTCGCCTGGCCGACCGGAGAGATCGGCGGCATGGGCCTGGAAGGCGCGGTGCGGCTTGGCTTCAGCAAGGAGCTGGCCGCCGCGAAAGAGTCTGGCGATCCCGCCGAGCGGCAGAGCCTGTTCGATCGCCTGGTGGCCGCGGCCTACGAGCACGGCAAGGCGCTGCGGGCGGCCACCACATTCGAACTGGACGACGTCATAGACCCAGCAGCCTCCCGGGCCTGGATCACCAGGCTCTCGGGAGGCTGACGGGTTCAGCGATTAGGCGTGGCCGCCGCCGCAGCCGACGCCCGGCAGACAGCCTTGCCCGCCGGGAATGCCGCCGGGTCCAGCGTTCTGCCCGCCGGAGCCGCAGCCGACGCCCGGGACGCAGCCCTGGCCGCCCGGACCGCCGCCGGGGCCGTTGAACTGGCCGCCCGAGCCGCAGTTTCCGTTCGCGTCGCAGCCGCCGCCGCCCGGGTCGTCCTTGAAGGTCACGTGCGTGGGTGCAGCGGCTGGTCCGGCGACGTACACATCAGCGGCGGCCGCGGGCGCGGCGGCGATGGCCGCAGCGACAGCCCCGGCAACAACCAGCGGTTTCATGAGTGTCAATTTCGATAGCATGCGCGTGGCATACCACCTCAACACATGTTCAAAACATCGCGAATAAAATTCGACTGCAAACGAAGTCCTCGCTGCTCAACGGCGGCTCCCACCGCGACGGAAGGCCCGACCCCATGACCTCACAAGATCTGACCGGCCGCACCGCGATCATCACCGGCGCGTCGCGCGGAATCGGGCTGTCGATCGCGCAGCAGCTGGCGGCCGCGGGGGCCAACGTGGTGCTCACCGCGCGCAAGCAGGAGGCCGCCGACGAGGCCGCCGCTCAGGTGGGGAAGCGGGCCCTCGGGGTGGGCGCCCATGCGGTCGACGAGGACGCGGCGCGCCACTGCGTCGAGCTCACGCTGGAGCGCTTCGGCACCGTCGACATCCTGATCAACAACGCCGGAACCAACCCGGCATACGGTCCGCTGATCGAGCAGGATCACGCCCGCTTCACCAAGATCTTCGACGTCAACCTGTGGGCTCCGCTGCTGTGGACCTCGCTCGTGGTCAAGTCGTGGATGGGTGAGCACGGCGGGACGATCGTCAACACGGCCTCCATCGGTGGGTTGCATCAATCGCCGGCGATGGGGATGTACAACGCCACCAAGGCCGCGCTGATCCACGTCACCAAGCAACTGGCGCTGGAACTTTCGCCGCGCATCAGGGTCAATGCGATATGCCCCGGTGTGGTCCGCACCCGGCTCGCCGAGGCGCTGTGGAAGGACCACGAGGACCCGCTGGCGTCGTCGATCGCGCTCGGGCGCATCGGGGAGCCGATCGACGTGGCCGCGGCCGTCGCCTTCCTGGTCTCCGACGCCGCGAACTGGATCACCGGCGAAACCATGGTGATCGACGGTGGCCTGCTGCTGGGCGCCGCACAGGGATTCCAGTCCGCACCGGGCGGCGCGCAATGACCGCCGTCGACACGGCCGACCTGGACGCGCGGGTGCAGGCACTGCTCGACGAGCACGATCCGGCGACCAGCGACCCACGCGATTTCCTTGGCGCACAATACGATGCGGGGCTTGCCTGGGTGCATCTACCGCACGGTTTCGGCGGGCTGGACCTGCCGCGCACCGCTCAGGAGCGCGTCGACGCCCGGCTGGCCGCGGCCGGCGCACCGGTGGGCGGCACCCGCAAGAATTACATCGGCATGGGCATGGCCGCGCCGACGATCGCGGCCTTCGGCACCGACGAGCAGAAGCGAAAGTTCTTGCGCCCGTTGTTCACCGGTGAGCAGATCTACTGCCAGCTGTTCAGCGAGCCGGGCGCCGGATCCGACCTGGCCGGGGTGGCCACCCGTGCGGTGCGAGACGGTGACGACTGGATTGTCAACGGGCAGAAGGTGTGGACGTCGCAGGCGCAACACGCGCAGATGGCCATCCTGGTCGCCCGGACCGATCCGGCCGTGCCGAAACACCACGGTCTGACCTACTTCCTCTGCGACCTGACGCAACCGGGGGTCGATATCCGGCCGTTGCGCCAGATCACCGGCGAGGCGGAATTCAACGAGGTGTTCCTCACCGACGTCCGGGTGCCCGATGCCAACCGGCTCGGCCCGGAGGGCGGAGGCTGGCGGGTCGCGACCACCACGCTCAACAACGAACGCGTCGCCATCGGGTCGCGAGCCGGCGTCCCACGGGAAGGCGGCCACATCGGCAAGGTCGCCGCGGCCTGGCGCGACGAGCCGGAACTGCGTAACCCCGCGATGCACGACCAGCTGATGCGGCTGTGGGTCGAGGCGGAGGTCTTTCGGCTCGCCGGTGAACGGTTGCGGCAACAGGCGGCCACCGGTCAGCCCGGCCCCGAGGGCGCGGGCATGAAGGTGGCTTTCGCCAAACTGGCGCAAGCCATTTCGGGCTTCGAGATCGAGCTGCACGCCGAATCCGGGCTGCTCTACGACGACTGGACCATGCGCAGGCCCGAGACGGTCGACCTGGTCGGTCGCGGGCCCGGCTACCGCTACCTGCGGGCGCGCGGCAACTCGATCGAGGGCGGCACGTCAGAGATCCTGCGCAACACCATCTCCGAGCGCATCCTCGGCCTGCCGGGTGAACATCGTGTCGATAAGGACGTCGCGTGGAAGGACCTGCCCCGATGAGCGCGCACACCGCCGACCTGTTGTACTCCGACACCGAAGAGGCGTTGCGGGCCGGCGTCCGTCAGCTGTTCGCCGAGCGGTGCCCGCCCGAAACGGTCGCACGCGCCTATGATCCCCAACCGCAAGACTTTTCGGGAGTGTGGCGCACGCTGGCCGGCGAACTGGGCGTGGCCGGTCTGCTGGTTCCGGAGTCGCTGGGCGGCGCCGACGCCAGCGCCCGCGAGGCCGCCGTGGTCATGGAGGAGATCGGCCGGGCCGTCGCGCCGGTGCCGTTCCTGTCCAGCGCGGTCCTGGCCACGATCGCGCTGCTGCGTGCCGGTGACACCGAGACCGTCCCGGCGCTGGCCCAGGGCGAGCTGACGGCGGCGTTGGTGGTGCCGTTGTCGAGCGCACCGGGCGACCCGATCACGGGCGTCAGCGGCGGCGCCGACGGGCTGAGCGGGTCGGTCACCAGTGTGGCCGGCGCCGACGCCGCCGATGTGCTGGTGGTCCCGGTCGCCGGGAGCGACGGGCTCGAGCTGCACACCGTCGCCCGCGACACGGCGGGCGTGCAGATCTCCCCGGCGCTCGCGCTGGACATGACCAGACCCCTTGCCGCCGTGTCGTTTTCGGGATCTCCGTCGTCCCGGGTCGGGGCGGGCGACGCGCCGGTCACCGAAGCCATCCGGACCGCGGCGGCCCTGCTGGCGTCCGAGCAACTCGGGGTCGCCCAGTGGTGCTTCGAGACCACGCTGCAGTACGTAAGGGAGCGCAGGCAGTTCGGCCGCACCATCGGCTCCTACCAGGCGATCAAGCACCGGCTGGCCGACCTGTGGTTCGAGGTCGGCGCGGCGGCGGCCGCGGCCCGCTACGCGGCCGACACCTGCGCCGCCGGCGGCCCCGACGCGGACGCCGCGGCGGCGATCGCCCAGGCCTACTGCAGCGATGTCGCGGTGCACGCCGCCGAGGAGTGCGTCCAGCTGCACGGCGGCATCGGGATGACCTGGGAGTATCCGGCGCACCTGTACCTCAAGCGGGCCAAGAGCGACCAGTTGGCGTTCGGCACCGCCTACCGGCACCGCGCCCGGCTGGCCGAATTGGTGGACCTGCCGGCGTTCTGACCACACATCTTTCGGAGCTGGACGAATGCGAGTGTTGCTGTCGGCGTACGACTCGCGCGGAGGCGTCGAGCCGCTCGCCGCGCTCGCGGTGCAGCTGCGGACGCTCGGCGTTGACGCGCGGGTGAGTGCGCCGCCGGACGCCGAATTCGTCGAGCTGTTGGCCCGTGCCGGCGTGCCGCTGCTGCCCTTCGGCGAATCGCTGCGGGCGATGAAGACGGGCACGCCGCCGTCGGAGGAGGACCTGCGCGGGCACTTGGACCGGCTCATCGCCGCGCAATTCGACACCGTTGCCGCCGCGGCCGAAGGCTGTGACGCGTTGGTGGTCGCCGGCTTCCCGGCCGCCGCGGCCGCCGTGCGCTCGGCGACCGAAAGGCTGGGACTCCACTACGTCTACGTCAGTTACCAGCCCACCATCCTGCCGTCGCCGCACCACCCACCGCCGGCGTACGCCAAGGGGCCGATCCCTTTCGGCATGGCCGACAACCGCGTCCTGTGGCAACTGGATGGACGGCACCTGCAGGAGCTGTTCGGCGCGACGCTCAACGGTCACCGTGCGGCGATCGGCCTGCCGCCGCTGGACAACTTGCGCGACTACGCGCTGACCGACTGCCCATGGCTGGCGACGGACCCGATCCTGGACCCCTGGCAGGCCGCCGACCTCGAGGTCGTCCAAACCGGTGCGTGGCTGCTGCGCGACGAGCGCCCGCTGCCCGCCGACCTGCTGGCATTCCTCGACGCGGGCGCGCCGCCGGTCTATGTGGGCTTCGGCAGCATGCCGATGCGCGCCTCGCGAGACGTCGCGCGCACGGCCATCGAGGCGGTGCGCGCGCTGGGCCATCGCGCCGTGGTGTCCCGCGGCTGGGCCGGCCTGGCCCCGATCGACGACCGGGACGACTGTTTCGCCGTCGGCGAGGTCAACCACCAGGCGCTGTTCGGGCGGGTCGCCGCCGTCGTGCACCACGGCGGCGCGGGCACCACGACGACGGCCGCCCGGGCGGGTGTCCCGCAGGTGGTGGTGCCCCAGGGGGCCGATCAGCCCCACTGGGCGGCCCGGGTGCGCGACCTCGGCATCGGCGCCCCCCATGACGGTCCCGCTCCCACCACCGAGTCGCTGTCGACCGCGCTCAAGGCGGTCCTGACCGATCAGGTCCGCGCACGCGCGAGTTCTGTGGCCGCAACGATCCGTACCGACGGCGCTTCGGTGGCCGCGACGCTGCTGATGACCGCGTTAGCGCGGTAACGCGGACGCGAACACCTCCGTCATCGCCGCCCAATGCCGCTCGGCCGCCGCGGCGTCGTAGGGCGCGTTGTCCGGAACCGCGAATCCGTGGCCGGCCGGGTACCACTCGATGGTGTGCTCGACGCCGGCCGCCGTCAGCGCTTTGTCGAGCTGTTCGGCGTGATCGGCGGTGAACGACGCGTCATCCTTGGCGCCGCCCACGTACACCGTGGCGGTCATCCGGTCGGCGAGCAGGTGGGGGCTGTCGTCGGTGTCGGTCACCAGGCCGCCGCCGTGGAAGGACGCCGCCGCGGCCACCCGGTCCGGCACCCGGCCGGCCACCATGAGCGACGTCCGGCCGCCCATGCAGTAGCCGCACACCCCGAATCGCTCGCCGGCCACCTCGGGGCGGGCGGCCAGATAGTCGAAGAACGCGCCGGCGTCGGCAGCCATCCGGTCCGGGGTGACGCTGCCGATCATCGAGAACAGGCGTCCGCGTTCTTTCGGGTCGCTGAATACCGTCGCCATCTCGAACGGCGCCCAGTCCGCGGTGCGGTAGTAGACATCCGGAAGCAGCACCGCGTACCCGAACCCGGCCAGCTTGGCCGCCATCTGCTCGAACGTGTCACGCACGCCGCCCGCGTCGGGATACATGACCACCGCGGGCCACGGGACTTGCGATTCCGGCCCGTCGGGGGTGAACAGGTGCACCGTGCAGGTGCCATCGGGTGTGGTGACGACGTCGATGATGTTCGGCATGGCACCCGTTCTACTCCGCGCGCCTCGACCCGAATCATTCGGCGCCGACCCGCCGCGCCCGGCCACGCCGCGCTGGCGATCGCCGCTGGGCTAATCGGCGCCGACCCGCCGCGCCCGGCCACGCCGCGCTGGCGATCGCCGCTAAGCTTGCGGCGTGCCGATCCCGACCCCCTACGAGGACTTGCTCCGCTTGGTGCTCGACCAGGGGGCGGCCAAATCCGACCGCACCGGCACCGGGACCCGCAGCCTGTTCGGTCGGCAGCTGCGCTATGACCTGTCGGCCGGGTTCCCGCTGCTCACCACCAAGAAGGTGCACCTGAAATCGGTGATCTACGAATTGCTGTGGTTCCTGCGCGGCGATTCCAACGTCGCCTGGCTGCACGAGCACGGGGTTACCATCTGGGACGAATGGGCAAGCAGCACAGGCGATCTGGGGCCGATCTACGGTGTGCAATGGCGGTCCTGGCCCACGCCGTCGGGCGAGCACGTCGACCAGATCAGTGCGGCTCTGGACCTGCTGCGCACCGACCCCGACTCGCGGCGCATCATCGTGTCGGCCTGGAACGTCGGCGAAATCCCGCAGATGGCGCTGCCGCCGTGTCACGCGTTCTTCCAGTTCTACGTGGCCGACGGCCGGCTGAGCTGCCAGCTCTACCAGCGCAGCGCCGACCTGTTTTTGGGCGTGCCGTTCAACATCGCCAGCTACGCGCTGCTGACGCACATGATGGCCGCCCAGTCCGGCCTCGCCGTCGGTGAGTTCGTCTGGACGGGCGGGGACTGCCACATCTACGACAACCACGTCGAGCAGGTGCGGCTGCAGCTGAGCCGCGACCCCCGGCCATACCCGGAACTCGTTCTGGGGCCACGGGATTCGATTTTCGATTACACCTACGACGACGTTGTCGTGAAGAACTACGACCCCCATCCGGCGATCAAAGCCCCAGTCGCTGTATGAAGCGCGCCGGCGACGACGCCGGCTCGGGCGGCCTGCAAGGAGTAGCGCGTATGACCGAGGTGGGCCTGGTGTGGGCTCAGTCGACCTCCGGCGTCATCGGGCGCGATGGCGACATCCCCTGGAAAGTGCCGGAAGATCTGATGCGCTTCAAAGAGGTGACCATCGGGCACCCGGTGATCATGGGCCGGCGGACCTGGGATTCGTTGCCGGCGAAGGTGCGGCCCCTGCCGGGCCGGCGCAATGTGGTCCTGTCCCGCGACACCGGTTTCGTCGCCGACGGGGCGTGCGTGGTCGGCACCCTGGACGAAGCCCTCGCCACGGGGGGGCCCGAAACGTGGGTGATCGGCGGCGCACAGATTTATTTGCTGGCCCTGCCGTACGCCACGCGCTGTGAGGTCACCGAGATCGAAATCGATTTGCGACGCGATGACGACGATGCGCTGGCGCCGACGCTGGACGACACTTGGGTGGGTGAAACGGGGCAGTGGCGGGCCAGCCGCTCGGGCCTGCGGTATCGCTTCCACAGCTACCGTCGCAGCGCCGCGCACCCGTTCGCGCCCACGGCCTGACCTGACATACTCGGATCCTGGGTCGGTCGTACGGGGTCAATCAGGCGTTCGCATTAGGAGGGGGAATTGGCAGTGACACCCGAACCCAGGACGTTCGCGCGAAAATTCATGGGGTACGACGCGACCGCGGTCGATGCCCACGTCGAGATGTTGACCGCCAAGCAGCAACTGCTGCTTGACGACGTCGAGAGCCTACGTGCCCGGCTGCGGGAATCCGGCGAACAAACGGCCGCGCTGCGCAAGGAAGTGGCCGCTTTGACGGACACGTCGCCGTCGCCGCACGCGGTGCAGCAGCGGTTGGCGAAAATGCTGAGCCGCGCGGTCGACGAGGTGGCGGAGATGCAGGCCGAGGCGCGAGCAGAAGCGGATGCGCTGATCGCGGCGGCCGAGGCCGAGGCCGAAGAGACCCAGCGAAAGCGCGAGCAGATGGTGTCGGACATGGCCGCGGAGCGCGAAGCCATGGAAGCCGAATACCAGGTGACCAAGGAAAAGCTCGAAGCGGAGCTGACCAGCCTGCGCGAAGACGCCCAGCAGGCGCGTGAGCGGCTCCTCGCGGAGGCGAAGGAGAGGGCGGACCGGGATCGTGAGGAGGCCCGACGGGCCGTCGAGGAGGCGAGCCGGCAACGGATCCGGATCCTCGAACAGCTGATGGGCGTCTACCGCGACCTGAAAGCGGTTCCGGATGCCCTCGATGCCGCATACGACGAACAAAAGAATGCGCCCGAGACGGACACGATGGCGCGGTTGGACGAGAAAGTCAGCGCCGGCTCAGCGTCCTAACGCGGCATGTCGGACACGGCCGGTATTCTCGGCGCGTGTCGACCCGCAGGCTATCGGCCGCCCAAGCCCGGCGGATAGCCGTTGCGGCCCAAGGATTTACCGAACTCCGGCCCGGTGGCGAGGTCACCCGGGCTCACTTGAAGCGGTTGATCTCCAGAATTCAGGTGCTGCAACTGGATTCGGTCTCGGTGGCGGTGCGCGCACACTACGCGCCGGTGTTCAGCCGGCTCGGCCCCTACGACCGTGACGTGCTCGACCGCGCCGCCTGGGGCCCGCGGTCGTCGCGGCTGCTGGCGGAGTACTGGGCGCACGAGGCCGCGCTGATGGCCGTCGAGGACTGGCCGCTGCTGCGCTGGCGGATGCGCCAGTACTCCCACGGCCGGTGGGGCACCCACATCGTCAAGGCCAACCCGGAACTTGCCGATAAGATCGTTGCCGCCGTCGCCGAACTCGGGCCCAGCACCGCCGGGCAGATCGAGGCCCATCTGGAAGCCGAAACACGCGGGCCCAGGGGAAGCTGGTGGGGCAGCCGCAGCGACACCAAGTGGGTGGCCGAGGCGCTGTTCTCGGCCGGCGTGCTCACCACCGCCACCCGGGTGGGCTTCGCTCGCCACTACGACTTGGTGGAACGGGTGCTGCCGGCCGGCGTGCTGGCCCGCGAGGTCGACGACGACGAGGCGATCCGCGAGCTCGCGCTGCGGGCCGCCACCGCGTTGGGCGTGGGCACCGAGGCCGACATCCGCGACTACTTTCGGCTGTCGGCGCAACAGATCAAGCCGGCGATCGCCGCACTGGTGGCCGCCGGAGACATCGAGCCGGCCGACGTCGACGGCTGGTCCGCACCGGCCTATCTGCGGGCGGGGCGCACGGTGCCCCGCACCGACCGCGGCACTGCGTTGCTGTGCCCGTTCGACCCACTCATCTTCTTTCGCCCACGCGTCGAGCGATTGTTCGAATTCCATTACCGCATAGAGATTTACACCCCGGCCGCCAAGCGGCGGTACGGCTACTACGTGTGGCCGCTACTCATGGACGGACGACTGGTGGCGCGGGTCGACCTCAAGGCCGACCGCGCCGCCGACTCGCTGCGGGTCCTGGGTGCGTTCGGCGAGCCCGGTGTGGCCAAGCCCCGCGTCGCCGCGGCGCTGGCCCGTGAGTGCGAGTCCATGGCGTCGTGGCTGGGCCTGGGCGGGTTGAGCGTCGCCGGCCGCGGAGATCTGGCCGCCGAGCTGCGCCAGGCGGCCAAGCGGGTCAGTTGAGGCCAGCGTCGCCGGGCTAAGGTGAGCGCCGTGGCCGAGATCGCGCCGCTGCGCGTGCAACTGATCGCCAAGACCGACTTCTTGGCACCCCCCGACGTGCCGTGGGCCACCGACGCCGACGGCGGGGCCGCGCTGGTCGAGTTCGCCGGCCGGGCCTGCTACCAGAGCTGGTCGAAACCGAACCCCAAGACCGCGACCAACGCCGGCTACATCAAGCACATCATCGATGTCGGCCACTTCTCGGTGCTCGAACACGGGAGTGTGTCGTTCTACATCACCGGCATCTCGCGATCGTGCACCCATGAGCTGATTCGGCATCGGCACTTCTCCTATTCGCAGCTGTCGCAGCGCTACGTCCCCGAGAAGGAATCGCACGTCGTCCTGCCGCCGGGCATGGAAGACGATCCGGAACTGCAGCGGATCCTGGCCGCGGCCGCGGACGCCAGCCGCGCCACCTACACCGAGCTGCTGGCGAAGCTGGAGGCGAAGTTCGCGGACCAACCGAACGCGGTGTTGCGTCGCAAACAGGCCCGCCAGGCGGCCCGCTCCGTGCTGCCCAACGCGACTGAAACCCGCATCGTCGTCACCGGCAACTACCGGGCGTGGCGCCACTTCATCGCGATGCGCGCCAGCGAGCACGCCGACGTGGAGATCCGGCGGCTCGCCATCGAGTGCCTGCGGCAGTTGACCGGCGTGGCGCCGGCGGTGTTCGCCGACTTCGAAATCTCCACGCTGGCCGACGGCACCGAGGTCGCGACCAGCCCGCTGGCGACCGAAGCCTGATGCGCCGGCGCGCAACGCGGATGCTAATCACCTTGCCGGGGCCAGGTAACCTAGCAGCGTGAGCACGGTCGGATTCGACGCCCCAGCGCGGTTGGGGACCTTGCTGACCGCGATGGTCACGCCGTTTGACCGCGACGGCTCCGTCGACATCGCCGCCGCCGCACAGCTGGCCAATCACCTGATCGACGCCGGCTGTGACGGGCTGGTGGTTTCCGGAACCACGGGCGAGTCCCCGACCACCACCGACGACGAGAAGCGTGAACTGCTGCGCGTCGTGCTGGAGGCGGTCGGCGACCGGGCCCGCGTCATCGCCGGTGCGGGCACCTATGACACCGCCCACAGCGTCCGGCTGGCCAAGGCATGCGCGGCCGAGGGCGCCCACGGGCTGCTGGTGGTCACGCCGTATTACTCGAAGCCGCCCCAGAGCGGGCTGATCGCCCACTTCACCACCGTCGCCGACGCGACCGAGCTGCCCGTGCTGCTCTACGACATCCCGCCGCGTTCGGTGATACCGATCCAGCCCGAGACCATCCGCGCGCTGGCCGCCCACCCCAACATCGTCGGGATCAAGGACGCGAAGGCCGACCTGCACAGCGGCGGCCAGATCATCGCCGACACCGGCCTGGCCTACTACTCCGGCGACGACGCGCTGAACCTGCCCTGGCTGGCCATGGGCGCCACCGGGTTCATCAGCGTGATTTCGCACGTGGCCGCCGGACAACTTCGGGAAATGTTGGCCGCCTTCAGCTCCGGGGACATCGCCACCGCCCGCAAGATCAACGCCACCGTCGCCCCGCTGTGCGACGCGATGGCCCGCCTGGGCGGGGTGACCCTGTCGAAGGCCGGTCTGCGTCTGCAAGGTATCGACGTCGGCGATCCGCGACTGCCGCAAATGCCCGCGACACCAGAACAACTCGACGAGTTGGCCGCGGACATGCGAGCGGCCTCGGTGTTGCGGTGACCCGGGGAGTTTCCGAGAAGTGGATGTAGACCTCGCCCCGCCAGGCCCTTTGGCCACGGGAGGGTTGCGGGTCACTGCACTGGGTGGCATCAGCGAAATCGGCCGCAACATGACGGTTTTCGAGCATCTGGGCCGCCTGTTGGTCATCGACTGCGGGGTGATGTTCCCCACCCATGACGAACCCGGGGTGGATCTGATCCTGCCGGATCTGCGTCACATCGAAGACCGGCTCGACGACATCGAGGCGCTGGTGCTCACGCACGCCCACGAGGACCACATCGGCGGCATTCCGTTCCTGCTCAAGTTGCGCCCCGACATTCCGGTGGTCGGCTCGAAGTTCACGCTGGCGCTGGTCGCCGCGAAGTGCCGCGAGCACCGCCTCAAGCCCGTGTTCGTCGAGGTGGCCGAGGGCCAGAAGAGCAGTCACGGCGTGTTCGAATGTCAATACTTCGCCGTCAACCACTCCATTCCCGACGCGCTGGCGATCGCCGTGCACACCGGGGCGGGGACGATCCTGCACACCGGTGACATCAAGCTCGACCAGCTTCCTCTGGACGGCCGCCCGACCGACCTGCCCGGCATGTCGAGGCTCGGTGACGCCGGCGTGGACCTGTTTCTTTGTGACTCAACCAATTCCGAGCATCCCGGCGTCGGGCCCTCGGAAAGTGAAGTGGGCCCGACGCTGCACCGCTTGATCCGCGGTGCCGAAGGCCGGGTCATCGTGGCATGCTTCGCCTCCAACGTGGACCGGGTGCAGCAAATCATCGATGCCGCAGTCGCTTTGGGCCGGCGGGTGTCGTTCGTCGGCCGATCGATGGTGCGCAACATGGGAATCGCCCGGGAACTCGGATTCCTGCGGGTGGCCGACTCGGACGTGATCGACATCGGCGCCGCCGAGATGATGCCGCCCGAGCAGGTGGTGCTGATTACTACCGGCACCCAGGGCGAACCGATGTCGGCGCTGTCGCGGATGTCGCGGGGCGAGCACCGCAGCATCACGCTGACCGCGGGCGACCTGGTGGTGCTGGCGTCCTCGCTGATCCCGGGCAACGAGGAAGCGGTCTACGGCGTCATCGACGAGCTCGCCAAGATCGGGGCCCGCGTCGTGACCAATGCGCAAGCCCGCGTGCATGTTTCGGGCCACGCCTACGCCGGGGAACTGTTGTTTCTGTACAACGGGATTCGGCCGCGCCACGTCATGCCCGTGCACGGGACGTGGCGCATGCTGCGCGCCAACGCCAAACTGGCGGCTCGTACCGGCGTGCCGGAGGAGTCGATCCTGCTGGCCGAGAACGGGGTGAGCGTCGACCTGGTCGCCGGCAAGGCCTCGATCGCCGGCGCGGTGCCGGTCGGCAAGATGTTCGTCGACGGCCTGATCAACGGCGACGTCGGCGACATCACGCTGGGCGAACGGCTCATCCTGTCGTCGGGTTTCGTGGCGGTGACCGTGGTGGTCGCGCGCGGCACCGGCCGCCCGGTCGCCCCGCCGCACCTGCATTCGCGCGGGTTCTCCGAGGATCCGAAGGCGCTGGAGCCCGCCGTGCGCAGGGTAGAGGCCGAGCTGGAAGCGCTGCAGGCCGAGAACATCACCGATCCGAGTCGCATCGCCCAGGGGGTGCGGCGCACCGTCGGCAAGTGGGTGGGCGAAACCTACCGCAGGCAGCCGATGATCGTGCCGACCGTCATCGAGGTCTAGCGGCGACCTCTCGGCGTAGGCCGACGCGCGAGACTTAAACCATTGCGATGATGGCCGGCGTGTCGTCGCAGACGTTTAAGTGTCGCGCAGGACTCTGCGCTCAGAGCTTCTCGGCGTAGGCCGACCACTCCAGTTGCGACGCTGTGAGTTTGCGGCCGGTGGGCTCGACATAACGCTCGACGAGCTCGTCGGGACCGGCCTGCTCCACCAGCCGCCAGCCGTACTCGGCGAGGAACGCCGCGACGTCGTCGGGCTGCAAGCCGAAATGCCACAGTTGCCGGCGCTGGCGTACGGTGCGGTACAGCGTCCGGGTGCCATACCGGTTGGTGCCGTCGATGAAATCGCTACGGACGTAGGTGAACACCAGACGGCTGCCCGGCGCGGTGGCGCGCAGTCCGTCCAGGGTGCGCCGGACGGTGGCTTCGGTGAGGTATTGGGTGACGCCTTCGCAGATGAAGAACGCCCGGTAGTCGGTGCGGTAACCGTGCTCGGCGAGCGAGGTGAGCAGGTCGTCATGCTCGAGGTTCAACGCCACCAACCGAACCGACAGCGGCGGCTCGCCGAGCACGCGGCGGACCGTCTTGAGCTTCCTCGCCACGTTGACCGGCAGGTCGACCTCGAACACCGGAATGCGGACCCGCCGCGTCAACTGGTAGGCGCGGGTGTCCAGGCCCGCTCCGAGGATGACGACGGCGTTGACGTCGTCGAGTGATTCCTGGACCTTGTCGGTGATGAAACGCTTGCGGCACGCCAGATTCGCCCACAGTCCCGGACCGGTGAACTCCGAGCCGCGGATCATCAACCGCCGAACCGGCGCGAACCGGGTCGCGCCGACGAGCCACCGCAGCGGCGCGGGCAGGAAGAGCTCGGCGAAGTCGTCGTCGACCAGGCGGCGGCCGGGCGGCTCGTTCTGCTCGACGGCGGCCAGTAGCATCGGGCCAAATGCCGTCTGCGCGACCGGGTTTCGTGCCATCGCCATTACTTGTTCAAGAAACCCGCGTCGACGGGCAGGGTCACCCCGGTGATGTAGCGCGCCTGGTCGGACACCAGCCACGCCACCGCGTTGGCGACGTCCTCGACGTCCAGCACGTCCACCGGCATGGCGTTGCCCATCGCGCCCGGCGTGTCCGTCGCGGCGGCCATCTTGGCCAGCCACTCCCGGGTGAACTCGTTGTTGATCATCGGCGTCTCGACGCCGGACGGGTGGATCGAGTTGACCCGGATCATCTGCCCGGCAAGCAGATTCGCGTAGACACGCATCAGCCCGACCACACCGTGCTTGGCGGCGGCGTAGCCGACGGAACCGGCGTCCGGGCTGCCGACCCCGGCCAGCCCGGCGCTCGAACTGATCAGCACGATCGACCCGCCGGTGCCCTGCTTGACCATCGTGGGTATCGCGACCTTGATGGTGTGGTAGACGCCGGTGAGGTTGACGTCGATGACGTCGTGCCAGCCGTCGTCACCGGATTGCATGGGGGCGATCCCGGCGTTGGCCACCACGATGTCAAGGCGGCCGAACTCGTCCAGGCCCGCCTGCAAGGCGGCCGCCAGCGATTCGCGGTCGCGGACGTCGCCGCGAGCGGCCACGATCCGCGCGCCGGTGTCTTGCACCAGCTTCACCGTGGCGGCCAAGTCCTCGGGGGTGGCCAGCGGGTAGGGGACGCTGGCGATCTGGTCGCACAGGTCGACGGCGATGATGTCGGCGCCGTCGGCGGCCAGCCGCACCGCGTGCGCGCGGCCCTGCCCGCGCGCGGCGCCGGTGATGAAGGCGACTTTGCCTTTCAGGGGGCCTTCTGGCGAGCGGGCCATCAGGGCCGCAACTGGCCTTTGGCCGGGTCGCCGGCCGAGACCGGCTGCAGCATCTTGATGTCGGGGGCGCCGACGAGGTGCTCACCCGCCGCGGTGAACATCTTGCCGATCGCCGGCGCGGTGCTGTGCGCCTTGAGCGCCTCGGCGTCTGCCCACTGCTCGACGAAGACGAAGGTCTCGTCGGACTGGTGCAGCGAATACAACTGGCAGCCCGGCTCGTCGTGCACTTCTTCGACCGCCCGCGTGAGGATGTCGCGAACGGTGTCGACCGACTCGGGTTTGACAGTCATGGTGGCGACGACGACAACGGGCATTGATGGCCTCCTGGGCGCTGTGGGATCCGGTGACGAGCACGACTTCTCGCAACCGAATGTCACCCTACTCACGCGATTTGGCGCCCCGGCCGCACCGTGCCTGACAAGGCCGGAGGGTTACCAGTGTGGCGGGTGGTGTAGATGATGCCGTTGCGACTACCCTTGCCGTCATGCCCAGTAAGACCGCCGCCCGCTCCAGAAGCCGAACGAGCAGGTCAAAGGCCACTTCGCGCGCCAGCGGGTCCCGGGGTGCGCGCCCGGCGGCGCCCCGCAAGAAGGTCAGCAAGCCCGCCCGGCGGCGCAATCACGCCCCGCTGGTCGGGGCCGGGCTGACGTGTGGTCGCGCCATCCGCGCGATCTGGTTGATGGCCGCCCGGGGGACCGGCGGCGCGGCCCGGTCGATCGGGCGAGCCCACGACATCGATCCCGGGCATCGCCGCGATGGCATCGCGCTGGTTCTGCTGGGCTTTTCCGTGGTGGTCGTCGCGAGCTCGTGGTTCCACGCCGCCGGACCGGTCGGCACGTGGGTCGACACGCTGCTGCGCACCTTCATCGGGGCGGGTGTGCTGGCGCTGCCGGCGGCCACCGCGGCGGTGGCGGTGACCCTGATGCGCACCGAGCCCAACCCGGATGTGCGTCCCCGGCTGATCCTCGGCACCAGCTTGATCACGCTGTCGGTCCTCGGTTTGCGCCACCTGTGGTCGGGCTCGCCGGGGGACCCGGAGGCGCGCCGCCGCGCGGCCGGTTTCATCGGCTTCGCCATCGGCGGCCCGCTCTCGGACGGGCTCACGCCCTGGATTGCCGCGCCGTTGTTGTTCATCGGGTTCATGTTCGGCCTGTTGCTGTTGACCGGAACCACCATCCGGGAGGTGCCCGACGTGGTGCGGGCCATGTTCGGCACCCGGCTGGTCGGCGACGACGAGCCGTACGACTACGCGGATGAGTTCGACGACGACGCCGAAGCGGGCCACGACGACGACTACGACGACGCTCCTTCCGTTCCCGAGGCGGCGGCCTGGTCGCCGGACGACGAGGCCGAGGCCGCGCTGCAGGACGACGTCCCGACCGTGCCCGAACCCACCGTCCAGCCCGCCCTGCAGGCGTCGCGGGGCCGCAAGCGCGGCCGGTCGGCGGGCAAGCACGACACCGTGGAACTCGACCGGATCGTCGAGGGTCCCTACACGCTGCCCTCGCTCAGCCTGCTGGTGGCGGGCGATCCGCCCAAGAAGCGCAGCGCCGCCAACAACGTCATGGCCGACGCCATCACCGAGGTGCTGACCCAGTTCAAGGTCGACGCCGCCGTGACCGGCTGCACCCGCGGGCCGACCGTCACCCGCTACGAGGTCGAGCTGGGACCGGGCGTGAAGGTCGAGAAGATCACCGCCCTGCAGAAGAACATCGCCTACGCGGTGGCCACCGAGAGCGTGCGCATGCTGGCCCCGATCCCCGGCAAGTCGGCCGTGGGCATCGAGGTGCCCAACACCGACCGGGAGATGGTGCGGCTGGCCGACGTGCTCACCGCTCCCTCGACCCGGCGCGACCACCACCCGCTGGTGATCGGGCTCGGCAAGGACATCGAGGGCGACTTCATCTCGGCCAACCTGGCCAAGATGCCGCACCTGCTGGTGGCCGGCTCGACCGGATCCGGTAAGTCCAGCTTCGTCAACTCGATGCTGGTGTCGCTGCTGGCGCGCGCGACCCCGGAGGAGGTCAGGATGATCCTGATCGACCCGAAAATGGTGGAACTCACGCCGTACGAAGGCATTCCGCACCTGATCACCCCGATCATCACGCAGCCCAAGAAGGCGGCCGCCGCGCTGGCGTGGCTGGTCGAGGAGATGGAGCAGCGCTACCAGGACATGCAGGCGTCCCGGGTGCGGCACATCGACGACTTCAACGAGAAGGTCCGCGCCGGTGTCATCACCGCGCCGCTGGGCAGCCAGCGTGAATACCGGCCCTACCCGTATGTGGTGGCGATCGTCGACGAGCTGGCCGACCTGATGATGACGGCGCCGCGCGACGTCGAGGACGCAATCGTGCGGATCACCCAAAAGGCCCGGGCCGCAGGCATTCACCTGGTGCTGGCCACCCAGCGCCCGTCGGTGGACGTGGTCACCGGTCTGATCAAGACGAACGTGCCGTCCCGGCTGGCGTTCGCCACGTCGTCGCTGACCGACAGCCGCGTCATCCTGGACCAGGCCGGCGCCGAAAAACTGATCGGCATGGGCGACGGCCTGTTTCTGCCGATGGGCGCGGGCAAGCCGATCCGGTTGCAGGGCGCGTTCATCACCGACGAGGAGATCCAGGCCGTCGTCACCGCCTGCAAGGACCAGGCCGAACCCGAGTACACCGAGGGCGTCACGACCGCCAAGCCCACCGGGGAACGCACCGACGTCGACCCCGACATCGGCGACGACATGGACGTGTTCCTGCAGGCCGTCGAGCTGGTGGTGTCCAGCCAGTTCGGCTCCACCTCGATGCTGCAGCGCAAGCTGCGCGTCGGCTTCGCCAAGGCCGGCCGGCTGATGGACCTGATGGAGACCCGCGGCATCGTCGGACCGTCGGAGGGCTCCAAGGCGCGCGAGGTGCTGATCAAGCCCGACGAGCTGGCGGGGACGCTGGCGTTGATCCGGGGCGGAAGCGACGCCGACGGGGGCGACCCGGAATAGCGGCCGGGTTCAACGCCGAGCGTGTACTCAAGGCGAAAAAATGGCGCGAATCCCGCCGCCAGTTCACGCTCGGCGTTCTACAACACCAGCAGCATTCGCGAGTTGCCGAGGATGTTCGGCTTGACGTAGCTGAGGTCCAGGAATTCGGCGACACCGATGTCGTAGGAGCGGCACATCTCCTCGAAGACCTCGGCGGTGACCGGCGTGCCCTCGATCTCGGTGAATCCGTGCCGGGCGAAGAACTCGGTTTCGAACGTCAACACGAACAGCCGCTTGAGCTGCAGCTCGCGGGCGACCTCCAGCAGCCGGTCGACGATCGCGTGGCCGATGCCGTGGCCGGTCAGCGCCGGGCTGACGGCCACGGTGCGCACCTCGCCGAGGTCCGACCACAACACGTGCAGCGCGCCGCAGCCAACCACCTGGCCCTCGTGTTCGGCCACCCAGAATTCCTGGACGGCCTCGTACAACGTCACGAGGTTCTTCTCCAGCAGGATCTTTCCCGCATAGGTGTCGACCAAGTTCTTGATGGCCGGCACGTCGGACGTTCGCGCGCGCCGAACCAGCGGCCGAGGACGCTGCGGATCATGGGTCACGGCTAACAGTATCGACATCGCAACCGGGTGTGCTGGTCAACCGCTATTCTGTTGCCGTGTCGGGGCAGCCGCAGACGGGTCCGGCGGCAGGCCGCGCGAACATCGCCAATTTGGCCAATACGCTGACCCTGTTGCGGCTCGTCCTGGTGCCGATCTTCTTGCTCGCGCTGTTCGCCGGGGACGGCCATCAAAGCGGTTTCCGGGTGGTTGCTTTCGTGATCTTCGCGGCCGCCTGCATCACCGATCGGCTCGACGGCCTGCTGGCCCGCAACTACGGCATGGCAACCGAATTCGGCGCTTTCGTCGACCCGATCGCGGATAAGACGCTGGTGGGGTCGGCGCTGATCGGGCTGTCGATGCTCGGTGAACTGCCGTGGTGGGTCACGGTCGTGATCCTGGCCCGCGAGTTCGGGGTCACCGTGCTGCGGCTGGCCGTGATTCGTCGCGGCGTCATCCCGGCCAGCTGGGGCGGCAAACTCAAGACCGTGGTGCAGGTGCTGGCCATCGGATTGTTCGTACTGCCCCTGGCGGGGCCCTTCCGGGTGGCCGCGGCGGTGGTGATGGCCGCGGCGATCGTGCTCACCGTCATCACGGGTATCGACTACGTCGTCTCGACCGTCCGGGAAGTACGCCGCACATCCGGCTGATTCCGGCGGCGCCAAATGGGAACCAGACCACCGCCGGCGGCGTTCACCTAGAGAGCCCCTGCCGGAGGCAAGCGAGTACGTGCCGCGCAGGGCCGACTGGACGAAGGAGGGCGGGATGCCGCCATTGGTGCGTGAGGTCATCGGCGACGTGCTGCGCGAGGCCCGCACGACGCAGGGCAGGACGCTGCGCGAGGTGTCCGATTCGGCGCGGGTGAGCCTCGGATACCTGTCCGAGGTCGAGCGCGGCCGCAAGGAGCCATCCAGCGAGCTGCTGAACGCGATCTGCGACGCGCTGGACGTCCCGCTGTCGTCGGTTCTCACCCACGCCGGCGAGCGGATGGCCAGCGAAGAACGTGCGGCCGTCGGCGCGCCCGCGGATGGGACCGCCAGCACCAGCATCAAGGTCGTCATCCCGCCGGTGGCGTCGTTGGCGCTCGCCTGAGCGCCGGGACCCGATCCGCGTAAGGGGTGGGGCGAACGGCGCCGACCCGTTAAATTGAGCGACAGGCGCAGAGCCCGTTCAGGCCCATCCGGGGACCCTCCGGATCCTCAAGAAGCGAAGGTGGAGCTCACTCATGGCCAATCCGTTCGTCAAGGCGTGGAAGTACCTCGCGGCGCTGTTCAACGCCAAGATCGACGAGCACGCAGACCCCAAAGTCCAGATCCAGCAGGCCATCGAGGAAGCGCAACGCACGCATCAGGCGCTGACCCAGCAGGCCGCGCAGGTCATCGGCAACCAGCGGCAACTGGAGATGCGGCTGAACCGTCAGCTGGCGGATGTGGAGAAGCTGCAGGTCAACGTCCGTCAGGCGTTGACGCTGGCCGATCAGGCGACCGCGTCCGGTGACACCGCGAAGGCCACCGAGTACAACAACGCCGCCGAGGCGTTCGCCGCCCAGCTGGTGACCGCCGAGCAGAGCGTCGAAGACCTCAAAACGCTGCACGACCAGGCGCTGGGCGCGGCCGCGCAGGCCAAGAAGGCGGTTGAGCAGAACGCCATGGTGCTTCAGCAGAAGATCGCCGAGCGCACCAAGCTGCTCAGCCAGCTCGAGCAGGCCAAGATGCAGGAGCAGGTGAGCGCGTCGCTGCAGTCGATGAGCGACCTCGCCGCCCCCGGCAACGTTCCCAGCCTCGACGAGGTGCGCGACAAGATCGAGCGGCGGTATGCCAACGCGATCGGGGCGGCCGAGCTCGCGAAGGGTTCGGTGCAGGGCCGGATGCTCGAGGTCGAGCAGGCCGGCGTCCAAATGGCCGGCCATTCGCGGCTGGAGCAGATTCGCGCCTCGATGCGTGGCGAGGCCCTGCCGACCGGTGGCGCGCCGGCCGCTCCCACCACCCCCGCCACCCCAGCGCCCGCGGAAAGCGCGGGCGGCTCGGTCGCCGAGAAGCCGCTTGGCCAGTAGTCGAAGCGTCGTTGCGGTGAAAGCAGGACAGCCCGGGCCGTGGCGTGCGCTGCTGCACCGCGGGCTGGCCACCGCGGCCGACCTCTCCGACTTGGTGGCCCGCCGGATCAGCGCGGTCGCGGACCCGCGCGCACGCCAGCTGCGTCGCCGTCGCCGCGCGCTTCGCTGGGGACTGATCTTCAGCGCCGGGTGTGTGTTCTGGGCGGCGGTGACGATGCTGCTGGCGGCCTGGGGTTGGTTCGCACTGCTGCTGGAAATCACCGGGGGCGTCGCGGTTTTCATGGCCATCCCCGCGACGCTGTTGCTGCTTCGCTATCGCTGGCTGCGGTCCGAGTCGTTGCCGACACCCCGGGCCGCGGGCGCGCGCCGGCTGCCGCCGCCGGGTTCGGCGGCGCGCCCCGCGATGTACGCGTTGGGGGCCTCGGAGCGCGGGTTTACGTCATTGGTGGCCGTGATCGAGCGGGGCGCGATGTTGCCCGCGGCCGAGATCCGCGACCTGACCGCGGCCGCCACCAGGACCTCGGCGGCCATGGCGTCCACCGCGGCACAGGTGGTGTCGATGGAGCGGGCGGCGCAGGCCAGCGAGGAATCGCGGTCGTATCTGGTGCCCACCATCAACGCGTTCACCGCGCAGCTGTCCGCCGGCGTCCGCCAGTACAACGAAATGGTCACCGCGGCAGCGCAATTGGTGTCCTCGGCGAACGGCGACGGATCCGCGGCATCGCAGCAGTATCGCGCCGAGCTGGCCGGCGCGACCGATCGCCTGGTCGGCTGGGCGCAGGCGTTCGACGAACTCGGCGGATTGCGCGGGACGGGCTAGCGTGCCGCGCGGATCATATTGCTAGAACGACGCTTTGAGTGACGGCAGCAGCAGCGCCGCCAGACCGCGGGCGGTGGCCTTGAGCATGTCGAAGAAGTCGAAGTAGTCCCGCCACAACGTGATCCGCCCGTTGTGGACCTCGAACACGCCGCACACCCAGAACTGCAGCCGCAGCGGGCCGAAGATCAGCGCGTCGGTGCGTTCGGTGAGCACCGCGCCGCCGTCGGCCGCGATGCGATGGATCTTCACCTCGAAGGCGGCGCGGCCCTCCATCTGGCGAAACAACTTCATGGCCCTGGCCCGGCCACGGATGGTGGGCAGGCCGACGTTTTCGTAGACGAGGTCGTCGGCCAGCGCGGCGTCGGCGGCGTCGTAATCCGCGTCCTGCAGGGCGTACAGGAATCCTTCGACCGTACGGGTGTTCGCAACGGTTGTGCCAGTCAGCTCGGTCATCTTGCCAGCGTAGGCGCGGGGCGATCGGGCGCTGTGGCAGGGTGAGCACGATGCGCGTCGCCGTGGTCGCCGGGCCGGATCCCGGGCATTCGTTCCCGGCCATTGCGCTGTGCCGGCGCTTCGCCGAAGCCGGAGACGAGCCCACGCTGTTCACCGGCGCCGAATGGCTCGACACCGCCCGTGCCGCCGGCGTGAAGGCCGTCGAGCTGGACGGGTTGGTGGCCACCGACGACGACGTCGACGCCGGGGCCCGTATCCACCGGCGCGCCGCGCGGATGGCCGTGCTCAATGTGCCCGCGCTGCGCGAACTGGCGCCCGACCTGGTGGTGTCGGACGTCATCACCGCCGGCGGCGGCATGGCCGCCGAACTGCTGGGCATCCCGTGGATCGAGCTCAACCCGCATCCGCTGTACCTGCCGTCGAAAGGGCTGCCGCCGATAGGCAGCGGGCTGGCGCCGGGCACCGGCATCCGGGGGCGACTGCGGGACGCCACGATGCGCGCGCTGACGGCGCGATCCGTGCGCACGGGCCTGCAGCAGCGCGCGAACGCGCGCGTCGAGATCGGGCTGCCGGCGCGCGACCCCGGGCCGCTGCGAAGGCTGATCGCGACGCTGCCCGCGCTGGAGGTCCCCCGCCCCGACTGGCCCGCCGAGGCCGTCGTCGTCGGGCCGCTGCATTTCGAGCCGACCGACCGGATCCTCGAGGTCCCGGCCGGCTCCGGGCCGGTCGTGGTCGTCGCGCCCTCGACCGCCGTGATCGGGACCGAGGGCCTCGCCGAGGTCGCGCTGGGGTGCTTGACGCCGGGGGAGACCCTGCCGGCGGGATCGCGCCTGCTGGTGTCGCGGTTGGACGGACCGGAGCTGACGGTGCCGCCGTGGGCGACGGTAGGGCTGGGACGTCAGGACGAGTTGTTGGCGCATGCCGACCTGGTGATCTGCGGCGGCGGCCACGGCATGGTGGCCAAGACGCTGCTGGCCGGCGTGCCGCTGGTGGTGGTGCCCGGCGGCGGCGACCAGTGGGAGATCGCCAACCGGGTGCTGCGCCAGGGCAGCGCGCGGTTGATCCGGCCGCTGACCGCCGACGCGCTGGTGGCCGCCGTGAACGAGGTGCTGTCATCGCCCCGCTACCGGGCGGCGGCGCGGACGGCGGCCGCCGGCATCGCCGACGTCGCCGATCCGGTCCGGGTGTGCCGCGACGCGCTCGCGGTGACCGGATGATCCGCCGGTCGCGGTCCCGGCCGACCTATGCTTCGGCGGGAGGCAGCCGATGAAGATCATCACGACAATCGCCGCCGGCGCCCTGCTGGCGGGGACGCTGGGCGGTGCGGCCGTGGCGCACGCCGACAGCCCCGAGGAACAGCAGGCGTGCCAGTTGATGGACGATCCAACCGCCGCCCAGCAGGGACTAGCGCCGGCCGAGTACGCCTTCATGCAATTGCGCGCCACCATGTCTGCTCAACGCGCGCGCGACGTGATGTCCATTGCGGTGCATGAGGACTGCCCGAATCACATCATCGACCTGCCGGCCAGCTGGAGGTAGCGGCCGCTCAGGTGTCCCATGTACGCGGGCTGGGTATGTTGACTGGCGTGCGGCTGACGGAGTTTCACGAGCGGGTAGTACTGCGCTTCGGCACCACCTATGGGTCCTCGGTGCTGGTGGATCACGTGCTGACTGGCTTCGACGGACGCACGGCCGCTCAGGCCATCGAGGCGGGCATCGAGCCCCGCGACGTCTGGCGGGCGTTGTGCGTGGACTTCGACGTGCCCCGGGATCAGTGGTGAGCTATTCGTATGCCGGGTAAGTGTTCTGCCGCAACACGGTGGCGAGGTGCACGGCGTTACGGACCGCATTGCCGGTAGCGGATGCGACGGCTTCCGGCACGTCGTCCAGGTCGGTGTAGTCCGTGCCCTGCATGGCCTCGCCGTTCCAATAGGTGCATCCCTGCGCGGCGATCGAGAATCCAATGTCATTGAGCGCCTGAAAGAGGTCGGCGACGATCTTGTGCGCGCCGTCCTCGTTGCCCACGACCGCGGCCAGGGCCACTTTGCCCACCATCCGTGGTCTTCCCTCGTCGTCCGTGTCGGACAGCTCGGCGTCGAGGCGCTCCAGCACCCGCTGCGCCACGCTGGACATATGACCCACCCAGGTCGGCGTCGACACGATCACGATGTCGGCCGCCTTGACCTTGTCCAACAGCGCCGGCCACTCATCGCCCGGCCCCATGTCGGCTTCGACGCCCGGCAGCAGGTTCAGGTCGACGCACCGCACCTTTTGGCCCTCGACGCCCGCGCTTCGCAGCTGATCGAGCAGCTGATCGGCGAGCAGCTCGCTGCTGGACGGCGCCGGGCTTTTCTTCAATGAGCAGACCAAGGCGATGGCGCGCAAGGATTGCGTTGCGGCTGAGGACATGCCGGTCAGATACCCGGACACGTCGACGCCAAACGACGCCCGCGTCGTCCGACCGGCCCTATCGCCGCGTCCGGTGCAGCCCGCAGTCGCCGCATAACGAGCCCCCGGGCAGACGATAAAAAAGGCAGCAGCTGCGGCGCCTGAAGTCCAGGCCGGTGAGGACCCCGGATCCGGCCATCATGCCGGTGTCCAGTAGCGACCGGGTCGTCTGCACGATCGCCGGCCGCAGGTCGGGCCGCGCCACAAGCAGGGCCTGGGCGGCACCGACCAGCGCGGAGGCGACGTTGCCGGCCAGCAGGGCGGGCGCCAGCTTGACCGGAAGGCCGGCGGCGAGCGGCCGCATGTGTGCGGTCACGACGATGCGATACAGCTCCTCGGGCGCCGGCGAGGTGATGGATTCCCCGGCGGGATGGGGCAGCCGTAGCTGCGCGCCGCTATCGGCGCGTTGCAGATCGTCGAGGTCGGGCAGCACGCCGTGACCTACCGCGCACGCGAGCACCGGTGACCACAGCCGGGCGGCGTGGCCGAGGTGCACCAGCGAGGCGCCGATCCGCAGGTCGTTCGTGCGGTAGCGCCGGACGGTGGCGTCGATCAGGTCGGCGCAGCCGTCGGCGTAGGACCGCCTGACCGGATGCCATCCCGCCGCGTCACCACCCACGGTTAGCGCGAAGAATCCGCCATAAGACGAGATTTCGGACAACTCTGCCGAAATGTCCATCTGTTCTGGGGCCGGCCTTTCGCAATGTGGTGCGCGCGGCGTGTCGAACTTGAATCGAACACCTGTTCGGCTACTGTGGTGAACGTTCGGCCAGTCAACTTGTCGGTGGCTTTCTCTAATGTCACCGCCAACCGACCGATACCGGTCAGACGAACACCGACTATAGGAGAGACACCATGGCGCAAGCCCCCGACCGCGAGAAGGCTCTCGAACTGGCGATGGCCCAGATCGAAAAGAGCTACGGCAAAGGCTCAGTGATGCGTCTCGGCGACGAGACGCGTCAGCCGATCTCGATCATTCCGACCGGATCCATCGCACTGGACGTGGCCTTGGGCATCGGCGGGCTGCCCCGCGGCCGGGTCGTGGAGATCTACGGCCCGGAATCCTCGGGTAAGACCACCGTCGCCCTGCACGCGGTGGCCAACGCCCAGGCTGCCGGCGGCGTCGCCGCCTTCATCGACGCCGAGCACGCCCTGGACCCGGAGTACGCCAAGAAGCTCGGCGTGGACACCGATTCCCTGCTGGTCAGTCAGCCTGACACGGGGGAGCAGGCCCTCGAGATCGCCGACATGCTGATCCGCTCCGGCGCCCTGGACATCCTGGTCATCGACTCGGTGGCCGCGCTGGTGCCGCGCGCCGAGCTCGAAGGCGAGATGGGCGACAGTCACGTCGGACTGCAGGCCCGGCTGATGAGCCAGGCCCTGCGGAAAATGACTGGCGCGCTGAACAATTCGGGCACCACCGCGATCTTCATCAACCAGCTGCGCGAGAAGATCGGGGTGATGTTCGGCAGCCCCGAAACCACCACGGGTGGAAAGGCTTTGAAGTTCTACGCGTCGGTGCGCATGGACGTGCGCCGGATCGAGACGCTCAAGGACGGCACCAACGCGGTCGGTAACCGCACCCGGGTCAAGATCGTCAAGAACAAGGTGGCGCCGCCCTTCAAGCAGGCCGAGTTCGACATCCTCTACGGCCAGGGGATCAGCCGGGAGGGCTCGCTGATCGACATGGGTGTGGAGCAGGGCTTCATCCGCAAGTCCGGTTCCTGGTTCACCTACGAGGGCGAGCAGCTCGGCCAGGGCAAGGAGAACGCCCGCACCTTCTTGAAGGAAAACGACGAAGTCGCCAACGAGATCGAGAAGATGATCAAGGAAAAGCTCGGCATTGGCGCGGTCGTGACCGATGACGACGTCTTGCCCGCCCCCGTCGACTTCTGAGCCCTCCCGCGAGGAGCAGGCGCGGGCGCTGTGCCTGCGCCTGCTCACCGCGAGAGCGCGCACCCGGGCCGAGCTGCACGGCCAGCTGACCAAACGTGGCTATCCCAACGACGTCAGCGGGCGCGTGCTCGACCGGTTGGCCTCCGTCGGCTTGATCGACGACGCCGACTTCGCTGAGCAGTGGGTGCATTCCCGCCGGGCGCACGCCGGCAAGAGCAAGCGCGCCTTGGCCGCCGAGTTGCACACCAAGGGCGTCGGCGACGACGTGATCACCTCGGTGCTGGCCGGGATCGATGCCGGTGCCGAACGGGACCGGGCGGAGCAGCTGGTGCGGTCCAAGCTGCGCCGGGAGACGCTGGACGGCGACGACGCGCGGGTGACTCGCAGGCTGGTGGGGATGCTGGCGCGCCGTGGTTACAGCCAGAACTTGGCATGCGAGGTCGTTTTCGCCGAGTTGGCCGCCGAGCGGGAGCGCCGCCGGGTCTAGGTCCTTGACGTGCGGTTTCTCCCGCGCCGACCCGTCGCCGTACCATGGCCGGGTGACTTCGATGGTGGCGCGGGACGCCGGGCCCGCACACGCGCCGGCCGATGCCGTGTCCGCGCGCACCTACCAAGTCCGCACCTACGGCTGCCAGATGAACGTCCACGACTCGGAGCGGTTGGCCGGCCTGCTGGAAGCGGCCGGCTATCAGCGCGCCGCCGAGGGCTCGGATTTTGGAGACGCCGACGTGGTGGTGTTCAACACCTGCGCGGTGCGGGAGAACGCCGACAACAAGCTGTACGGCAACCTCAGCCACCTGGCTCCGCGCAAGCGCGGCAATCCCGAGATGCAGATCGCCGTCGGCGGCTGCCTGGCCCAAAAGGACCGGGACGCGTTGCTGCGCAAGGCGCCCTGGGTCGACGTCATCTTCGGCACCCACAACATCGGGTCGCTGCCCACGCTGCTGGAACGCGCCCGACACAACAAGGTCGCCCAGATCGAAATCGCCGAGGCGCTGCAGCAATTCCCGTCGTCCCTGCCCAGCGCGCGCGAATCCGCCTACGCCGCTTGGGTTTCCATCTCGGTTGGGTGCAACAACAGCTGCACGTTCTGCATCGTCCCGTCGTTGCGGGGCAAGGAGGTCGACCGTAGTCCGGACGACATCCTGGCCGAGGTCGCCTCGCTGGTCGACGACGGCGTGCTCGAGGTCACGCTGCTGGGCCAGAACGTCAACGCGTACGGGGTGTCCTTCGCCGACCCGGCCCTGCCCCGCGACCGCGGCGCCTTCGCCCGCCTGCTGCGGGCCTGCGGCGACATCGACGGGCTGGAGCGGGTGCGGTTCACCTCGCCGCACCCGGCCGAATTCACCGACGACGTCATCGAGGCCATGGCGCAGACGCCGAATGTCTGCCCCGCGCTGCACATGCCACTGCAGTCCGGATCCGATCGGGTGCTGCGCGCGATGCGGCGCTCGTACCGCGCCGAGCGCTACCTCGGCATCATCGACCGGGTCCGGGCCGCCATGCCGCACGCCGCCATCACCACCGACCTGATCGTCGGGTTCCCCGGAGAGACCGAAGAGGACTTCGCCGCCACGCTCGACGTGGTGCGCCGGGCCCGGTTCTCGGCCGCGTTCACCTTCCAGTACTCCAAGCGGCCCGGCACCCCGGCCGCCGACCTGGACGGGCAGATCCCGAAAGCCGTTGTGCAGGAACGCTATGACCGGCTGATCGCGTTGCAGGAGGCGATCTCGCTGGAGGGCAACCAGGCTCTGATCGGGCAGACCGTCGAACTGCTGGTCGCCACGGGCGAAGGGCGCAAGGACAGCCGCACCGCGCGGATGACCGGGCGGGCCCGCGACGGCCGGTTGGTGCACTTTGCGGTCGGGGAAGCCGTCGGCGCGCCCGCCGACACCCCGGTGCGGCCCGGCGACATCATCACCACGGTGATCACCGACGCCGCACCGCACCACCTCATCGCCGACGCGGGCATCGTCACGCATCGCAGCACCCGGGCGGGTGATGCTCAGGCGGCCGGGCAGCGCCCGGGCGGCATCGGCCTCGGCATGCCCGCCGTCGGGCCGCCCGCCGGCCCGCCCGAACCCCTTGGATGTGCGCTATGAGAAAAGAAATCAACAACGACGCACAGCTCGACGCCCTGCGGACCGAGATCGAGGCCGCCGAGCGCCGGGTGGCGCGCGGATTCGACCCGGGCCCTCGCGCCTTCTTCGTCTCGATCCTGGTGTTCGTGCTGTTGGCGTCCTTCATCCTGCCGCACACCGGTGACGTGCGCGGTTGGGATGTGCTGTTCGGTAGCCACCACGCCGGCGCGGCCGCCGTCGCCCTGCCGTCGCGCGTGTTCGCCTGGCTGGCATTGGTGTTCGGCGTGGGCTTCTCGATGCTCGCCCTGGTGACGCGGCGTTGGGCGCTGGCCTGGGTTGCGTTGGCGGGCACCGCGATTGCGGGCGCCGCGGGCATGCTGGCGATCTGGTCGCGGCAGACCGTTTCTGCGGGGCACCCGGGGCCGGGCTGGGGCCTGATCGTCGCCTGGCTGACCGTGCTCGTGCTCATCTACCACTGGGCCCGCGTGGTCTGGTCGCGCACCATCGTGCAGCTGGCCGCCGAGGAGCAGCGGCGCCGCGTCGCGGCGGCGCAACAGTCGATCACCCTGCTGGACGGGCTGGACAACCCGGCGCCGCAGACCCGCGACGAGCCCGGCGACAAAGGGGACTGATCGCCACTAGGGCTTGCGGGTCAGCGCCTCGACGGCCGCCTGCGCCCACTGCCGCCACTGCTCGGCGTTGGCTTTGGCCTCTTCGGCCTCCTTGGTCCGCCCCGCCGCCGCGGCCTTCTGCGCCTGCTGTTCGTATTGCTCGGCGCGGGCCTGGAATTGCTCGGCGCGAGCCTGAGCTTGCGGGTCAGACCAGCCGACGTCGCCCGCGTCGCGCACCTTCTTCTCGACCGCGCGCAGCCGCCGCTCGAGCTCGGCGGACCGCTCGCGCGGCACTTTGCCGATCGCGTCCCACTTCTCGGTGATCGTGCGCAGCGCCGCGCGGGCGGCGTCGTGATTGCTGGTGTCCAGCTTCTCCGCCTCGGCCAGCAACGCCTCCTTGGCGGTCGCATTGGCGCGGAACTCGGCGTCCTTTTCCGCCGTCACCGCGTTGCGCGCGGTGAAGAACACGTCCTGGGCGGCCTTGAACCGCCGCCACAGGGCGTCGTCGACCTCCCGGGTCGCCCGCCCGGCCGCCTTCCACTCGGTGAGCAGCTTGCGGAACTCGGCGCTGGTCGCGGTCCAGTCGGTCGAGTCGGACAGCGCTTCGGCCCGCTCGCACAGCCGTTCCTTGGCCTGGCGGATTCCCGAGCGTTCCCGGTCCAGTTCGGCGAAGTGCGATCCCCGCCTCCGGTTGAAGGCCTCCCGCGCCGCGGAATAGCGCTTCCACAGCGCGTCGTCGACCTTGCGGTCCACCCCGCTGATCGTCTTCCATTCGTCGAGGATCGCGCGGAACCGATCGCCCGCGGCCTTCCACTGCGTCGCGTTGGCGGCCAACTCCTCGGCCTCCGCGGCCAGCGCCTCCTTGCGAGCGGTCTGGGTGGCCCGATGCTCCTCGCGCCGGGAGCGGTCCGCGGCGACGGCCGCCTCGGCGTGTTCGGCGATGGCGCTCAGCCGGCCCGCCAGCGCGTCGACATCGCCCAGCACGGCCGCCGTCGGCAACGCCTCCGTCAGCTGGGCCGCGTGCGCCTTGATCTTGCGCGCATCACCGCTCCCGGAGGCCAGGCGCTCCTCCATCAGGGTGACCTCGGTGGCCAGGTCATCGAAGCGCCGGCCGAAGTGGGCGAACGCCGCCTCCCGGTCGCCGGCCTGCCAGGAGCCGACGATGCGCTCGCCGGCCGAGCTGATCAGCCACACCGTGCCGTCGTCGTCCACGCGTCCGAACTGGTGCGGATTGCTGGGAGGCGGCATCACCAGCGGGTGAGCGGTGCTGGGTCGCGGTGTCGGCCGGGGACCGGGGCGCGGTCCCGGGCGCGGCACCGGCCTAGCTGAATCGTCGCGAGGCTCGTCAGCCGTCATGCGCTCGTCACTACCCTTTCGCAACCCTTCCGCGCGGTCCGTGTCCCGCGCGCCTGCCGCGCGTAGCGGCACCGTTTTCCTGCGTCTGCCGGATGCCCGTGGCCGGGTCCCCAACAGGTGCTTAACAGTATTCAAGCAGCTTGCTCTGGCACGTGCCGCCACCTTGCCGTTCCCGACCGGCCCGACGACGCAGGCCGACGGCGCGCTGCGAGGGGGCTTAGCCAGCGCTCACGGCTAGCTGTGTAGTTCTCTTAGAGTTATCCCACGGGTTACATAGATTGCTGAAGTATTAGTTGAACGGTTACCCGCGGCGTTATTAGCAACGTGTGCAACGTCATAGATTCGTAGTTGAACTGAACGCCAATTGTGCGTGTATTTGCTTGGGCCACGGGGAAAGCTGGGTCGGACGGCCGTCGGGCGGAGGGATCGATCAATGTCAAAAGTTGATGTCGCGGCGTTACTTGCCTTATGCGCGGCGCTGGCATCTGCGGTCGGCGACGTGATCCGTCAGCGCTCCGCGCACGAGATCACCGACAAGCCGGTCGGGCACCTCGAACTGTTCCGCATGTCGCTGCGGGACACCCGGTGGTGGCTGGGTGGCCTGGCCGCGATCACCAACTACAGCCTGCAGGCCGCGGCCCTGGCATGGGGTTCGGTCGTCTTGGTGACCGCCCTGCAGGTGACGGCCCTTCTGTTCGCACTGCCCATCTACGCGCGGCTCGCCCACCACCGGGTGCAGCCGCGGGAATGGATGTGGGCGCTCATCCTGGCCGCCGCATTGGCGGTCGTCATCATCGTCGGCGACCCGGCTGCCGGTGACCAGCGCGCGCCGCTGCGAATCTGGCTCATCGTCGCCCTGGTCATGGTGCCGCTGCTGGTGACCTGCGTGGTGGCCGCGCGGCTGCGGGCCGGCAGCCCGTTTGCGGCCATGCTGCTCGCGGTGGTTGCGGGTTCATCGCTGGCGTTGTTCGCGGTCCTGACCAAGGGCATCGTCGAGATGTCCGAGCACGGCCTGCTGCGCGTGGTCACGTCGCCGGAGTTCGTGCCCTGGCTGTTGGTGGCGCTGGCCGGGATGATCTTCCAGCAGTCGGCGTTCCGCGCCGGCGCGCTGACCGCGTCGTTGCCGACGATGACGGTGGCCAAGCCGGTGGTCGCCGGCCTGCTCGGCGTGCTGGTGCTGAACGAGACGCTGCATGCCACCGGTCCCAAGGCCTTCGTGCTGGTCGGCGCGGTGGCGGTGGTCCTCATCGCCACGATCGCCCTGGCCCGCGGCGAAGCCGCCACCATCGACCGCGCCGAGCAAGGGTCAGGTGGTGCCCCGCGAGAAGTACCGGCCCGGGAGGTGACCGAAGACGACGACTTCGGCCCTCGCAGCGACCGTCTGGTAGTGGCGGACAGCTTTCGCCTCTGACGTCGGGCGCCCGGGCAAACCGAACTGATGCCGGACCGCGGCCGCGGTCACGTTAGTTTGGTTGCGTGCTGAGCGCGATCGCGATCGTCCCTTCGGCGCCTGTCCTCGTCCCCGAACTCGCCGGGGCGGCCGCCGCCGAAGTGGCCGACCTGGCCGCGGCGACGCTGGCTGCGGCCGCGCTGCTGCCCGACCGCTGGGTGGCGATCGGGGTGGGGCCCCAGGACGCCGTGCTGGGTCCCGACGCGGTGGGCACCTTCGCGGGTTTCGGCGCCGACGTGCGCGTCCGGCTTTCCCCGCAGGCCGACGACACCGCCCCACCGGTCGCGTTTCCGGTCTGCGCGCTGCTGGCCGGCTGGGTGCGCGAACGGGCCCAGCCGCACGCCAGCGCGCAGGTCCGGATCTATCGCGCGGATCACGAAGCCGACGCCGCACTGCGCCTCGGCGCGGCTCTGCGGGCCGAAATAGACCGGCTGGCCGAGCCGGTCGGGGCGCTGGTCGTCGCCGACGGCGCGAACACGCTGACTCCGGCGGCCCCCGGCGGATACGACCCGGACAACGCCGACGCGCAAGAGGCGCTGGACGATGCGCTGGCCGTCGGCGATATCGCCGCGCTGCGCCGGCTGCCGCGCCAGATCCTGGGGCGGGTCGCGTTTCAGGTGCTGACCGGGCTGGCCGATCCCGGACCCCGATCGGCCAAGGAGCTGTACCGCGGAGCGCCCTATGGGGTGGGCTACTTCGCGGGCGCCTGGCAGCTGTGACGGCCGCCGTGCGCCCCGTCGCGATCATCGGCCCGACCGGCACCGGCAAGTCGCAGTTGGCCCTCGACTTCGCGGAACGGGTCGAGCGGCTCGGCGTCCGCGCCGAGATCGTCAACGCCGACGCGATGCAGCTCTATCGCGGCATGGACATCGGCACCGCCAAGCTGCCCGTCGCCGCCCGTCGCGGCATCCCGCATCACCAGCTCGACGTCCTCGACGTCGCCGAGACCGCGACGGTCGCCCGCTATCAGGGCGCCGCCGCCGACGACGTCGAAGCGATCGCGGCCCGGGGGGCGGTGCCGATCATCGTGGGCGGCTCCATGCTCTACGTCCAGTCGCTGCTCGACGATTGGTCGTTTCCCGCCACCGATCCCGCGGTGCGCGCGCGCTGGGAGCAGCGGCTCGCCGAGATCGGGGTAGGCGAGCTGCACGCCGAGCTGGCCCGCCGCGATCCCGCCGCGGCCGCGGCCATCCTGCCGACCGACGCTCGCCGCACGGTGCGGGCCCTGGAAGTGGTCGAACTGACCGGTGAGCCGTTCGCCGCGTCCGCGCCGCAGATCGGCGCGCCCAGGTGGGACACCGCCATCGTCGGGCTGGACTGCGACACATCACTTCTCGACGAGCGGCTGGCCCGGCGCACCGACGCGATGTTCGACCAGGGCCTGGTCGGCGAGGTGGTCGCGCTGCTGGACCGGGGATTGCGCGACGGGGTCACCGCCTCGCGCGCGCTGGGCTACGCGCAGGTGCTCGCGGCGCTCGACGCCGGAGGTGGTCCGGAGCGACTCGGCGAGGCCCGCGAGCAGACCTTCGTCGGCACCCGACGCTACGTGCGACGGCAGCGGTCGTGGTTTCGCCGGGACCATCGCGTGCAGTGGCTGGATGCCGCCGATCCCGCCCGGCTCGTCGACGCCGTCATGCGGGTGTGGCGCCACGTATCCTGAGCAGGTGAATTTCGCGAAGGGCCACGGCACCCAGAACGACTTCGTGGTGCTGCCGGACCCGCAGGCCGAGCTGAGCCTGACCGAGTCGCGGGTGGCCGCGCTCTGCGACCGGCGCCGCGGGCTCGGGGCCGACGGCGTGCTGCGCGTCACCACCGCCGGTGCGGCGCTGTCGGCCGGCGTGCTCGACCGGGTGCCCGACGGGGTGGCCGCCGGTGACTGGTACATGGACTACCGCAACGCCGACGGGTCCGTCGCCCAGATGTGCGGCAACGGCGTGCGGGTCTTCGCGCACTACCTGCGCGCCAGCGGCATGGAGTCCCGCGACGAATTCGTGGTCGGGTCGCTGGCCGGCCCGCGGCCGGTCGCGGTGCATCGCGTCGATGCGACCACCGCCGATGTCAGCGTCGACATGGGCAAGGCCAATACGCTCGGCCCGGGCGAGGCGGTCGTCGGCGGCCGGCGGTTCTCGGGCCTGGCGGTCGACGTGGGCAACCCGCACCTGGCCTGCGTGGACCCGGAACTGACTCCCGAGGTGCTGGCGGCGCTGGACGTCGCCGCGGCGGTGAGCTTCGATCCCGCCCAGTTCCCGGACGGGGTGAACGTCGAGATCGTCACCGCACCGGCCGATGGGGCCGTGCACATGCGGGTGCACGAGCGGGGCGTGGGCGAGACGCGCTCGTGCGGCACCGGAACGGTCGCGGCCGCTGTCGCCGCGCTGGCCGGTGCCGGCGCGGCCACCGGCGCCCTGACCGTTCGCGTGCCCGGCGGCGAGGTCGTCGTCACCGTCACCGACGCCACCAGCTTCCTGCGCGGACCGTCTGTACTCGTAGCCCAAGGAGAGCTCAGCGAGGAATGGTGGCGCGAACAGCAGCGTTAAATCAGGTGCGTGACACCGGTTTCGCGTGCATCATCGTGTATTGCCTATGACAGAACCTGAATTTCGCGATCACGCTTCGGTCGTCCCGGAGCCCAGCACGGGCGAACTCGCCCTCGAAGATCGGTCGGCGCTGCGCCGCGTTGCCGGCCTGTCGACCGAACTCACCGACGTCTCCGAAGTCGAATACCGCCAGCTTCGGCTCGAGCGGGTCGTCCTGGTGGGCGTGTGGACCGACGGCACCGCCGCGGACAGCGAGGCCAGCATGGCCGAGCTCGCCGCCCTGGCCGAAACCGCCGGCTCCGAGGTGCTCGAGGGGTTGATCCAGCGCCGGGACAAGCCCGACCCGTCGACGTACATCGGTTCGGGCAAGGCCGCCGAACTGCGCGACGTGGTGCTGGCGACCGGCGCCGACACCGTCATCTGCGACGGTGAACTGTCCCCGGCGCAGCTGACCGCACTGGAAAAGGCCGTCAAGGTCAAGGTCATCGACCGCACCGCGTTGATCCTCGACATCTTCGCCCAGCACGCCACCAGCCGGGAAGGCAAGGCGCAGGTCTCGCTGGCCCAAATGGAATACATGCTGCCGCGGCTGCGCGGCTGGGGTGAATCGATGTCGCGGCAGGCCGGTGGCCGTGCCGGCGGCAGCGGGGGAGGCGTGGGCCTGCGCGGGCCCGGTGAGACCAAGATCGAGACCGACCGGCGGCGCATCCGCGAGCGCATGGCCAAGCTGCGCCGCGAGATCAAGGACATGAAGCAGGTCCGCGACACCCAGCGCAGCCGGCGGGTGCACAGCGACCTGCCCGCGATCGCCATCGTCGGCTACACCAACGCGGGCAAGTCGAGCCTGCTCAACGCGCTGACCGGTGCCGGAGTGCTGGTCCAGGACGCGTTGTTCGCCACCCTGGAGCCCACCACCCGGCGCGCCGAGTTCGATGACGGCCGGCCGTTCGTGCTCACCGACACCGTCGGATTCGTCCGGCATCTGCCGACCCAGCTGGTCGAAGCCTTTCGCTCCACGCTGGAAGAGGTCGTCGACGCCGATCTGTTGGTACACGTCGTCGACGGCTCCGACGTCAACCCGCTGGCACAGATCAACGCGGTCCGCCAGGTGGTCTCCGAAGTCGTCGCCGATTACGGGACCGACCACGACGGTGCAGTGCCGCAGGAGCTGGTGGTGGTGAACAAGGTTGACGCCGCAAGCGATTTGACGCTGGCCAAGCTCCGCCATGCGCTGCCCGGTGCCATGTTCGTGTCCGCACGCACCGGCGATGGTATCGACGCCCTGCGCCGCCGGATCGCCGAGCTCGCCGTTCCCGCCGACACCCCCGTCGACGTCGTGATCCCGTACCACCGCGGCGACCTGGTGGCTCGCCTGCACGCCGATGGGCGCGTCCAGCAGGAGGAGCACAACGCCGAGGGCACCCGCATCCGGGCCCGGGTCCCACTGGCCCTGGCCGGTCGGCTGCGCGAGTTCGCCGCGCGCTGAACGCGTGCTAGTGCGTCGAGACTGCAACCACGCACCCCCGCATCGGCGTGTCTTGTGCCTAGTTGCAGTGTCGCGGCAGCTCGGGCCGCCCGCTAGCGGCCGCTAGCGCCCCGCCGGCTGCCTACCAACCGTCCGGTTGGTATATCTTGGGCTGCAGTATTCCCAGTCGCCGGAGGTCTTCCATGAGCAGCGCCATCAAATATCAGCGCACTCTTTTCGAGTCAGAGCATGACCTGTTCCGTGAGTCCTACCGGGGCTTCCTCGAGCGCCACGTAGCGCCCTACCACGACGAGTGGGAGAAAGAGAAGATCGTCGACCGCGGTGTGTGGCTCGAGGCCGGCAAGCAAGGCTTCCTCGGCATGGCGGTGCCCGAAGAGTACGGCGGCGGCGGCAACCCCGACTTCCGGTACAACGCGATCATCACCGAGGAGACCACCGCCGGCCGCTACAGCGGCATCGGATTCGGCCTGCACAACGACATCGTCGCGCCATACCTGTTGGCGTTGGCCACCGAAGAGCAGAAGCAGCGCTGGCTGCCGAAATTCTGTACCGGAGAGCTGATTACGGCGATCGCGATGACCGAGCCGGGAACGGGTAGCGACCTGCAGGGCATCAAGACCCGTGCCGTCAAGCAGGGCGACCACTACGTGCTCAACGGCTCAAAGACGTTCATCACCAACGGAATCAACTCCGACCTGGTGCTCGTGGTCGCGCAGACCGACCCGGAAAAGGGCTCTCAGGGTTTCTCGCTGCTCGCCGTCGAGCGCGGCATGGAGGGCTTCGAGCGCGGGCGCCACTTGGACAAGATCGGGCTCGACGCCCAGGACACCGCCGAGCTGTCGTTCACCGACGTGCACGTGCCGGCCGAAAACCTGCTGGGCAAGGAGGGCATGGGATTCATCTACCTCATGCAGAATCTGCCGCAGGAACGCATCTCGATCGCCATCATGGCCGCCGCGGCCATGGAGCAGGTGCTCGAGCAGACCCTGCAATACACCAAGGAGCGCAAGGCATTTGGCAAGCCGATCGGCAGCTTCCAGAACAGCCGCTTCGTGCTGGCCGAGCTGGCGACGGAGGCGACCGTGGTCCGCATGATGGTCGACGAGTTCGTCCGCCTGCACCTGGATCACAAGCTGACGGCGGAACAGGCCGCGATGGCCAAGTGGTACTGCACCGAAAAGCAGGTGCAGCTGATCGACCGCTGCCTGCAACTGCACGGCGGTTACGGCTACATGCGTGAATATCCGGTTGCCCGTGCCTTTTTGGACGCCCGGGTGCAAACGATCTACGGCGGCACGACCGAGATCATGAAGGAAATCATCGGACGCAGCCTCGGCGTCTAGCGTTTCGTTTTCTGGATAGCGGCCTCCCACCCGCGGGCGATATCGGGGCAGCAATAGCCGCGAATCGCTGGACGCGACCGACATTCGGGAGTTGTCTCGCACGGTCCTATTGCCGTGAGCGACAAACCGACCGATGCGCGTGGTGCGGGTGTGGGGGGCGGACCGTGAATGCGCCGCCGGCTCACGTACCGTCGGCGCATGTGTTTCCGGTGCGCCGACCGCGTCATCGCGCATAGTCAGCCCCGCGATCGCGCCGTCGGCTCATCCGCGCCGCGCAATTCTGCTGTGCGAGTCGGCAGTCCGGCGTCGTCGCTCGATCGTGCGTTCCCGCCGCCCTCCCGTGCGATATCCGCTACACCGCGCGAACGGTGGCACGGCGGATCGCGATTGGGCCATGGGCAGGCATCATTTCGACATCGGTGTGGTATCCGTTTTTGTAAAATTCGTGATTTGACTTCGCATTTCTTGTTGCTTGGAGCAAAGTTATGCGAGCCCGACGATAAGGCTGATCGTGCGCGGGTCCATTTCCGGCGCGAGTACCGCCCGCTCGCCGGTTATGCAAATAAGGGCATAGCCGCTAAAAGAGCCATGTCCGCCGGCTGGGAGGCTTGGTGAAGGTGCAGAGAGGTCACATGCGCAGGCTGATCGGAAGCGCGCTGGTCAGCTTGACGACCACGGCGCTGGCCGCGGTCTTGTTGGCCCCCACCGCGGTAGCGAGTCCGATAGGCGACGCCGAGGCGGCGATCATGGCCGCGTGGGACAAGGCCGGCGGCGACACCTCGCCATTGGGCGCCCGCAAGGGCGACGTGTACCCCGTCGGGGACGGTTTCGCCCTGGACTTCGACGGCGGCAAGATGTTCTTCACCCCGGCCACCGGGGCCAGATTCGCCTACGGGCCTGTCCTGGACAAGTACGAGTCGCTGGGCGGGCCGGCCGGCAGCGATCTGGGCTTCCCGGCGATCGACGAAGTTCCGGGTCTCGCCGGTCCGGACAGCCGGGTGATCACCTTCTCCGCCAGCGACAAGCCGGTGATCTTCTGGACGCCCGAGCACGGCGCACACGTGGTGCGCGGCGCCCTGAACGCCGCCTGGGACAAGCTGGGCAGCTCGGGCGGGGTGCTCGGTGTGCCGGTCGGCGACGAGACCTACAGCAGCGAGGTGTCCTCACAGAAATTCAGCGGCGGCCAGGTCTCGTGGAACAGGCAGACCAAGCAGTTCACCACCGAACCGCCGGCGCTGGCCGACCAACTCAAGGGCCTGCAGGTGGCGATCGATCCCACCGCGGCGATCAATACCGCCTGGCGCGCGGCGGGCGGCCCCACCGGACCCCTGGGCGCCAAGCAGGGCGGGCAGTATCCGATCGGCGGCGACGGAATCGCCCAGAACTTCGCCGGCGGCAAGGTGTTCTTCACCCCGGCCACCGGCGCGAATGCGGTCGAGAGCGACATCCTGGCCAAATACGAGTCGCTGGGGGGACCGGTCGGCAGCGACCTGGGATTCCCGACCGCCAACGAAACCGACGGCAACATCGGGCGTGCCAGCCGCGTCGCCACCTTCTCCGCTGCCGACAAGCCGGTCATCTTCTGGACGCCCGACCACGGCGCCTTCGTCGTGCGTGGGGCGATGAAGGTGGCGTGGGACAAATTGCGCGCTCCGGCGGGCAAGCTCGGCGCCCCGGTCGGCGACCAGGCCGTCAACGGCGACGTGATCTCCCAGCAGTTCACCGGCGGCAAGGTTTCGTGGAACCGGGCGAAGAACACGTTCAGCACCGATCCGTCCAACCTGGCGCCGCTGCTGTCCGGGCTGCAGGTGTCGGGTCAGGACCAGCCGAGCAATTCGGCCCTGCCGGCGCGCCCGAAGAAGTCCACCTGGCACTGGTGGTGGCTGGTGGTCGCCATTCCGGTGCTGGCGCTGCTCGTGCTGATGGCGTGGGTGCTGTTCGGTGGGCGGCGCCGGCCTGCGCACGAGGAGGCGGCGGCCTACGCGCCCGGTCACGGGGGGAACCTCGGCTACGACGCCGACGAGCGCTGGGGCCACGACGATGCCGACGTCGGCGCCGACCCGTTCGGGCTCGGCGCGACGCATCAACCGGAGCCGGAACCGGACGCCGGGCGGGTCAGCTGGCAACGTCAGGCTCCTGCCGATAGCGACTATCGGTTCCACGAGGAGGAAGACCCCGACGCCGTCGATACCGACTCGATCCCGGTCGTCTCCGCGGAGATGCTGTCGGAGGACGAGTATGCCGAGGCGGGGGCCGACTACGCCGACTACACCGACGGCGTCCCCGAGGTCGCCGAGCCCGAGGCGGCGGACGACGCCGCCTACGTCGACGCCGACGGCCCCGATGCGGGTTATCCGCAGGAGGCGTATCCGGAAGACGAGTACCCCGACGTCGCCGTTTCCGGCATCCCGCCGGAGGGCGACGCGGCGGAAGGCCTCCTGGAAACCGCTGAGCCAGAAGACGAATACCTCGACCTCGCGGCGCCGGAACCGGACGTCGAACCCGAAGCGCACACCGCGACGGAGGCCGACATGACGGACACGGCGGTGGGAGCCGCCGCGGTCGCCGATGCGGTCGCGGCCGGGCCTCCGGCGCGAAGCGGCCGGCACGCCGCCGATGACGCCTCGGAAAACGGCCTGGCTGCCCCGGACGGGCGACCCACGATCCACCTGCCGCTCGATGATCCGTACCAGGCGCCCGACGGATACCCCGTCAAGGCCAGCGCTCGCTACGGCTTGTACTACATGCCGGGTAGCGACCTGTATCAGGACACGCTCGCCGAGCTCTGGTTGTCGAGCGAAGAAGTCGCTCAGGCCAACGGCTTCACCCGGGCTGACTGACCGAGGCCGGGCGCGCGTCAGACCTTGCGGATGACGGTGACGACCTTGCCCAGCACGCTGGCGTCGTTGCCCGGGATGGGATCGAACGCCGGGTTGTGCGGCATCAGCCACACCTGGCCGCCGGCGCGTTTGAACGTCTTGACCGTGGCCTCGCCGTCGAGCATCGCCGCGACGATGTCACCGTTGTCGGCGACGTTCTGCTGACGGACCACCACCCAGTCGCCGTCGCAGATCGCGGCATCGACCATCGAATCACCGACGACCTTGAGCAGGAAAAGCGTGCCCTCACCGACCAATTCGCGCGGCAGGGGAAAGACGTCTTCGACGGCCTCTTCGGCCAGGATGGGTCCGCCGGCCGCGATGCGCCCGAGCACCGGGACGAACGTGGGTTCCGGTAGGGCGTCCGAACCGGCCACTTCGGTGGTGGGGGCCGCCACGTCGTCGTCGGCCCCGCGGACGTCGACGGCCCGCGGGCGGTTGGGGTCGCGGCGCAGGTAACCCTTGCGCTCCAGGGTGCGAAGCTGGTGCGCCACCGATGACGTCGACGTCAGACCGACGGCATCGCCGATCTCCCGGATGCTCGGCGGGTAGCCGCGGCTGGTGACCGAGGCGCGGATGACATTCAGAATGGTGCGCTGCCGTTCGGTCAGCGAGGAATCCACGGAGTGCAGCCGACCCTCGGGACCGGCCGATGAAACGTCGTTGCTGTCGCCCATGGCACCGAATGTAGCCGCACCGAGGACAAGAATCAAACATGTGTTCGAGTGGCGTGTCGCGGCGGTTCGCGTCGGCGCAAAACAAGCGCGAAGCCGGACGAATCACAAATGTGTAACTCTTCGAGATATCGGGTATTTGAGTGCTCGTGACAGTGGTAGAGGCCGACGAACTTGTCGGTGGTGTGATCTAGCGTTTGCTCGTGCGACACGCTTCGCTCAAATGTTCGGTTTCGAACATACAAGCGATTAGTGTCGAACACACGAGCGAGAGCTAGTTGACCGGAGGAACGAAGATGACAGTCATCCACACGCCCGCGCCGCGTACCAGCAGTCTTCGGCGCCCGATCAATGGACCCGTCCTGGGGGCTCGCTACGGACGGGAGGGGCTGGCCCGGTCCCGCCGGCCCGCGCCGTCGCGGCCCGCGGGCGCCGCCACGCGCTACTACGGCACCGGGGTGGCAATGTCCGTCGCTCCGCACCGCAGGCGCGCCGCCACCTGGGCGTCGACCATCGGGCTGGCGCTGGCCGCCGGTGCGATCACGCTGTGGCTGGGTCTCGTCGCGAACGTCGGCCAGGTGCTCAACGGCGACTCCTCGAACTCGGCGACCCAGCTTCCCGACCGGCTCGCCGTCGTCCGCGTCGACGCGGGGGAGTCGCTCCAGGATTTCGCGCACCGCGTGGCGCCCGGCGCGCCGGCACCCCAGGTCGCCGATCGCATCCGCGAACTCAACGATCTGCACTCGCCCAACCTGCTGGCGGGCCAGACCCTCATCGCTCCGGTCGGCTGAGTGGCGTTGCGCCGAAACCGATGTGTTAGCCGTGCAGGTCAGCGCGCGGGTACGCTCAAGGTCCTGCGGTATCTTGTCGGCGCGACGAAGGAGCGGTCATGCACTGTCCGTTCTGTCGCCATCCCGACTCGCGGGTGATCGACTCCCGCGAAACCGATGAAGGCCAGGCCATTCGGCGTCGCCGATCCTGTCCCGAGTGCGGACGGCGTTTCACCACGGTGGAGACCGCGGTCCTGGCGGTGGTCAAGCGCAGCGGCGTCACGGAGCCGTTCAGCAGGGAGAAGGTCGTCAGCGGCGTCCGTCGGGCCTGCCAGGGGCGACAGGTCGATGACGATGCGCTCAACCTGCTGGCCCAGCAGGTCGAAGACACCGTGCGCGCGGCGGGCTCACCGGAGATCCCCAGTCACGAGGTCGGGTTGGCCATTCTGGGGCCGCTACGCGACCTGGACGAGGTGGCTTACTTGCGGTTCGCCTCCGTCTATCGGTCATTCGAGTCCGCGGACGATTTCGAACGCGAGATCCAGGCAATGCGGGATCACCGCAGAGTGGCAGCTCGGGGCTGACACCGGGCCGGGCTCCGATTGCCCGCAACCTCGCCGGGCTAGGCTCGCTTTCATGCCCACGGACTTGCACCCCGACCTCGCGGCGCTTGCCCCGCTCCTTGGGACCTGGTCCGGCCAGGGTGCGGGTAAATACCCGACGATCCCGCCCTTCGACTATCTCGAAGAAGTCGTGTTCGCCCACGTCGGTAAGCCGTTTCTCGCCTACGGACAGAAAACCAGGGCGGTTGCCGACGGGAAGCCGTTGCACGCCGAAACCGGCTACCTTCGGGTGCCGCAACCAGGTCACATCGAATTGGTGCTGGCGCATCCCAGCGGCATCACCGAAATCGAGGTCGGCACCTACTCGGTCACTGGTGACCTCATCGAAATGCAGATGTCGACCACGTCGGTGGGGCTGACACCCAGCGCCAAGGAGGTGACCGCGCTCGGCCGTTCGTTCCGCATCGACGGCGACGAACTCTCCTACACGGTGCAGATGGGCGCGGTCGGGCAACCGCTGCAGGACCACCTCGGGGCGGTGTTACACCGGCAGCGCTGAGGTCCGAGTTAGGCCCTCGTCAATCGATCTGTCGCACACCGTCATTGACGACCCGCCCGGTCACCCCCACCCAGCCCTCGGCGCTCCACCTGGTGTCGATCACGGAGCCCTTGCCCTGGGTGATCCGCAGGCTCTGGCTCAGGTAGTCGGTGATCCGCATCGCCGCCGACCCGGTCGCCTCGTCCTCGACCACACCGAGGTTGGACGCGAACATGCGCGTCCGCAGCCATCCGGCCGCCCGGTCGGTCCAGGCCCACAGGTAGTGCGCGGTGTCGTCGGGATAGTCCGCCTCATCGGCCGCGAGAACCTGGTCGGCTGAACGGAATTCGTGCAGGGCGAAGTCGGGCGCCCATTCCGCGCGGGCGTTGATGCTGGCGCGGTCGCCGTCGTAACCCACCTGCAAGATCCCGGCCCGCACCCGCAGGGTGTTGATCGGCGAACCGTTCTCGCGCAGCCACCATGTCGCGCCGACGGTCGGGTGGCCGGCGAACGGCAGTTCGGTACGCGGCGTGTAGATGGTGGCGTGCGCGCTGGCGCAGCCGGGGGCCGGGAGGTCCACGAAAACCGTCTCGCTGTAGCCCAATTGGGTTGCCAGCCGCTGTCGGTGCTCGGGCTCCACCTGGGCGGCGTCCACCACGCCCAGCGGATTACCGAAGTGGCCGTCCGCATCGGTGAACACCCGCAGCACCGTCACGCCGATCCCCATGAGCCGACTGTACGGCGCCGCGTCGGGCCGCATCGATCAAGGCGATCAGGTGGCGCTGCGTTCGTCGGAGCCCATGGCGTTCAGCACGGCGACACGCGTGGGAGCGGAACCGGAGACGGCCTGCTCGCCGCCGCCGGTGCGGAGCAGTTCGCGAAGACTGGCCTGGTCGTACTCGGCGGGATCGGTGGAATCGATGAAGCGCTCGACGACGTCGATGAAGCGGGCCGGGTCGTCGTGGAAGGGAAAATGCCCGGAGCCTTCGAAGATTTCGAGGCGGGAGCCCGGCATCGCGGCATGCGCCATCCAAGCGTGCCGAACGGGAACCACCACATCCCTTGTGCCCCAGATGATCTGCACCGGGATGGCTTCGGTCAAATAACATCGGTCCAGCATGGTGACGATCTGCCCGCGCCAATCCACCACCGCGCGCAGCGTCCGGCTGAAAGCCGCCGACGCCGTCGGCTCCGGCAGGTCGTCGAGGATGCGCAGCACGTTGGGCAGATCGCGGCCCAGCCCGGTGCTGCCCAGCGCCACGCCCAGGACACGTCCCATGATCTGGACCGCCGGCAGCACCAGCGGCAAGCGCAGCAGGGCGATCGCCTCGCTGCCCATCGGCAGCGAGGCCCAGCGCAGCACGAAGTTGACGTCCTTGGTCACGCCTCCGGCGCCGACCAGGATCAGCCGTTCCACCAGATGCGGGAATTGGTAGGCGAATTGCATAGCCACACCGCCACCCAGCGAGTGACCGACGATGGTGACCCGCTCGATGTCGAGCACGCTGAGCAGGTCACGCATCCCGTTCGCATACGCCGCGATCGAGTAGTCGGCGCGCGGCTTGTCGGATTGCCCGTGGCCGAGCAGATCGGGCGCGATCACCGTAAAACGCTGGGCGAGCTTGGCCTGCACGGTATTCCAGGTGGTGGAATTGTCGCCGATGCCGTGGATCAGCAGTATCGCCGGCCCGGAACCGGCGATGCGGTAGGCCCGCTTGTAACCGTGGATGGTGCGGAACTCGAGTTTGGGTGCGGTCACTTCACGCACCGGGCGGAGCGTGGGTTTGCGCTTCCGCTCGGTCATATCGCCAACCTTGGTGTTGGGCCGGGCTGAGGGCGGGCCGGCTAGGGCGTCACGTGAGTGGGTCAGGGCTTGTCGTCGTCGTCGTACTTCTTCTCCGCCTGCTGGGCCAGAAATCGCTCGAACTCTGCGCCTAGCTCATCGCCGCTAGGCAGATCCTCGTCGCGAGCTAGTAACGATCTGTTCTCCTGAGCGTCGATGAAGGCATCGTACTGGCGCTCCAGCGCGGCCACCACTTGGGCGACCTCCGCGCTCGCTTCCACCTGCTCGTCGATCTTCGCCCGAATCACCTCGGCCGCTTCGGTTAACGCGGTCAGAGGCAGCTCCAGCGACGCGGTCTTGGCGACCTGCTCGAGCAAAGCCTGCGCGGCGGCCGGGTAGTCGGTCTGCGTGAGGTAGTGGGGGACATGCACGGTATAGCCGACGACCTCATGACCGTGCTGGCCCATCCGGTATTCCAGCAGGTTGGACGCGCTGCCCGGGACCTGGATCTCGGAGATCCACGGCTGGAAATTGGCGATCAACTCCGGGTTGTTCGAGTGTGCGGTCATCGTGGTGGGCCGGGTGTGCGGCACCGCCATCGGGACCGTGCCCAGGCCGATGGTCTGGCGCACGCCGAGGCGCTCGGCCAGCAGCCGCACCGCGGTGATGAACCGCTCCCACTTGAGATCCGGTTCCATGCCGGCCAGCAGCAGGAACGGCGTGCCGACCGTGTCGCGCATCGCGTACAGGCTCAGCTCGGGGTCCTCGTAGTGGGTGAAGTGATCGGTCTTGAACGTCATCAATGGCCGCCGCGAGCGGTAGTCCAGCAGTTCATCGATCGCAAAGGATGCGACCAGCTCGGTGTCCAGCACCGCCTTCAGATGCGCGGCGGCGAGCTTGATGGCATGACCGGCGTCGGAAAAGCCCTCCAGGGCGTGCACCAGCACGGGGCCGCGGCCGTCGGACGTCGACAACTGCGGCGCCGGGAACTCGAGTTCGTACATTCCGGCCTGGCCTGGCTGGTACTGATCATCCGGCTCCTGATGGTGAGCCATCTCCGATCGCCTCCTCTCGAAGTTCTCTCCAGGGTGCCCTACCGAGTGTCCCCCGAATCGGGCGGCACCAACATCTATCAGCGAACTTCGCGTTCACGCTCTTAGCTGGAACGCGACAATTCTTACTCGTAATCCGCAAACCACATCCTGGGGGTCACCCGCACGCCCGTTGGCGCACCGTCATGTGTGGGAGTCGGCCTGCCGCCGACCGGTCAGGCATGATGAAGGCGATGCGCATTCGGATCCTGATGCTCTGCTCGGTGGTGGGGGTGGCGACGTCGTTGACGTCGTGTCACCGTCCCGTCGAGCATGTTTCGGGTGCTCCGGTGTCCGCCCCGCGCGTCGGCGGGCCGGTGCAGCGGCTCAGCCAGCCCGAGCAGAAGGCCATCGCGGGTCCGGTCGAGCCGGATCGGCGCATCGGGGCGATTTTCATCGACGGTGGCCCGCTGCACGTGTGCACCGGTTCGGTGGTGCATTCGACGGGCGGCAACCTGATGATGACCGCCGCGCATTGCCTGGCCGGAGCCTCGCTGATCACCTTCGTTCCCGGTTTCGCCGGCGACGCCGCACCCGGTCCGGCCGATGTGTGGAAGGCCGACGCGGTCTACCTCGATCCACGCTGGACGGCGAGCAAGGACCCGCACGCCGACTACGCGATCGCGCGGGTCAGCAACGAGGCCGGCGCTCCCGTCGAGTCCCGGGCCGGCCTGGCGCTGACACTGGGAGTGACTCCTCCGCCGGGCAGCCGCGTCACCGTGCTGGGATACCCGGCAGGCGTGGGCGGCTCGCCCATCGGATGCCAGGCCAGCACGTCGGTCACCGACACCGGGTTCCCCTCCTTGGCGTGTGAGGGGCTGGTGGACGGCACCAGCGGTGCGCCCTGGGTCAGCGGCACCACGCTCATCGGGGTGATCGGCGGTCTCGAGCGGGGCGGCTGCGCCGCGAACATGTCGTACTCGGCGCCGTTCGGCGCACAAACCGCGGAACTGTTGGCCCGCGCCGAGGCCGGGGGGCCCGGCGATCCCGTCCCGAACGACCTTTCCGACGCCTGTTAGTGCCGACCGCCAGCGCGGCGGTTCAGTGCCGGAACTGGTTGAGCGCCCGAACCTTGTTCATCACGTCGAGCGCCGCCACCTTGTAGGCCTCGGAGAACGTCGGGTAGTTGAACACCGCGTCCACCAGGTATTCCACGGTGCCGCCGCAGCCCATCACGGCCTGCCCGATGTGCACCATCTCTGTGGCGCTGGTGCCGAAGATGTGCACGCCGAGCAGCTTGAGGTCTTCGGTGGACACCAGCAGCTTGAGCATCCCGTAGGAGTCCCCGGCGATCTGGCCGCGGGCCAGCTCCCGGTACCGGGCCACCCCGACCTCATACGGGATCGAATCCTTGGTCAGCTCCACCTCGGTGGCGCCGACGTAGGAGACCTCGGGGATCGAGTAGATGCCGATCGGCTGCAGCTCGGTGATCCCGTCGCAGGCTTCCCCGAACGCGTGGTAGGCGGCCAGCCGTCCCTGCTCCATCGAGGTGGCGGCCAGCGCCGGGAAACCGATCACGTCCCCGACGGCGTAAATGTGGGGCACCTTCGTCTGAAAGTTGCCGTCAACGAAGATCCGGCCGCGGTTGTCGGCCTCCAGCTCGGCGTTGTGCAGGTCGAGGTGGTCGGTCTGGCCCTGGCGCCCGGCCGAGTACATCACGGTCTCGGCGGGAATCTGCTTGCCGCTGGCCAAGGTGGTGACGGTGCCCGCCGAGCCGACGTCGACCGCGGTCACCTCCTCGCCGAACCGGAACGTCACCGCCAAATCGCGCAGGTGGAACTTCAGCGCCTCGACCACCTCGGGGTCGCAGAAGTCCAGCATGTCGCCGCGCTTTTCCACCACGGTCACCTTGGTGCCCAGCGCGGCGAACATCGAGGCGTACTCGATGCCGATGACCCCGGCGCCGACGACCACCATCGAGGCGGGCAGCGTCTTGAGGTCGAGGATCCCGTCGGAGTCGAGCACGCGCTCTTCGTCGAACTCGACGCCGGACGGCCGCGCCGGCCGGGTGCCGGTGGCGATGACGATGTATTTGCCACTGATGGTTATCTTTTCGCGCCGCGACGGGTCTTCGACCTCGATGGTGTGCGGGTCGACGAACCGCCCGTGGCCGATCAGCAGGTCGATGCGGTTGCGCATCAGCTGGTTGCGCACCACGTCGACTTCCTTGCCGATCACGTGCTGGGTGCGGGCCAGCAGATCGGCAGGGGTGATCTTCTCTTTCACCCGATAGCTCGCGCCGTAGAGTTCGCGCTGGCTCATCCCGGTGAGGTAAAGGACCGCCTCGCGCAACGTCTTTGACGGGATGGTGCCGGTCTGCACGCACACACCGCCGATCATCTGGCCGCGTTCGACGATGGCCACCGACTTGCCCAGCTTGGCCGAAGCGATCGCGGCCTTCTGCCCGCCGGGCCCCGAACCGATGACCACCATGTCGTACTCTTGCGCCGAGCCCATGGGCTAAACAGTAGAGCAGCACAACTCACAGTGCCGGGTTCATCCACAGCTGCGCCGCCGCACCGGCGCGCGCGAGCACCCGCTGACGGGGCCCACCGTCAGCGTTGGTGCCCATGACCACGCATGCACAACCCGACTTCGAGCTTTCCCGCCCCGGCGCGCTCATCGCCGCGCTGCCCGCCGTTCTCGGCTTCATCCCCGAAAATTCATTGGTACTAGTGTCTTTGGAGGATCGGCAGCTGGGATCGGTGATGCGCGTCGACCTCTCCGAGGAGTTGACCGGCCGCGTCGATCATCTGGCGGAGGTCGCCGCGGCGGCGCGGCCCCAGGCCGTCATCGCGGTGATCGTCGACGCGGACGGCGCGCACTGTCCCAGCTGCAACGAGGAGTACCGGCAGTTGTGTGACGCGCTCGCAGAGTCCTTGGCGCAGCACGACATTGAGCTCTGGGCCACCCACGTGGTCGACCGGGTCGCCCTCGGCGGGCGCTGGCATTGTGTCGAGGGCTGTGGGTCGAGTGGCCTCGTCGAGGATCCCTCGGCGTCACCGCTGGCCGCCGCGGCGGTGCTGGAGGGCAGGCGGCTCTACCCGCGCCGCTCCGACCTGCAGGCGGTCATCGCGCCCGACGACCCGACGCGCAGCGCCGCGCTGGCCGGCGCGGTCGGTCGGCAGGCCGCCCGGCGCCGGGCCGCCCACCGCGCGCATCCGGTGCGCTGCACCCGCGCCGACGTTGAGACGGCGATGTCCGTCGCCAGCCGGGTCGCGGCCGGGGAATCGCCGTCCGACACCGAATTGGCGACGCTGGGCTGCGCGCTCAGCGACGCGCAGGTGCGCGACATCCTGTACGCCCTCGCCGTCGGCGAGAGCGCCGGCGAAGTCGAGTCGTTGTGGGCGCTGCTGGCACGCAGGTTGCCCTCGCCGTGGCGGGTCGAGGCGCTGGTCTTGATGGCGTTCAGCGCCTATGCGCGCGGCGACGGCCCGCTCGCCGGGGTGTCGCTGCAGGAGGCGCTGCGCTGCGAGCCCGACCATCGGATGGCCGGCATGCTGGACACCGCCTTGCAATCGGGCCTGCGGCCCGAGGACATCAGGGACCTGGCGCTCACCGGCTACCGCTTGGCCAAGCAGTTCGGCGTGCAGCTACCGCCGCGCCGGCCGTTCGGCCGCAGGGCCGGGTAGGGGGCACGGACAGCCCGGGTCAGACCTTCTCGACCTTGACCGCGTGCGCCATCTCGTGCGGCAGGGTGACGTTCTCGTGGCCGGGAATGACGATGGTCACCCCGGCGGTGCCGGTCTCGACGGTGACGCGGGCGTTGGGGACGACGCCGGCGTCCTTCAGGCGTGAGATCAGGTCGATGTCGCCCTGCACATGTTCGGTGAGCTGGCGCACCACCACGGCCACCGGCGCGCCGGGTGGCAACTCGGTCAGCCGGACCAGGGGACCGTCTTCGGACCAGGACTCGGGACCCACGCCGAGGTCCAGCAGCCCGGGGATCGGGTTGCCGAAGGGCGAGGTGGTCGGGTTGTTGAGGACCTTCACCAGGCGCCGCTCGACGTCCTCGCTCATCACGTGTTCCCAGCGGCACGCCTCGGCGTGGACCTCTTCCCACGGCAGGCCGATCACGTCGACCAGCAAGCGTTCGGCGAGGCGGTGCTTGCGCATCACGGAAATGGCCAGCGCGCGGCCCTTGTCGGTGAGCTCGAGGTGGCGGTCACCGGCCACGTGGAGTAAACCGTCCCGCTCCATGCGCGACACGGTTTGGCTGACAGTCGGCCCGCTCTGATCGAGGCGTTCGGCGATTCGGGCACGCAGCGGCGTCACGCCCTCTTCTTCGAGGTCGTAGATGGTCCGCAGGTACATCTCGGTGGTGTCAACCAGGTCGTTCATTCAGCACCCTCCGTCGACGCTGAGTCTACTTGCCCAGCTGCGCGAATGGTTGTAACGCGTCGGCGACAAGCAGTATGCCCGCCGCTGGCGCGGCGGGCATACTGTCTGCTACCTAGCTTGGGGGTGAGGCCTTAACTCGCGTACGACCGTAGCCTGTCGGCGCGCTCCCCGTTGCGCAGTTTCGACATTACGTCCCGCTCGATTTGGCGGACCCGCTCGCGGGACAGGCCGAACAGCTTGCCGATCTGGTCCAGCGTGCGCGGCTGGCCGTCGTCCAGGCCGAAGCGCAACCGGATCACCTGGTGCTCACGCTCGTCCAGCGTGGCCAGCACGCTGCGGATGTCGGTGTGCAGCAGCTCGGCGATCACCGCGTTCTCGGCCGACATCGCTTCGGCGTCCTCGATGAAATCGCCCAGCGGAGCTTCTTCCTCGGAGCCGACCGGCATGTCCAGGCTTACCGGGTCGCGGCTGTGCTCGAGCAGGTCGTTGATCTTTTCGACCGGAATGCCGGACTCGGCGGCCAACTCCTCGTCGGTGGCCTCGCGTCCCAGGTTCTGGTGCATCTCGCGCTTGATCCGCGCCAGCTTGTTGACCTGCTCCACCAGATGGACCGGCAGCCGGATGGTGCGGCTCTGGTCGGCCATGCCGCGGGTGATGGCCTGACGGATCCACCACGTCGCGTAGGTCGAAAACTTGAATCCCTTTGTGTAATCGAACTTCTCCATCGCGCGGATCAATCCGAGGTTGCCCTCCTGAATGAGATCCAGCAGCGGCATACCGCGACCGGTGTATCGCTTGGCCAGCGACACCACCAGGCGCAGGTTCGCCTCCAGCAGGTGACGGCGCGCCGCCTGACCATCGCGCACCACGGCCTGCAGATCGCGTTTACGGTTCTCCCCGAGGCGCTTACGCGTTGCGAGCAGGTGTTCGGCATAAAGCCCGGCTTCGATGCGCTTGGCGAGTTCGACCTCGCCGGCCGCATTGAGAAGTGCCGTCTTCCCGATTCCGTTCAGATATACGCGCACTAGGTCCGCTGCGGGGCTTTGAGCATCCAGATCGCCGTCAAATCTGCTCGTGCTGGCGTTCGCCATAGCGACCTCCCGTTCGGCTTTGTTCTGTCATCGAGTTCAACGACAGATCAGCTTTGAGAGTTCCCAACGACCCCGCATCTCACACGTCTTGACGTGCAGAAATGTGCCGCAGACCTGAGAATGTCCTGAGAAGTCCGTCGGGCGCGGCACCTTCAGGAGAAACGGCGACTAGCCGTGATCGATTCCATCGCGAAACCCCGTCGGCCACTCCGGCTGCGGGTCTCGGGGGGCCTCGAGCGCCGGACGTTCGGCCCTGGGGAACAGGCGGTTGTGCTGGCGGGCAGCGTCGAAACGGCGGGGCTCGTCGGCGCTGCGCGGCGGCCGATCGTTGGCGATCAGCACCGCCATCCAGGGCAGCGGGATTGACAGCGCCACGATCGCCAGGGAGATCAGCCCGTTGTGCCACGCGCCGTAGGCCACCGCGGCCAGGATCAGCGCGGGAATCCGGAAAGCCATCAGCGTCAGGTACTTACGGACCCGCGCACGGTGCTGCTCCTCGTACGAGGTCGCGGCGGCGGTGATGAGCACAGGGCGGCTTTTGCTGCCGTCAAAGTCATCGAACCCCGGATCGGAGCCGTGCTTCATTTCTCCACTGTCCCACAACTCGACGTTTCCGGCTCGGCCGGTTTTCGGGGCCTGACGACGGTGCACAATGTCAGGTATGCAGACCCAAACGATCGAACGCACCGACACCGACGAACGCGTCGACGACGGGACCGGCAGCGACACCCCCAAGTACTTCCATTACGTCAAGAAGGACAAGATCGCCGAGAGCGCGGTGCTGGGCAACCACGTTGTGGCGCTGTGCGGCGAGGTGTTTCCCGTCACCAAGGCGGCCAAGCCGGGTTCACCGGTGTGCCCGGACTGCAAGCGGATCTACGACCGGATGAAGAAGGACTGATCAGCCCGGCGGCTCCGCCGGCGCGACGTCGCGTTGCGCGGTGATGGGATTCGTCGTCACCGGATTCGACAGCGTGTCAGCCGCCTTCGCCAGCCCAGGCGAGCGCGACAGCAGCCACCTGCGCAGCCGGTGCGCATGCGTTCGCGGCGCGGGGAACTCTTCCTGAATGGCGGCATTGAGTTCGGCGCCGATCATGATCGCGAAGCCGCCGAAGAACGAGAAGAGCAAGAACGCGATGGGCGTGGAGAGCGCGCCGTAGGTGTAACCGGTGCTGGTGATCCATTGCAGGTAGATGCGCAGGCCCAACGTGGCGATGACGAACACCGCGGTCGCCAGCGCCGCGCCGAAGATCAGGCGATGGGTCGGAAGCGGTTCTGGTAGCGATACCCGATACAAGATCACCACCCCGAACATCAGCACCAGGATCAATGCCGGGTAATAGCCGTAGCGCAGCACGTTCGCCAGGCTGACCGGAATGTGTTCACCGATCTTGCGCGGTCCCAACACAATCAGTGGTGCGGTCATGACAACGCCGATCAACCCCACCACGTAGAGGAACAGCGCGAACAGGCGCTGGCGCACCGGATGGCGCAACGGCGTCTGGTCATGCGCCTCGACAACCGAGTCGACGAACGCCGAGATGGCCGACGACCCCGCCCACAACGAGATGATGAACCCCAGCGACACCACCTCGCCGCGCGCGTTGTTGGCGATGTCGCGGACGGTCGGCTCGATGATCTCGTTCACCACGCTGGGGGAGAACACGCTGTGTGCCGTCGAAATCAGCTGACGCAGGATGCTGGGCAGCATGTCCGGGCCGAACAGCGGCGCCACGTAGGCCAAGGTGCCCAGCATCCCAAGCAGCAGCGGCGGCAATGACAACGCCGACCAGAAACCAGCCTGAGCCGACTCGGAGAAAATCGAGTCGTCCCAACTCTTGGAAAGAGTCCTCAGGGTGATCCGCCAAATGTGGTGGCGCGACGGTTTTGCGACCTGCTCGCTCATACCCGTCCAGCATTACCGAAGATCGCTCGCACCGCCCACATTGGCGATGGGCGAGTTCGGTGCGGGCTAGCTTTCGCTGATCTCCAGCACGGCGTCCAGCTCGGTCAGCTTCGCCTCGTGCTCGTTGGCGTGGTGCTGGCAGAAGAGAAGCTCCAGTCCAGAAGGCAGCTTGGCGCGCACACGAGCCGCAGCACCGCAGCGGTCGCAGCGGTCGGCTCTGGTCAGTTCCGGACTCGTCAGAGTTGCATTCATGGCTTCTCCGTTCTCGTACATTCACTTTCTCAGACGTATGGCGTTTTCGCCTTGTTCCCCGATCGTTATCGGGTGTGTCGTTTCTCACGGCCTGGTCAGGTTTGGTTTGGGCGGTGTCTAGGGTGTCGGGTTGTGACGATCGCTGGTGACGTCCTGGTGCACCTGTGCGGAGCCGAGCAGTGGGCGCGGGCCCGGCAGGTGGGGCGGCTGGACCCGGACACCGCCGGTGGCGGCGAGTTCATCCATCTGTCGACGCCCGAGCAGGTGCACCTGCCGGCCAACCGTCTCTATCGCGGTCGCGGCGACCTGGTTCTGTTGCACATCGACCCCGCCCGGCTCGACGCGCCCGTGCGGTGGGAACAAGGAGTACCAACCGACCCGGACTCCATGTTGTTCCCGCACCTGTACGGCCCGTTGCCGGTGGCCGCCGTGGTCCGGGTCACCGCCTACCCGCCGGCCGACGACGGCACCTTCGCACCGATCGCCGGCGGCTCCGCCGGGCGGTCGACGTAGGCGTCGGCTTCGATCTCCACCAACAGGTCGGGCGCGATCAGCGCCGAAACTTCGACCATGGTGGCCGCGGGCCGTATCGCACCGAAGACCTGCTCGTGCACGGCCCCCACCTCGCGCCAGCGCGAGATGTCGGTGACATAGATGCGGGTGCGCACCACGTCGGCGAGTGCGGCGCCCGCTTGGTGCAAAGCGATCTCAATGCGGCGCAACGCATCTCGTGCCTGGGCGGCGATGTCCCCGGCGGGCCCGACACCGGTTGTTCCGGCCACCGCCACATGCGGGCCGACCCGCACCGCGCGCGAATAACCCACCACCGACTCGAAGGCGGATTCCCCGGAAATGACTTTGCGATTGGTCGACATGGGAGTCACCGTACGGCGGCGACGCCGTCGGCGCAGCCGAATTTCCGGGTGGCAGCGGCCCTTTGGCCAAAGCGCTCGCTGGGCGCCGAAACAGCCTGCGGGACAACGATTCTCGTCGTAAGGCTTGACCGAGACCTCAGTGCTCCAGGACGAGCTTGCCGACTTGCTCGCACTTGGCGAGCTTGGTCAGCGCATCGGGATAGGCGTCGAAGGGAAATACCTCGTCCACGACCACCGGCAGACCCCTGGCGATGTGATCGGTCACCTGGACGAACTCGAGGTGGGATCCCGTCGTCACACCGATCAGCTCCTGCTGCTTGAAGAACAGCCGGGGCAGCAACAGCGGCACCTCGACCCCGCCGGTCGCGCCGCAGGTCACGAAGCGACCGCCGTTGTCGAGTGCCCGCAGCGCCGGTTCCCAGGTCGCGGCGCCGACGCTGTCGACGACGACCTCGACCTTGACCGGATATGGCCCGGCGGAATCGAACGCCTCGACTGCGCCGAGCTCCTTGGCGCGCTTGCGCTTGGCCTCGTCCCGCGACGTCGCGTACACCTCGGCGCCCAGGTAGTTGGCGATCAGCAGCGATGCGACGGCCACGCCCCCGCCGCCGCCGACGACGAGCACCTTCGTGCCGGCCCGCACGCGGCCCTTGCGCAACATCCGCCAGGCCGTCACGTGACACACCGGATACGCCGCGCACTCGACCCACGACAGGTGCTTCGGCTTGCGAACCGGATGCCACGCCGGGACAACGACATAGTCGGCATGACCACCCCACTGATGCTCACCGAGCAGGTGCGTCCCCGGGTCGACGATGCTGTCGATGCCGCGGGTGAGGATCGCCTGGTGGGAGGTGATGCCCGCTTCCATCACGACCTCATCGCCCGGCTGCCAATCGCCCACACCCGGACCGACCTTGTCGATCACACCGGCGACGTCGGAGCCCGACACGTGCGGGAACGATCTCGGTTTGGGCATGCCCCGCGTCAGCCAGAGATCAATGTGGTTGAGGGCGGATGCCCGGACCTCGATGCGGACCTCGCCCGGTCCCGGCTCTGGAGTCGGGACCTCGCCCCAGCGGTACTCGCCCGGTGATTCCTCGAGGATCCATCCACGCATGGATCAGTACGGTACCGACGTTTGTTGCGCCGGGGAGCGGGTTGGGCCGCTGGTGTGTCGCTCAGTCCAGGTAGTCGCGCAACACCTGGGAGCGGCTGGGGTGGCGCAGTTTCGACATCGTCTTGGACTCGATCTGGCGAATGCGCTCGCGGGTCACGCCGTAGACCTGCCCGATCTCGTCCAGGGTGCGGGGCTGGCCGTCGGTGAGACCGAAGCGCAGCCGTACTACGCCCGCCTCGCGCTCCGACAGCGTCTCCAGCACCGACTGCAGCTGGTCTTGGAGCAGCGTGAACGAGACCGCGTCGACGGCCACCACGGCCTCGCTGTCCTCGATGAAATCGCCCAGCTGACTGTCGCCCTCGTCGCCGATCGTCTGGTCAAGCGAGATCGGTTCGCGGGCGTATTGCTGAATCTCCAGCACTTTTTCGGGCGTGATGTCCATTTCTTTGGCGAGCTCTTCGGGAGTGGGCTCGCGGCCCAGGTCCTGCAGCAGCTCGCGCTGAATGCGGCCTAGCTTGTTGATCACCTCGACCATGTGCACCGGGATGCGGATGGTGCGGGCCTGGTCGGCCATGGCACGGGTGATGGCCTGACGGATCCACCAGGTCGCGTAGGTGGAGAACTTGTAACCCTTGGTGTAGTCGAACTTCTCGACCGCGCGGATCAGACCCAGGTTGCCCTCCTGGATGAGGTCCAAAAACGCCATGCCTCGGCCCGTGTAGCGCTTGGCCAGCGACACCACCAGGCGCAGGTTGGCTTCCAGCAGATGGTTCTTCGCGCGGTCGCCGTCGCGGCAGATCCACACCATGTCGCGACGCTGCGCGGCGGGCAGTTTGTCGCCGCGCTCGGTCATCTCGGTCATCAGCTGGGTCGCGTAGAGCCCGGCCTCGATCCGCTTGGCGAGCTCGACCTCTTCCTCGGCGTTGAGCAGCGCGACCTTACCGATCTGCTTGAGGTAGGCGCGAACCGAGTCGGCCGACGCCGTCAGCTCGGCGTCCTTGCGTGCCTGCCGCAGCGCCTCGGACTCGTCCTCGTCCCACACGAAATCGCCGGAGGCCTTGTCCTTTTCGCTGGGTTCGGCGATCTCCTCGTCGTCCTCTGCCGCGGCCTCGCCACCCGTGGCCGGCTTCGCGACGACCTCTTCCTCGCCCTCGGCGGCTTCGGTTTCGCTCTCGTCGGCGTCCTGGCCGTCGGCCGCCACGTCGTCCTCGAGGTCGTCGAGGTTCAGGTCGGTGTCGATGTCGAGGTCTTCACCGGGCTCGCCCTCGAGATCGGGTTCGTTGTCGAGATCCTCGACGGCGCCGTCGGAATCGAGGGCGTCGGGATCCGCCGGCGCGGCCTTGGCGCCTTTGCTTCCGCGCGCCGACGGCGCCTTGGCGTCGCCCTTGGCCGCGGCGCGGGTCTTGGAGTCGGCGGCCGCTTCGGCCTTGGATTTGGTGGACGGCGACGCTGATTTGGCGGCCCGCTTGGCGGGCGCCGAGCCGTTGGCAGCCTTGGCCGCCGGTCGCTTGGCGGGGGACGACGGAGACTTCGTGGCGGTGCGTTTCACCGGCCCGTCCGTCGCCGGGCTTGCTTTCGTCGCTGCCACTTACACCCCTTCGTTTGGGCTCACCTTCGGTGGGTATTGGGCATGGTTAACCGAAAGTGTCTGCTATGTCGATGTCGGCGTTGGTATCAGCGTGAGTAGTCGCACGCTATTCGGTTGGGCGTTCGCCGAGCACCATTGTAACGACAGTGCGCGGTACTGCGGCTCTGCCGGGCGAAATCAGTGGGTGACGTCCGAGGTGGCGGCCATCGCCGCGCCGACGATCCCGGCGGTGTTGAGCAGGGCCGCGGCGACCACCGGGGTGCGGTTGGTCAGCAGCGGCACCCATTTGTCGGCCTTGCGGCTGATCCCGCCGCCCGCGATGAACAGATCCGGCCACACCGCGTTCTCGATGCTCACCAGCACTTTGGTGACCTGCTTGGCCCACTTTTTGTAGGACCAGTCGTTCTTCTCCTTCACCGAGGACGCCGCCCGCTGTTCGGCCTCCTTGCCGCCGACCTCGAGATGGCCGAACTCGGTGTTGGGGATCAGCGTCCCGTTATGAATCACCGCGGAGCCGATCCCGGTGCCGAAGGTGAGCAGTACCACGAGGCCCGACTGCCCTTTGCCCGCACCGTAATGCTCCTCGGCCAGCCCGGCCGCGTCGGCGTCGTTGAGGACGACGACGTCCTGACCGTTCAGCTCGGCGCTGATGATGTCGCGCGCGTTGCTGCCGATCCATGCCTTGTCCACGTTGGCCGCCGTCTGCACGATGCCGTGTGTGACGACTCCGGGATAGGTCACGCCCAGGGGGCCGGTCCACCCGAAAGCGTTGACCACCTCGGCGATCGTCTTGGCCACCGCCGAGGGTGTGGCGGGCTGCGGGGTCAGCAGCTTGACCCGCTCGCCGATCAACTGCCCGGTGTCCATGTCGACGATGCCGCCCTTGATGCCGCTGCCGCCGACGTCGATACCGAATCCGCGACGCTGTGGCCTGCCGTCGCCGGCGGCGGCGCCGGGCGTATCCGTGATCGAGTCGGTGCTGGTCATCGAATCTCCTCGACGTCACTGGGCTGTCCGCTCACCTTAACGCCGCGACGGCGCGGCCCGTGGCGTCTGCGCGAGTGGGGCGACTGTGATCCGATAGACCGGTGACCCCTTCCGATGACGAGCTCGCGAGGCTGCGGTCGGTCGCCGAAACGTTGGCCGCGGAGGCCGCCGCGTTCGTGAGGCGTCGGCGGGCAGAGGTTTTCGGCGCCGATGCGGGCAGTGACGGCAGCGGCGCCGTGCGGTCGAAGAGCACCCCGACCGATCCGGTGACCGTCGTCGACACGGAAACCGAACGGCTGTTGCGCGACCGGCTGGCCGAATTGCGGCCCGGAGACCCCATTCTCGGCGAGGAGGGCGGCGGTCCTGCTGATCCGGCGGGCGCGCCGGCCGGTTCGGTCACCTGGGTGCTCGATCCCATCGATGGCACAGTGAATTTCGTCTACGGCATCCCCGCCTACGCCGTGTCGGTCGGCGCACAGGTCGACGGCGAGTCGGTGGCCGGGGCGGTCGCCGACGTCGTCGCGCACCGGGTGTACTCGGCGGCGGTGGGCCTGGGTGCGCACGTCACCGACGGCGAGGGGACGCAGGCGCTGCGGTGCTCGGCCGTCGACGATTTGTCAATGGCGTTGCTGGGCACCGGTTTCGGCTATTCGCGGCAGCGCCGCGCGGCGCAGGCCGCGCTGTTGGCGCGCATGCTGCCGGTGGTCCGCGATGTTCGCCGGATCGGCTCGGCGGCACTGGATCTGTGCATGGTCGCGTCGGGCCGGCTCGACGCCTTCTACGAGCACGGTCTGCAGGTGTGGGATCGCGCGGCGGGTGCGTTGATCGCGTCGGAGGCGGGGGCCCGGGTGGTGCTGCCCGCGCCCGGCGTAGCCGGGGCCGGCCTGGCGCTGGCCGCCGCGCCCGGAATCGCGGAGGAACTGCTGTCCGTGCTGCGGCGCTTCGACGGCCTGGATCCGATCTTGGATTGACCGCCCGCGTCAGCAGCTGTTGGCGTGAATCTTGGCCAGCAGCGCGGGATCTGAGGGCTCGGTGGCGCCGGGACGCAGGGTGGCGAGCACCGCGTCGATGTCGTCGTTGTGGGCCAACGCGGAGAAGTCGGTGCCCAGGGACAGGTCGACCGAGTCGTCGGCGCGGTTGTCGTTGAACAGTTCGGTGCACGGCGCCACCAGCCACACGGCGGCCGCGGTGGCCTGTCCGGCGGTGCCGAAACGGATTTGGCCCTGACAGGCGAGTCTGGTGCCCGCATAAAGGGGGTCGTTGGCGGCGGTCGGTTGCGCGAAGCCGAGGTCCTTCATGGCGCCCGCGACGTCGCCGGCCTGGCCGCCGCGGCCGCTGGCGTTGAGGACGCGAACCTTGGTGTCCGCGAGCTTGGCGGGAGTGACGTCCATCATGGCGCTGCGCGACACCTGCTCACCGAGCTGCGCCGGCGCCGACCCGGCCGACTGGGGTGGCGGGTTGCACACCGCGGCCTCGTGCACCTTGGCGGGTCGCGTCAGCGCGATCGTCCAGATCACGGCGGTGGCCACTGCGAGAACTATGGTCGCGACGATGGCGGGCCGGGGGTTGCGGCGCCGGAAGGGCCGACCGTGCTTGTCAAACGCTGTACCCTCGGTGATTTGCGTGACCACAGCTGCACTCTAACCGCACGCTAAACCCACTGTTCAGAGACGAGCGCAAGGGTAAAAATGGCTGTGTGACGTAAATCACACCTTAATGGGTCGCGATACGGGCACGAATCATTTGGTGGATGCGTTCGACGCTGGTACAAAGCGATGCTTGGACAACGAGGGCATGTGAGGGGACAGGGCAATGCCTACCGACTATGACGCTCCACGGCGCACCGAGACCGACGACGTTTCGGAGGATTCGCTGGAGGAGCTCAAAGCGCGACGGAACGAGGCGGCTTCGGCCGTCGTCGATGTCGACGAATCTGAATCAGCTGAGAACTTCGAACTGCCGGGTGCCGACCTTTCCGGGGAAGAACTGTCGGTGCGCGTCGTTCCCAAGCAGGCGGACGAGTTCACCTGCTCGAGTTGCTTCCTGGTGCAACACCGCAGTCGGCTGGCCAGCGAGAAGAACGGCGTGATGATCTGTACCGACTGCGCGGCCTGATCGCTGCGCTCACCGTGTCAGGGCCGACAGCACCCGTTCCGGGTGACGGCAACTCACCAGCCAGTACGGCGTCGGATCGTCCGGATCGTCGAGTACCGCCAGGATCATCGGCCCCACCCATGCCCTGTGTAGGACGTACGCCGCCGGGTCGAGTTGGCGGCCCAACGCGGCGGACTTGGCCGAGGGCGCTATCTCGGCGGATCGGGAGATCACGGTGACCGGCAGATGCGCCGGGCCGGCCCACAGCTGCACTTCGCCAGGCGCCGCCGGGTCTTCGGTCACCCGGATCTCGATGCGGCCCAGCCACAGCAGTGCCGCGGCCGCCACCGCGAACAACGCCGCGTACGGCCACCAGACCGACTGGCGGGTGACACCCATGTTGAACTCGAAAGCGACGATGCCCGCCAGCGCGAAGGCCGGCGGCCACCACCACCAGGGAACCCACAATCGTTCGCGATACCGCACGTTGTGCGGCGCGACGCGCGTCTCGGACACGCAGTCAAGGGTAGTCTTTGGCCCCGTGTCGACCAGTCTGGCCATCGTCCGTCTTGACCGAGAGCTTCCGCTGCCCGTCCGCGCCCACGAGGGCGACGCCGGCATCGATCTCTACAGCGCCGAAGACGTCAAACTGGAGCCCGGGCGGCGCGCCCTGGTGCGCACGGGGGTCGCGGTGGCCATCCCGTTCGGCATGGTCGGCTTGGTGCACCCACGGTCGGGACTGGCTGCGCGAGTTGGACTTTCGATCGTCAACAGCCCCGGCACCATCGACGCGGGGTATCGCGGCGAGGTCAAGGTTGCGCTGATCAACTTGGACCCGAGCGAGCCGATCGTGGTGCACCGCGGCGACCGCATCGCCCAGTTGTTGGTGCAGCGGGTCGAATTAGTGGAGCTGGTCGAGGTCTCGTCGTTCGACGAGGCCGGGCTGGCCGAAACATCCCGTGGCGACGGTGGTCACGGTTCCTCCGGCGGACATGCGAGTTTGTGATGGCATTCGGTAAACGCACACCCAAAGACGAGGACGCCTCCGGCGCCGACACACCGGTGGCGGACCACGTCGCTGCCGGCGACGCCGACGAACCGTCCCCCGAAGAGCTCGAGGGCCCGTTCGACATCGAGGACTTCGACGATCCCGCGGTCGCCGAGCTGGCCCGGCTCGACCTGGGCTCGGTGCTGATCCCCATGCCGGAGGCCGGCCAGCTGCAGGTCGAGCTGACCGAAACCGGTGTGCCGAGCGCAGTCTGGGTCGTCACGGCGAACGGGCGTTTCACCATCGCCGCCTACGCGGCGCCCAAGACCGCTGGCCTGTGGCGTGAAGTGGCCGGCGAGCTCGCCGAATCGCTGCGCAACGACTCGGCCCAAGTCAGCATCAAGGACGGGCCGTGGGGACGCGAAGTCGTGGGCACCGCAGCCGGCGTGGTGCGCTTCATCGGCGTCGACGGCTACCGCTGGATGATCCGCTGCGTCATCAACGGCTCCCAGGAGACGATGGAAGCCCTGGAGCAGGAGGCGCGAGCGGCCTTGGCGGACACCGTGGTTCGGCGCGGTGATACGCCGCTGCCGGTGCGGACACCGCTGGCCGTGCAGCTGCCCGAGCCGATGGCCCAGCAGCTGCGCGAAGCGGCCGCTGCGCAACAGGCTGCACAGCAGGTCGACGCCCAACAGGCGCAAGGGCAGCAGGCACCGCCCACCGACCCGGCCGCACGCCGCAGCGTCGACGGGTCCGCTATGCAACAGCTGCGCACCACCACCGGGGGCTGAGCCGGCTACGTGGCGATCGCGAGCGCGGCTTAGCCGGGCGCTGCGGGTCGCCACCATCGGGCTAGAGCTCGGCCAGCGCGGCCAGACACGCCGCGCCCAGGGCGGCGGGATCGACCCCGATCTGATCCAGCGTCACCGTCCGCAGCGCCGCGCGCGGGGCCGCCGCGACCCAGTCGAGGCCGGCCTGCAGCGGGTGGATCGGATCGTCGACCGCGGCGGCGACACCCAGCGGCACGGCCAGCGCGGCCAGCTCGTCACTGCTCGGCGCGACGTACGCCGCAGCCTCTTCCATGGCGTCGGGCAGATGCGGCCACTGCGCGCCCCACGACCGGGTGAGCTCGTCGGCCAGCCACGGGGGGCTGGACGCCCGCATCTGGGTCGTGGTCGCCGCCAGCCCGTCGGCGCGCAACTGCGACGCCGAATACCGCGCCGCAAGTGCCGCCGGCGCGGACCCGGGCGCGCCGGCCCAGGCCGGCAGTGCGGCCACCACCGCGACCGACCGATCGGCATTGGCCAGCGCCCAGGCGGCCGCCACCGCGGCGCCGATGGAGACCCCACCCACCGCGATCGGCCCTGTGCGAGCGACGTCGTCCAGCGCCGTCAGGTAGCCCTCGATCAACCGGTCCGGCCGTGGCGCCGGGGTTACCAACAGCGCGCCGACCTGGGACAAGGGGCGGAAAAAAGCCCGGTGAACGTAGTCGTCGTCGGAGCCGGTGCCGGGCAACAACACCGTCGTGACACCGCGCAGATCGACCACCACCTTATAGATAGTGCCCCGCCGTTCAACCGCACTCCAACACGACGTTTGAGTCAGTTGGCGCTGGGGAACCAAGAGGTCTACGGTGTCCGTTGGCATAAATGGAAGCGTCGAGGCTTATCAGCATTTGTCAGGAGTGGCCATGGGGGCCCAAGGGTATCTGCGCCGACTCACCCGTCGGTTGACGGAGGATCCGGAACAACTCGACTCGGAGGAACTCTCCGACGAGGTCGCAAGCACCGGCGCGCAACGCGCGATCGATTGTCAGCGTGGCCAGGAGGTCACGATGGTGGGCACCCTGCGTAGCGTCGAGTGCAACGGCAGGGCCTGCTCCGGCGGGGTACGCGCCGAACTGTTCGACGGCAGCGACACCGTCACGCTGGTATGGCTGGGACAGCGTCGCATACCGGGCATCGACTCGGGCCGCACGCTGCGAGTGCGTGGTCGCCTCGGCAAGCTGGAGAACGGAACGAAGGCGATCTACAACCCGCACTACGAAATTCAGCGGTGACCGACCCCGAAGATCTGGGGACGACCCCGCCGGAGCCGGCCGCGTCGGAAAGCATGACCAGTAACCGCATCGACCCGGAACGCCTGCTGGCTCAGGCAGGCGGGATCAGCGGCGTCATCTATTCGTCGCTGCCGGTGGTGGTGTTCGTCATCGTCTCGAGCGTTTCCGGTTTGGTTCCCGCGATCGTGGCCGCGCTGGGGGTGGCCGCATTGATTCTGATGTGGCGCCTGATTCGCCGCGAATCCGCACAGCCGGCCTTGTCCGGTTTCTTCGGCGTCGCGCTGTGCGCGCTGATCGCCTACGTGCTGGGGGAGTCCAAGGGCTACTTCCTGCTGGGCATCTGGATGTCGTTGGTGTGGGCGGTGGTCGTCGCGGCGTCGGTGCTGATCCGCCGGCCCGCCGTCGGCTATGCGTGGAGTTGGGCCACCGGGCGGGGCGACGGCTGGCGCGACGTCCCCCGGGCCGTCTATGCGTTCGACATCGCCTCGGTGGGCTGGGTGCTGGTGTTCGCCGCCCGGTTCGTCGTTCAGGGTCTGCTCTACGACGCCGATCGGACCGGCTGGCTGGCGGTGGCGCGGATCGCGATGGGCTGGCCGCTGACCGTGCTGGCCGCGTTGGCCACCTATGCCGCGATCAAGTCGGCGCAGCGGGCGATCGCCGCTGCCGGTGTTCCCGCGGTCGACATCGAACCCGGCGCCGTCACCGACTGACTACTCGCCGGCCGGGCTATGGCTGCCCAGTAGCAGCTTCTGCAGGTCTTCTTCGGCCTCGGCGACGGCCACGAACAGCAGCTCGTCACCGCCCTCCAGCGGCTCGTCCTCCTCGGGAACGATCACCCGGGGGCCGCGCAGGATGGTCACCAGCGAGGTGTCCCGCGGCAGCTGCAGTTTGCGCACGGGCTTGCCGCCCCACGGCGTGTCGTCGGGCAGCGTGATCTCGACGAGGTTGGCCTGGCCCCTGCGGAATTCCATCAGCCGCACCAGATCACCGACGGCGACGGCCTCTTCGATCAGCGAGGCCAGCATGCGCGGCGTCGACACGGCCACGTCGACCCCCCAGGCGTCGGTGAACAACCATTCGTTGCGGGGATCGTTGACCCGGGCCACCACCCGCGGTACCGCGAACTCGGTTTTGGCCAACAGGCTCAGCACCACGTTGGCCTTGTCGTCGCCGGTCGCGGCGACCACCACGTCGAACTCGTGCAGGCGCACCGACTCGAGCAGGCTCAGTTCGCAGGCGTCACCCAGGCGCCAGTGCGCGGCCGGGATGGCGTCGACGTCGACGTGATCGGGATTACGTTCGATCAGCGTCACATCGTGGCCGTTGCCGATGAGTTCGCGGGTGACCGAGCGGCCAACCGCGCCGGCGCCGGCGACAGCTACCTTCATGTGCGCCGCTCCTCAAGCCGCTCGTTGGAATCCATCACAAGTCTTCGCTGGGTGGTAGCGCGGCGATGGCGACCGCCTCGGCGGCGCGACCGGAGATCGCGGCGACGTACACCTGGTCGCCGGATTGGATAACCGATTTGGGCTCCGGCAACACCCCGGCCCCGAAGCGGATCAGGAACGCGACCCGGGCGCCGGTGGCCTGCTCGAGGTCGGTGACGCGATGCCCGATCCAGTCCTCGTGCAGGACGACCTCGGACACGGCGACGGTGCCGGTGGGATCGCGCCACTTGGCCGTCTCGGACTCACGCAGCAACGCGTTGAGCAGGCGGTCGGTGGTCCAGGGCACGGTCGCGATGGTGGGAATGCCCAGCCGCTCGTAGACCTCGGCGCGCTTGGCGTCGTAGATGCGCGCCACGACCCGCTTGACGCCGAACGTCTCGCGGGCCAGCCGCGCCGAGATGATGTTGGAGTTGTCGCCGGACGACACCGCGGCGAACGCGTCCGCTTCCTCGATACGTGCCCTCAGCAGGACATCGCGGTCGAATCCCTGTCCCAGCACCCGCTCGCCGGCGTATTCGGGGCTGAGCCGGTTGAAGGCGGTGCTGTCACGGTCGATGACGGCGACGTCGTGACCGATCCGCGAGAGCCCGTCGGCGACCGAGGAGCCGACCCGCCCGCAGCCCATCACCACTACTCGCAACTTGAAGTCCTCTCGACCGCGTCCTGCGCCCCTCATCGGCAACCCACGTCGGCCAGCCGATTCGGTCGGCAAACATTCTCCTACGAACGCTACCGCCAAACCCGCCGGGGCTTACCCTTGGCTCTCGTGTCCAAATTTTCAACCGCCACCCGTCGGTTGCTTATCGGTCGGCCGTTTCGCAGCGACCGGCTGAGTCACACGCTGCTGCCCAAGCGGATCGCCTTGCCGGTGTTCGCCTCCGACGCGCTGTCCTCGGTCGCGTATGCGCCCGAGGAGGTCTTCCTGATGCTGTCGGTGGCCGGAGTGACGGCGTACGCGCTGACGCCGTGGATCGGGCTCGCGGTGGCCGCGGTGATGCTGGTGGTGGTGGCCAGCTACCGGCAGAACGTCCATGCCTACCCGTCCGGCGGCGGCGACTACGAGGTGGTCACCACCAACCTCGGCGACACCGCCGGCCTCGTGGTCGCCAGCGCGCTGATGGTGGATTACGTTCTGACCGTTGCGGTCTCGACGGCGTCCGCGATGGCGAACATCGGGTCGGCCATCCCGATCGTGGCTCAGCACAAGGTGTTCTTCTGCGTGGTCTCCATCCTGTTGGTGATGGCGCTGAACCTGCGTGGCGTGCGCGAGTCCGGGCTCGCGTTCGCCATCCCGACGTACGCGTTCATCGTCGGAGTCCTCGTCATGATCGGCTGGGGCCTGTTCCGGATCTTCGTGCTGGGCAATCCGCTACGCGCCGAATCGGCGGGTTTCGAAATGCATGCCGAGCACGGCCAGGTCGTCGGCTTCGCGTTGGCGTTCCTGGTGGCGCGGTCGTTCTCGTCGGGCTGCGCGGCGCTGACCGGTGTCGAGGCGATCAGCAACGGGGTGCCGGCGTTTCAGAAACCCAAGTCGCGCAACGCCGCGACGACGCTGCTGATGCTTGGGGGCATCGCGGTGACCCTGCTGATGGGCATCATCGTGCTGGCCGAGAAGATCGGGGTCAAGCTCGTCGAGGATCCCGCGAGACAGCTCACCGGCGCGCCTGCGGACTACTATCAGAAGACCCTGGTCACTCAGTTGGCGCAAGCGGTGTTCGGCAGCTTCCACATCGGCTTCCTGCTGATCGCGACGGTGACCGCCCTCATCCTGGTGTTGGCGGCCAACACGGCGTTCAACGGCTTTCCCGTGCTTGGCTCGATCCTGGCGCAGCACAGCTACCTGCCACGCCAATTGCACACCCGCGGAGACCGATTGGCGTTCTCCAACGGAATCCTGTTCCTGTCCGGTGCGGCGCTGCTGGCCATCATCGCGTTCCGCGGTGAGGTCACCGCGTTGATCCAGCTGTACATCGTCGGCGTGTTCATTTCGTTCACGCTGAGCCAGATCGGCATGGTCCGGCACTGGACCCGGCTGCTGCGCACCGAAACCGATCCGCGGGCGCGGCGCAAGATGATGCGCTCGCGGGTGGTCAACACGGTCGGCTTGCTGTCCACCGGCACGGTGCTGCTGGTGGTTCTGGTGACCAAGTTCGCGGCCGGGGCGTGGATCGCCCTGTTCGCGATGAGCTTGCTGTTCGGGATCATGAAAATGATTCACCGGCACTACAACACGGTGAACCGCGAATTGGCGGAGCAGGCCGCCGCCCAGGAAGACGTGGTGCTGCCCAGTCGAAACCACGCCGTGGTGCTGGTGTCGAAGCTGCATCTGCCGACGTTGCGTGCGCTGGCCTACGCGAGGGCCACCCGGCCCGATGTGCTGGAGGCAGTGACGGTCAGCGTCGACGACGCGGAAACCCGCGATCTGGTCTACAAGTGGGAGGAAAGCGATATCAGCGTCCCGCTCAAGGTCATCGCCTCGCCGTATCGCGAAGTCACCCGTCCCGTCCTGGAATACGTCAAGCGGGCCAGGGAAGAGTCGCCGCGCACGGTGGTGACGGTATTTATTCCCGAGTACGTGGTGGGCCATTGGTGGGAGCAGGTTCTGCACAACCAGAGCGCCCTTCGACTCAAGGGCCGCCTGCTGTTCATGCCGGGCGTCATGGTGACTTCGGTTCCGTGGCAGTTGAGTTCGTCCGAGCGGCGGAAAACCTTGCAGCCGCACGTGGCGCCGGGTGACGCTCGTCGGGGAATCTTCGATTGACCCGCGAATCGACTCGCGCGCCGCGCGCGGGGCCGCCCCCGATCGGGGAGCTGACCCTGACCACCGATGCCCCGGCCAACGGCGGCAGTTGCGTCGCGCACCATGAGGGCCGGGTGGTGTTCGTCCGCTATGCCTTGCCCGGTGAGCGGGTTCGCGTCCGGGTCACCGCGGATCGCGGATCTTATTGGCACGCAGAGGTTGTCGAGGTCGTCGACCCGACAGACGGCCGCGTCACCTCGCTGTGCCCCATCGCCGGCGTTGGCGGCGCCGGCTGTTGCGACCTGGCGTTCGCCGCTCCCGAGGTGGCCCGCCGACTCAAGGGCGAAGTCGTGGCCAATCAGCTCGAGCGCCTCGGCGGGCATGCCTGGAGTGGGGAGGCCGAGCCGCTGGATTCCGCGCCGACCGGGTGGCGCACCCGCGTCCGGCTCGGCGTGGGCCCCGACCGTCGCGCGGGTTTCCACCGGTACCACAGCGAGGAATTGGTGACCGACTTGCGTTGCGCCCAGCTGCCCGCGGGCATGCTCGACGGGATCGCCGACACCAGGTGGCCGCCGGGAGCCCAGCTGCACGTTGCCGTCGACGACGACGGCGTGCGCCACGTGGTGCGCACCATCAGGCAGGGCAGGCAGACCGCGACCAAAGTGATCGAGGGTCGCTACGAGGCGCTGCAACGCGTGGCCGGGCGAAGCTGGCAGGTGCCGGTGACCGCCTTTTGGCAGGCGCACCGCGCCGCGGCGGACGTCTACAGCCGGCTGGTCGCCGACTGGGCGCAGCTGAGCAGCGGGATGCGCGCGTGGGATCTGTACGGCGGCGCAGGCGTTTTCGCCGCGGTGCTCGGCGACGCCGTCGGGCACTCCGGACGCGTGCTCAGCGTCGACACCTCGCGCGCGTCGACCCGGGCCGCCCGCGTCACCCTGGCCGGTCTGACCCAGGTGCACATCGTCACCGACTCGGTGCGCCGCGCGCTGCTGGCGCAGCGGGGGCGCGCCCACGTGGCGGTACTGGATCCGCCGCGGGCGGGCGCCGGGCGCGAGGTCATCGATCTGCTGGCCGCCGCGGACGTCCCTCGGGTGGTGCACATCGGTTGTGAGGCAGCATCTTTCGCGCGCGACATCGGAATCTACCGCGGCCACGGCTACTCCGTCGAGAAGATCAGGGTGTTCGACGCGTTCCCGCTGACCCATCACACCGAATGCGTCGCGCTGCTGACGCGCTAGGGATGTTCGACGGCCGCTCGGGCCGTCACCGCAATACGGCGCGGGCGGATCTGATCACCGGCTAGACTGCGTCGCGGTGTGCCGGGAAGTCTGGTCGGCGGTGTCTTAAACATTGTCGACCGACCGAAAGGTGCGCGTGTGAACGAGACCGTTCGTTACGCGCTGTTGGTTTTGTTCTCCAGCGCAGTCGGTTTGGCCGCGGTGCTGGCGAATCGACTGACCGAGCGGGTCAAGATCCCCGTCGCGCTGCTCGTGCTCGTCGGAGCTGCCGTCGCGGTGCACGCTGTGCCCGCGGTGCAGCCCCCCTCCGAGCGAATCGTGGAACGGGTGATCACCATCGCGTTGGTGTTGGTGTTGTTCGACGGCGGCATGCACATCGGGCCTTCGCGCTTCCGCGCAGCGGCCGTCCCCATCCTGTCGGTCGGCGTCGTGGGCACCGCCCTCACCGCGGCGGGCGCGGCACTGGTGCTGCACTACGTATGTGGAATCGGCTGGTTTCCCGCGGTTCTCGTGGCCACAGCCGTGGCTCCGACCGATCCGGCCGTGGTCTTCTCTGTGCTGGGCAAACGCGAGATCAGGGGCCGCAGCGGCACCATCCTGGAGGGCGAGTCGGGCGCCAACGATCCGGTCGGCATCTCCCTGATGTCCAGCCTGATCGCCGCCGGCGGTCTCAGCGCTGCCGGATTCGCCGGCGTGGGAACGCAATTCGTTCTGCAAATGGCGGTCGGCCTGGCCGTCGGGGTGCTCGGCGGTCGTGTCCTACTCGTCTTCATGCGCCGCGTCGCGTTGCCGAGTGAAGGTCTCTACTCGCTGCGAACGCTGGCATCGTGTCTGATGTTGTACGGCATTGCCACGCTCGCGCACGGCTCCGGATTTCTGGCCGTGTTCGTCGCCGGCATCGTGATCGGCGACGCCCGCGCCCCCTACAAGCCGGAGATCCAGCGATTCCACGCCGCCCTGGCCGGTCTGGCGGAAATCGTCGCGTTCGCCGTCCTGGGGTTGACCGTCGACCTCGATGTCCTCGGCCATCCCGAGGTATGGGTGCCGGGGCTCGTCCTCGCTGTGGCCCTGACCGTGCTGATTCGGCCGTTGGCGGTGGGCGCCTGCCTGGTTGGAGTCCGATTGCGCCGAAACGAGCGCAGCTTCGTTCTTTTCGCCGGGCTCAAGGGGGCGGTGCCCATCCTGCTGGGCGAGTTCCTGCGGGCCGCTCACCTCGCCGACGCCGAACGCCTGTACGGCATCGTGATCATCGTCGTCGTCTTCTCGGTGCTGGTGCAGGGCAGCTCCGTGCCTGGCGTCGCCAGACTGTTGCACCTGCCCATGCGCACCGTGGAGACCCGGCCCTGGCAGATAGGTGTGCGACTCGCCGACGAACCGCGGGGTGTCCATCGCTTCAGCGTCGCGACCGGTTCTGTCGCCGAGCGTTCCACCGTCGAGGGTCTCGGTGACCAGGTCGGTGACATCTGGGTGAGCATCGTGGTGCGCACCACCGGCCTCGTGCCGGTGCGGGGCGACACCGAACTCGAGGCCGGGGACGAGGTCGTCATCCTGGCCGATCCCGAACTTCATGACGCCCTGGCCGAACTGTTCGGACCCGCGCAGAAGTGGTGAGCGCCCGCCACGTCGCCTGTTGTTGTCGCGGGCGCTGCGTAGACTGACTGGATGCTGGAACAGATCCGCGGGCCCGCTGATCTGCAGCACCTTTCCCAACACGAACTTCGCGAACTGGCCGCCGAGATTCGCGAGTTCCTGATTCACAAGGTTGCTGCGACAGGGGGGCATCTGGGCCCCAATCTGGGCGTGGTCGAGCTGACGCTCGCCCTGCACCGGGTGTTCGATTCGCCCCACGATCCGATCATCTTCGACACCGGCCACCAGGCCTATGTCCACAAGATGCTGACGGGCCGCTCGCTCGAGTTCGAGAGCCTGCGCAAGAAGGGCGGGCTGTCGGGATATCCGTCGCGCGCCGAAAGCGAGCACGACTGGGTCGAGTCCAGCCACGCCAGCGCGTCGTTGTCCTACGCCGACGGCCTGGCCAAGGCGTTCGAACTCAGCGGGCACCGCAATCGCCATGTGGTCGCGGTGGTCGGCGACGGCGCGCTCACCGGCGGCATGTGCTGGGAGGCGCTGAACAACATCGCCGCCTCCGGTCGCCCGGTCATCATCGTGGTCAACGACAACGGCCGCAGCTATGCCCCGACGATCGGCGGGGTCGCCGACCATCTCGCCTCGCTGCGGCTGCAGCCGGCCTACGAGCAGGCCATGGAGAAGGGCCGCGACGCCCTGCGCGCGCTGCCGCTGGTCGGCAAGATCGCCTACCGCGTCATGCACAGCGTCAAGGCCGGCATCAAGGACTCGTTGTCACCGCAGCTGATGTTCACCGATCTCGGTCTGAAGTACGTGGGGCCGGTCGACGGGCACGACGAACGCGCGGTGGAGGCCGCGCTGCGACACGCCCGCGGCTTCGGCCGCCCGGTGATCGTGCACGTGGTGACCCGCAAGGGGATGGGTTTCGCCCCGGCCGAGGACGACGAAGCCGAACAGATGCATTCCTGCGGCGTCATCGACCCGGTCACCGGGCGGGCGACCAAGGTCGCCGGGCCCGGCTGGACGGCGGCGTTCTCCGACGCCCTCATCGGCTACGCCAGGAGGCGCCGCGACATCGTGGCCATCACTGCCGCCATGCCCGGCCCGACCGGGCTGACCCCGTTCGGGCAGCAGTTCCCGGACCGCTTGTTCGACGTCGGCATCGCCGAACAACACGCGATGACGTCGGCCGCCGGCCTGGCCATGGGGGGCATGCACCCGGTGGTGGCCATCTATTCGACGTTCCTCAACCGGGCCTTCGACCAGATCATGATGGACGTGGCGCTGCACAAGCTGCCGGTCACCATGGTGCTCGACCGGGCCGGCATCACCGGTGCGGACGGCGCCAGCCACAACGGCATGTGGGACATGTCGATGCTGGGCATCGTGCCCGGTATGCGGGTGGCCGCACCCCGGGACGCCACCCGGCTGCGCGAGGAACTCGGTGAGGCACTCGACGTCGACGACGGCCCCACCGCGCTGCGCTTCCCCAAAGGCGATGTGGGCGAGGACATCCCGGCGGTCGAGCGCCGCGGATCGGGCATTTCGGGTGTCGACGTGCTCGCGGTCCCGGCCGGCGGGTGCAACCACGACGTGCTGCTGATCGGTGTCGGCGCCTTCGCGCCGATGGCGCTGGCGGTGGCCGGGCGACTGCAGGACCAGGGGATCGGCGTCACGGTCATCGACCCGCGTTGGGTGCTGCCGGTCTCGGACAGCGTGCTGGAGCTGGCGGCCCAACACAAGCTCGTCGTCACCTGCGAGGACAACGGGGTCAACGGCGGGGTGGGTTCGGCGGTGTCGGCCGCCCTGCGCCGCGCCGAGATCGACGTTCCGTGCCGCGACGTCGGACTGCCGCAGCGGTTCTACGAGCACGCCTCCCGCGGGGAGTTGCTCTCGGAGCTGGCGCTGACCGATCAGGACGTGGCCCGTCGCATCACCGGCTGGGTAGCGGCGCTGGGCAGCGGCGTCACCGAGGCCGAGATCCGCGAGCACCTCGACTAGTTGTCGGTGCCTTCCGACGCCTGCAGTGCCCGGGCCAGCACCGGGTCCACCAATTCCCGTTGCCAGGGCCGGGCCTGGCCGGCGCGCAGGAACGTCTCGACGGCGTCGAACGGGTCGGGCGCGGGCGTCCAGTCCCAGCACAGCCGTCGCACCAGGTCCGGCGACACCAGATTCTCGGTGGGGACGTGGACCCGCTCGGAGACCTCCGACAGCGCCGAGCGGGCGGCCTCCAACCGGGCGGCGGCCTCCGGCTTGCGCCTGCTCCACCGCGCCGGCGGCGGCGGCCCATTGGGCGGTTCGCTTTCGGCCGGGGGGTTCTTGGTTCGCCGGGCCTCGTCCAGCGCCGCCAGCCACGTCGCGGCGCTGCGCCGCTGGTTGCGCCCACCGAACACGGGCAAGGCGACGAGCTCCTCGATGGTCGTCGGGTTGGCCAGGGCGGCATCGATGATGGCCGAGTCGGGCAGGATGCGGCGCGGCGCGATGTCGCGGCGCTGCGCGATCCGGTCGCGGGTCAACCACAATTCTCGGACGGCGGCCAGGCCACGCTGATCGCGCACCCGATGGATGCCCGACGTTCGCCGCCACCGATCCGGTCGCACCGTAGCACCCGGATCCTTCAGACCCGCGTCGCGCAGGTAGTCGAATTCCTGTGCGGCCCAATCGGTTTTGCCCTGCTCGGCCAGGACGCCGGCCATCGCCGCGCGCAGCTCGATCAGCAGTTCCACGTCCAGGGCGGCGTAGTTGAGCCATTCGGCGGGCAGGGGACGCTTGGACCAGTCGGCCGCGCCGTGGCCCTTGGCCAGCCCGACGCCCAGCAGCCGCTCGACCATGGTCGCCAGGTTCACCCGTTCGAACCCGGCCAGCCGGCCGGCCAGTTCGGTGTCGTACAGCGCCGGCGGCCGCATGCCCACCTCCGCCAGACACGGCAGGTCCTGATCGGCGGAGTGCAGGATCCACTCGTCGGTGCCCAGCACCTCGGCCACCGGCCGCAAGGCCTGCAGTGGGTCGGCGCCGTGGCTCACCGGATCGATCAGCACCGTTCCGGAACCGGCCCGCCGGATCTGGATCAGGTAGGCGCGGTTGGAGTAGCGAAAGCCCGAGGCCCGCTCGGCGTCCACCGCGAAGGGGCCGTGCCCGCGATCCAGTCGCTGCGCGGCGGCCTCGATCTCGCGGACGCTCACCGAGACGGGCGGGACGCCTTCGGCCGGATGTGGCAGCGGGGCGGGGTCGGCGCCCACGTCGCCGGGCGCGCTGCTGCCCGGCCCGTCGGCCGACGGTTCGGCCATGCTAGGCGCGTGACCGCGAGCTCAGGTCGGTGACTCCCGCGGGTGGCAGGCCCGCCGCGTGTTCCAATACCTCGCAGAACGCCTCGACATGCCCTCCGACCGCGGGCGACGTCGCGGTCCAGGACGCGCGCAGCTCGAGCTGGTGGGCGCGCGGCGGCCCGGAGATGTCTCCGTAGCGCACCGATGTGGTGGCGGTGACGGTGCCGCCCAGGGCGACGACTTGTTCCATGCGTGACTCCAGTGCCTCGACTAGCCAGCTCCACGCTACTTCGGGCAGCAGCGGGTCGACCGCCTCACTGGGGTCAAGGTCGGCCTGGATGTAGGCGACCATGCGAATGGTGCCGTCCCACGCATCGGCCCCTTCGGGGTCGTACAGCAGGATCAGCCGTCCGAAGGCATCGCCGTCGGACCGCTCCGGAATGATGTCGCGATCGGGATGTTTGACCTCGGCGCCCAGGGCGTAGCTGTGGGGCGCCAAGCGTTGCGGCGGCCGGATGGGACCCAACTCGATCTCCGGCCGCACGACCACGGCGTTCATCGCCGCTACCGCTTCGCGGAATGGGGCCGGTTCGGATGAGGTCACTTGGCGCCGCTCCTGTTCATCCCGACCGTTCTGCGTCGTCACGGCACGGGTCACAGGGATCGACGGTAGACCTACTGGCCGACACGCCGCGACAGGCGCGCCGGGTTTCAAACCCGCCGCGACCAAGCCGTTACCAGGTCTCCACCAAAGCTATATGTGCAGCTCAGGCGCGGTCAGCGGGTGAAACGCGCCTGGCGTTTCTCGCGGTGGGCGGCCAGGCCTTCCTGCACGTCCGGACCGCTGAAACTGAGGAATTCCAGGCCCACCGAGGTCTCGAAGGTGGGGCCCATCATGCGGTACCAGTGGTTGAGGCTGCGCTTGGTCCACCGGATCGCGTTCTGCGCGCCCTGCGCCAGGTTTTCGGCGATGCGGGTGGCGGTGGTCAGCACGTCGTCATCGTCGACGCAGACCGACACCAGCCCGATCCGCTCGGCTTCCTCGCCCAGCAGCGTCTCGCAGGTCAGCAGGTAGTACTTGGCCTTGGCCATGCCGACCAGCAGCGGCCAGCAGATCGCCGCGTGGTCGCCGGCCGCCACGCCGAGCTTGGTGTGCCCGTCGATCAGCTTCGCGGTCCGGCCCGCCACCGAGATGTCGGCGAGCAGGGCCACCACCAGACCCGCGCCCACCGCCGGTCCGCGGATCGCCGACACGACGGGGGTGTCGCAGTTGATCAGGTTGTGCACCAGGTCGCGGGCTTCGCGCATGATGCGGAGCCGGCCCTCGTAGTCGTTGATGGTCTCGTCGATCAGGTCGAAACTGCCGCCGGAGGAGAAGGCCTTGCCTTCACCGCGCACCAGGACGGCGCGCACGGCGGGATCGCGGTCGATCACCGGCCAGATGTCGGCGAGGTCGCGGTGCATCTGCGGCCCCACCGAATTCAGCCCTGGGGAGTCGAGAACCAGCGTCAGCACGCCGTTCTCGCCGAGCTCGCAGCGCAGGCTGGGGAACTCGGCGTAACTCGCTGGGGGCTGACTCACTGGCATCCGATGCTCCTGACGTTCAAACGGTTGCGGTCGTTGATAGTACGCAGCGGCGTCCGGTGTCCTTCGGCCATGGCAGCATTGAGGCTGATGAGTACTCGCCGCGACCTTCCCGAGTCGCCGTATCTCGCGGCCGTGACCGGCCGCAAACCCAACCGGGTGCCGGTGTGGTTCATGCGCCAGGCCGGCCGTTCGCTGCCCGAATACCGGGCGCTGCGGGCCCAGACCGACATGCTGTCGGCCTGCTTCGACGCCGAGTTGGTCTGCGAGATCACCCTGCAGCCGGTGCGCCGCCACGACGTCGATGCGGCGATCTTGTTCTCCGACATCGTGGTGCCGCTGCTCGGTGCGGGCATCGACCTGGACATCGTCGCCGGGGTCGGGCCGGTCATCGAGTCGCCGGTGCGCACCGCCGCCGCCGTGACTGCAATCAAACCCCTTGAGCGGCAACGTGTTCAGCCGATTTCCGACGCGGTGTCGCTGCTGGTGTCCGCGCTTGGCGACGTGCCGCTGATCGGCTTCGCGGGTGCGCCGTTCACCTTGGCGTCCTATCTGATCGAGGGCGGCCCCAGTCGCCACCACGCACGCACCAAGGCGATGATGCTTTCCGAGCCCGACACCTGGCATGCGCTGATGGAGAAGCTGACCGCCATCACCGTGGGCTTCCTGCGAGTGCAGCTGGAGGCCGGGGTGGACGCCATCCAGGTCTTCGACTCGTGGGCCGGGGCGCTGTCCCTGGCGAATTACCGCACCTACGTTCAGCCGCACAGCGCCCGGGTTTTCGCCGCGCTCGCCGACTACGGCGTGCCGATGACCCACTTCGGGGTCGGCACCGCCGAACTGCTGGGCGCCATGTCGTCGGTCGGTGCGAACGTGGTGGGCGTGGATTGGCGAACGTCGCTGGCCGACGCGGCCGCCCGCGTGCAACCTGGTACGGCGTTGCAGGGCAACCTCGATCCGGTGGTGGTGTTGGCGGGCTGGCCGGTGGTGGAACGTGCCGCACGCGCCGTCGTGGACGACGGCCGCCGCGCGATCGACGCGGGAGCTGCCGGTCATGTTTTCAACCTCGGCCACGGCGTGTTGCCCGAAACGGATCCCGGCGTGCTGACCGATCTGGTGTCGCTGGTCCACTCCCTATGAGTCCCCTCTCGTATTGTGTTGTGGGGGGCGGAGTTTCGGGCCTGACAGCGGCCTATCGGCTCCGCATGGCCGCCGGCGACGGCGCGACGATCACGCTGGTCGATCCGGGAGACAGGCTCGGCGGGGTCCTGCGCACCGAGCTGGTCGGCGGGGTGCCGATGGATCTGGGCGCCGAGGCTTTTGTGCTGCGTCGCCCCGAGCTGCCGGCCCTGCTGGCCGAGCTGAATCTGTCCGAGCGCCAGCGGGTTTCGACCGGCGCGCGCCCGCTGGTCTACAGCGGGCAAGGGTTGCGCCCGCTGCCGGCGGGCACCGTGGTCGGGATCCCGTCGTCGGCGGCGTCGGTGGCGGGACTGGTCGACGCGGCCACGGTGGCCCGCATCGAGGCCGAACCCGCCCGTCCGATGGTGTGGGAACCGGGCAGCGACCCCGCGGTCGCCGACCTGGTGGGTGAGCGATTCGGCGACCAGGTGGTGTCCCGTTCGGTGGATCCCCTGCTGAGCGGGGTGTATGCGGGCTCGGCGGCCACCATCGGCCTGCGTGCGGCCGCCCCGACGGTGGCGGCCGCACTGGACCGCGGCGCCACCAGCCTGACCGACGCCGTCCGGCAGGCGCTGCCGCCGGCCTCCGGCGCGCCCGTGTTCGGGTCGCTGGAGGGCGGCTACCGGCTGCTGATCGACGAGCTGGCCGCGCGCGCTCGGCCGCGCTGGGTGCGTGCCGCGGTGTCGCGGCTCGAGCGCGCCGGCGCCGGCTGGTCGGTGGTCGACGACACCGGCGCTCGCTGGGCCGCCGATGCGGTGATCCTGGCCGCGCCGGCGGGGGAGTGTGCCCGCCTGCTGGCCGGGATCGCCCCGCGCAGCGCCGCCGCGGCCAGGCGCATCACCAGCGCCTCGTCGGTGGTGATGGCGCTGGCCGTGCCGGGCGATACCGCGTTCCCGGAGTGTTCGGGCGTGCTGGTGGCCACCGGTGAGCGGTTGCGGGCCAAGGCCATCACGCTGTCGTCGCGCAAGTGGGGCGTCCGAGGCGATGCGCAGCTGCTGCGGCTGTCGTTCGGCCGGTTCGGCGACCGCGTAGCGGCCGACACGTCCGACGACGAGCTGCTGACGTGGGCATTGGGCGACCTGACCACGGTGTTCGGGCTGACCATCGACCCCGTCGACGTCCGCATCCAGCGCTGGATCGACGCGATGCCGCAATATGGGCCCGGCCACGGCGACCTGGTCGCCGAGGTGCGCGCCGGCCTGCCGCCGACGCTCGAGGTGGCCGGCAGTTACCTCGACGGCATCGGCGTCCCGGCCTGCGTCGGCGCGGCCGGGCGAGCGGTCGATCGTGTGATCAGGGCCATCGGAGACTTGGACGCGCAGGTGGCACGATAGGTTCCATGGCCAAGCTCGACTACGACTCGCTCAACTCCACGATCCGCTACCTGATGTTCTCGGTGTTCTCCGTTGAGCCGGGTGAGCTCGGTGACCAGCGCGACGACGTCATCGATGAGGCGTCGACGTTCTTCAAGCAGCAGGAGGAGCGCGGCGTCGTGGTGCGCGGCCTCTACGACGTCGCGGGCCTGCGCGCCGACGCCGACTTCATGATCTGGACCCACGCCGAACGCGTCGAGGCGCTGCAGGCCACCTACGCCGATTTCCGGCGCACCACCGCGCTGGGGCGGGTTAGTTCGCCGGTGTGGAGCAGCGTGGCGTTGCATCGGCCGGCCGAGTTCAACAAGAGCCACATCCCGGCGTTCCTGGCCGGCGAGGAACCCGGCGCCTACATCTGCGTGTATCCCTTTGTGCGGTCCTACGAGTGGTATCTGCTGCCCGACGAGGAACGCCGCCGCATGCTCGCCGAACACGGCATGGCCGCGCGTGAGTACAAGGACGTCCGCGCCAACACTGTCCCGGCGTTCGCGCTCGGCGACTACGAATGGCTGCTGGCCTTCGAGGCTCCCGAACTGCACCGCATCGTCGACCTGATGCGCGAACTGCGTGCCACCGACGCCCGCCGGCACACCCGCGAGGAGACGCCGTTCTTCACCGGCCCCCGGGTTGCGGTCGAGCAGCTGGTGAACGCCCTGCCATGACAACGCCTTTCGATCCGACCGATCCCACCCGCTTCGAGGAGATGTACCGCGATCAGCGGACGCGGCACGGCCTGCCGGCCGCCACACCGTGGGACATCGGCGGCCCGCAGCCGGTGGTCCAGCAGCTCGTCGCGCTGGGCGCGATCAAGGGCGAGGTGCTCGACCCGGGCACCGGTCCGGGCCACCACGCGATCTACTACGCGTCCAAGGGATATTCGGCGACCGGCATCGACGGCTCGGCGGGAGCCATCGAGCGGGCTCGGCAGAACGCCGAAAAGGCCGGTGTGTCGGTCAATTTCGAGCTGGCCGACGCGACGAAGCTGGACGGTTTCGACGGCCGGTTCGATACGGTGGTCGATTGCGCGTTTTATCACACCTTCAGCACCGAGGCCGAACTGCGCAGGTCCTATGTGCAGGCACTGCACCGCGCCACCAAGCCGGGCGCCCGGCTGTACATGTTCGAGTTCGGTGAACACAACGTCAACGGCTTCAAGATGCTGAGGTCGTTGTCGGAGAACGACTTTCGCGACGTGCTTCCCGACGGCGGCTGGGAGATCACCTACCTGGGCACGACCACCTACCGGGTCAACGTCAGCGTCGAGTCCATCGAGGCGATGGCACAGCGCAACCCGGACCTGGCCGATCAGGCGGAGAAATTGCTGGAGCGCTTCCGCGTGATCGAGCCGTGGCTCGAGGGCGGCCGGGCGCACGCCCCGTTCTGGGAAGTGCACGCCACGCGGGTGGACTGACGGGCGCCCGGCGCCCACTTCTTGTCACGACACTTACACCGCTGCGACGACACGCCGACGCGTGTCGCGCTGGCTTAAGTCTGGTGGATCCCCGCAGCGGGCAAGCGCGTCTTCATTGCGTGGAAGACGTGTTCAGAGGCAGCGAGGCTGTGCGCCGCGGAAGCCTGAGCCCATATCAGCTGCGAACCCAGCACCGTGCGATCTATCCCGACGTCTATCTGTCAGGCGACGCCGCACCGCCATTGCGAACGCGATGTGTTGCGGCATGGCTGTGGTCGGGCCGCCGCGCCGTGATCGCCGGACTGGCCGCGGCGAAGTTGCACGGCTCGAATTGGATCGACGACGACGAACCCATCGAGTTGATCTGGCGTAACCCGCATGCTCCGGCCGGCGTGATCACCCGCAATCAGCGAGTTGAGCCGGACGAGATCACCCGCATCGCGGGGTTGCCGGTGACCACTTTGGCGAGAACGGCCTACGACCTGGCCAGGCGGCTGCCCAGGGGCGAGGCGGTGGCGCGACTCGACGCGCTGATGCGCGCGACGCCGTTTGGCGTCGAGCAGGTGTCGCTGCTGGCCAAGCGGTACCCGCGCGCGCGGGGCCTGCGACGCCTACGCGCGGCGCTCCCGCTCATCGATCCCGGCGCCGCGTCACCCAAGGAGACTTGGCTGCGCCTGCTGCTGGTCGATGCCGGGCTGCCCGCACCCGAGACGCAGATACCCGTGAACGAGAACTGGCGAACGGTTGGTGTGCTCGATATGGCTTGGGAGAGATACAAAGTGGCCGCCGAGTATGACGGTGATCATCACCGCGCCGACCGTCGCCAGTACGCCCGAGACCAGTGGCGGGTACGCAAGCTTGAAGAGCTCGGCTGGATCGTCGTCCGGGTGATCGCCGAGGACAAACCCGAAGACGTCGTGCGGCGCGTGCGCGACGCACTCATCCGTCGAGGTTGCCGCGAGATGTAAAGCGTTGCGATCGAGTTCGGCGTGTCGTCGCAACTGGTTAAATGTCGCGGGCGGGAGAACCGCCGCCGCGACGAAAAACCAGCCGCCCTCAGCCGCCCGCCGGCACCAGCCGCAGCGACACCGAGTTGATGCAGTAGCGCTGATCCGTCGGCGTCGGATAGCCCTCACCGGCGAATACGTGCCCCAGGTGGCTGTGGCAGTTTGCGCACAGCACCTCGGTGCGCGTCGTGCCCATCGAATGGTCGGGCAGCAGAATCACGGCGTCGGATTTGGCCGGGTCGAAAAACGACGGCCAACCGCAATGCGATTCGAATTTCTCGGTGCTGCGGAACAATTCGGCGCCGCAGGCCCGGCACTGGTACACGCCTTCGGTCTTGGTGTCGGTGTATTCACCGACGAAGGGCCGCTCGGTGCCGGCTCGGCGCAGCACGTGAAATTCTTCGGGGCTGAGCTTCTTGCGCCACTCGTCGTCGCTCAGTTGCACCTTGGGCTGCGACACGTCGGGGGAGGTCATGCCTCCACGCTAGCTCGCTCGCGCTCGGGCGTCAGCCACGCGGGATCGAGGCCGTCGTCCACCCGGTTCTCGGCCCTGGCGTCCAGGTAGCGGAAGAGCAGCACGGTGAACGCGACGATCAGCAGCAGCGACCAGCCGTAGGTGATCTTCAGGTAATGCAAGGCGCGGCCGTATCTCATGTACTTGTAGATCAGCCAGTCGTCCAGCGCCATGAAGCCATAGATCCCGAGCCACGCCGGCCAGTTGCGGATCAGCGAATTCCGCAGCACCACCGTCATCAAGAACGGGAACAGCATCATCGAGTAGTAGCCCTGGGCCAGCGACGACACCAGGAACGACCACAGCAGCAACACACCCGAGGAGCTGGTGAACCAGAACAACGGGTCTCGGGTGCGGTAGTAGCGGTACAACAGCCACATCGCACCGATCATCAGCAGCGTGAACAGGATTCGCATGAACACGATCAGCCAGGTGGGCAGGCCGAAGTACACGCCGTTGCCCTCGACGGAGCTGTTGAAATAGTCCCGGGTGCCCAGGAAGTAGGGCACCGTTTTCGTGACGAAGTCCATGGGATCGCTCACCAACGGCCATGCGGCCACATTGACGACGACGGGGACCGCGATGGCCGGCACCAGCGTCCGCCACTGCCGATTCAGCAGCGGCAGCAACAGCAGCGGGCCCAGCACGGGTTTGAGCGTGAGCGTCAGCCCGATCACCAAGCCGGCCCACCATTGGCGTCCGACCCTCCCGTCCAGCAGCCAGCGAAAGAACAGGACCTCCGCCAGCAGCACACAGCCGTTGATGTTCGTGAACACCAGGGTGCTGGTCACGCTTTCGGTGCAGAACATGGCCAGCAGCAGGGCGGGCGCGGCCACCGAAGCCAGCGTGAATTTGAACATCCGCAGCAGCAGGTACCAGGCGATCAAGATGGCCACGGTGTTGATCAGGATGAACAGGTAGCGCGACTGAGTGAAGGGCAGGTATCCGAATGGCGCCATCAACAGCGTGCCGCCGGGTGGATACAGGTAGTGCGGGTCGACGTAGTCGAAGTGCTCGTTGTAGATGTCCCAGCCGTGCCGGAAGTTGAGGACCGCGCGGTACACCGGTTTGAAGTCGTCGGTGATATTGCCGTTGAGGGTGAGGATGATGCTGCGGTGCAACACCGACATGATGGCCACCGGCCACAGCGCCATCCGCAGGACGGTCGGTGTGCTCAGCGGGCCGGTGCGGGGACCAAAGGCGGCCAGGGTCCGCTCACGCAAGCCCGTTCGGGTCGATTCAGCTGCCGTCACCAGCGCACCGTACACCGGCGCCCACGGACGCCGGAAAGCAGCGTCAGGCCGGGCAGTACGTGTCGGTGTTGGGCAATTTGCCGCTGTTGAGGTAGCCGATCAGCGGCGGAACGGCGCAGCCGGAGAAGATGCTGGCGCCGTGGCCGATGCCCTGCCACATGACCCGCTTGCTGGCGGCGCTGGCGTTGATGATGCTGGCCGCGGTCGCCGCGACGCCGTCGGTCCCGACGATCGGATCGCTCTGCACACCGAGCAGCAGCACGTCGACCTTGAGTGTCTTCGGTGTGGGCGGCGGCGAGCCGGTGGGCCAGTGCACGCACTTGACCATGCTGAGCGCGGCGACGGTGCCGAAGTCGGGGTAGAGCTTGCCCCAGGCGACGACGAGTTCGCGCACCCGGTCCGGCGTCGGGCGATTGACCGCGTCGCTGCACACGTTGACGAACTGGCCGTCGGAGTCCTGGATGGCGTTGGCGTGGTTTATCAAATTGTTCAGCGCGTTGGCGTCGCCGGAGCGGGCGGCCGCGAGCGCGTTGGCCAGGTTGGTGGTGGCGTTGACGCGGCCGCCGGCGGGATAGCCGAGCGCGACGGTGATGGCGTTGGCCACCTGGGCAACCGACGCGCCACCGGGCCCCTTGCCCGCGCGGGCGTCGGCCAGCAGTGCGCTGACGGCGCCCTTCGGGTCCGCACCGAGCGCGCAGTTCACCGCGATGCACTGCGCGGCGAAGGCGTCGAGGGCGGCCTGCTGGCCCTTGACGCGTTGCTCGGCGGCGGCCTCGGCGTTGGTGCCCAACGCAACCGGCGAGTCGAGGATCAAGCGGGCCACCTTGTCCGGCCGCGAGCCCGCGTAGGCCAGCGCCACCTGCGCGCCGTTGCCGATGCCGATCAGCGCAAGGGCCGGCACGTCCCACACGGTGCGCAACCGCTCGATGTCGGACGCGGCGTGCGCGTCGTCGTAGGAGGACGCGTTCGGCCCGATCCCGACGGCGTCGCCACAGTTGGTGGTGGCGGTGTTGGAGACCTCGGACAGGTTGGCCACCGGGTCGTCGCCGCTCTGGAACTGCGACTGGTCGCGCATCTGCTGCCGGTCGAATTTGTCGCGGCAGTCGATGGGGCTCGACATCCCGATGCCCCGGCGGTCGACGGACACGATGGGGTGGGTGGCGAGCACGCCGCCGCCCGCCCGTGACAGCCAGACCGGCAATTGCGTCGAGGACGGCAGATCGGAGCCGGTGGTGAACACCAGCGGCCCGGCGTCCTGGGGTGTCTGGTTGGAGCGGGCGCGCACAACGCCGATGCTGAGGCTGCCGCCCCCTCCGTTGACCGGATCCAGGTCGGCGTCGTAGGTCGCGCAATCCAGCTGGACGCCCGCGGCGGCGGGGACCGCCGCGTCGGCGAACACCCGTGAGGTGCAGTCGTGCCACGCCAGGTCGTTCTTTGGTGCGGCGATCGCGGGCGGGCCGCTGGGCGCCGGCTTCGAGGTCGCCGCCCCCTGCGGCCGCGCACCGGAATTGGTGGCGAACCGCGGATCGGCGGCCAGGCCCGGGACGCAGCCTGCCAGCAACGCGGTCAGCGCAACCAGGATCGTGGCGCACGTGGACGGCCGACTCATGCCGACCACAGTAGCTAGGCCCTGACGTAGCGGGTGTAAAGGTAGCCGGCGTCGTCGGTCAGGACGTGGGCGCACCGCATCCGGGTGAGCAGCTGGCCCGGGCCGGTCGCGATGCGCGGCGCCTGGCCGCCGACCAGGCAGGGCGCGATCGTCAGGCACAGCTCGTCGAGCATGTCGCGCTGCATCAGCGAGTCCAGCAGCGTCGGTCCGCCCTCGGTGAGGATGCGCCGCATGCCCCGCGCGCGGAGGGCCGCCAGCAGGGCGGCCTGGTCGATTTTCTCGGGATCGCGGCCGGAGCAGTCGAGCACCTCGCACAGGCCGCTGAGCGCGCGGCGCGTCTGCTCCGCGGCGGCCGCGCAGGTGAGCACCAGCGGCTGCACCTCGGTGCGGGTGAACACCGCCATGTCGCGGTTGAGGTGGCCCGATCCGGTCACGATCGCCAGCTGCGGGACCTCGCTTTGACCGCGGGCCTGCCGCCGCTGGCGCCGGGCGACGCCGACCTGCGCGCCGGAGTAACCCTCGATCCGCACGGTGCCCGCCCCCACCACGATGACGTCGGCAAGCTCACGCAGGAGGTTGAAGACGAACCGGTCGCCCGCGCCGCCCATCGCGCCGCTGCTGCCGCCCGAGGTGGCCCCACCGTCGACGCTGGTGATGAAGTTCGCCCGCACCCACGTCCCGTCGTGCTCGGGGTAGCCGTAGAGCGCGGCGAGGTCGTCGTCGCCGAGTCCGCGTACCGAAGCGAGCAGCGACAGTGCGGCGCCGGAGTCGGGCATGGGTCTGATTGCAGCACGCCGTTACAGTTCCTGCATGCACGGGTCCACCTCTGCGGGCGCTTCGGCCACGCCTGCTCACCTGGTGGATCGGCATCCGACGGTGTCGCCGGAACGGCTGATCGCCCAATTGCGGCCGCCGCCGACCTTCGCCGAAGTGAGCTTCGCGACCTATCGGCCCGATCCGGCGGAGCCGACGCAGGCCGCCGCGGTGCTGGCGTGTGAGGACTTCTGCCGGCAAGCCGTCGAGCGGCGCGCCGGACGGCGAAAGCTGTTGGGCCGGCGGGAGATTCTGCCCGGGGTCGGGTTGTACCTCGACGGAGGGTTCGGCGTGGGCAAGACGCACCTGCTGGCGTCGGCCTACTACCAGCTGCCGGGCCAGGGGCCGGGTGGGCCACCGGATGGCCCGGCTCCCAAGGCGTTTGCGACCTTCGGCGAGCTGACTCAGCTGGCCGGCGTGTTCGGCTTCGTCGAGTGCGTCGACCTGCTGGCCAACTACACGGCGGTCTGCATCGACGAATTCGAACTCGACGACCCGGGCAACACGACGCTGATCTCGCGGCTGCTCTCGTCGCTGGTCGAGCGCGGCGTGTCGGTGGCCGCCACTTCCAACACGCTGCCCGAGCAGCTCGGCGAGGGACGCTTCGCCGCGCAGGATTTTCTGCGCGAAATCAGCACGCTGGCAAGCATTTTCACGACGGTGCGGATCGAGGGGCCCGACTATCGGCACCGCGGCCTGCCACCGGCGCCGCGGCCGCTGTCCGACGACGAGGTGGTTGCGCGCGCCGCGCGTGTCGACGGCGCGACGCTCGACGATTTCGACGCACTGTGTGCGCACCTGGCCACGATGCACCCGTCGCGGTATCTGACGCTGATCGAGGGGGTCAGCGCGGTGTTTTTGACCGGAGTGCACGGCATCGACGATCAGAACGTCGCCCTGCGGCTGGTGTCGCTGACCGATCGGCTTTATGACGCGGGGATTCCGGTGGTGGCCTCGGGCGCCAAGCTGGACACCATCTTCAGCGAGGAGATGCTGGCCGGGGGATACCGAAAGAAGTATCTGCGGGCCACTTCTCGGCTCCTGGCGCTCACCGCCGCGGCGGACCCAGTTCGCGGATCATGACGTAGTCGCTCTCGACGTCGGTGCCCAGCTGAAACGTCCTGTTGCCCGCGATGGTGAACCCGCTCTTGAGGTAAAATCGTTGTGCGCGTTGGTTTTCCTGGTTGACGCCCAACCACACGCGCCGCGCGCCCCAGTCGCCGGCGGTGGCCAGCGCGAGGCCCATCAGCGCGGTCGACGCCCCGACGCCGTGGTACTCGGGCAGCACGTAGATCTTGGACAGCTCGGCGGCATCGGCGCCCGCGCCACGAACCAGCATGGCGTAACCGATGATTCGGCCGTCGTGGCGGGCGGTGAGCAGGGCGCGATCCGGATCCTTGAGATACTCGTCGAATCGGTCGGCCGACAGGTTGGCCTCGATGAACGACGTGATGTTGTCCGGGCTCGCGGCGGGCGGACATGCCAGCGGAAAGGTCTGTGCCGCAACGGCGGCCAGCTCTACGGCGTCACCGGAATCGGCCGACGCAACCTCAAACGCTCCTGTCAGAGGTTCCACTGCGCGAGGTGGTAACCCGTCTTCTTGTCCAGCAGGACGACGGCGGAGACGGGATCGCGGTAGGCGTCCCAGTACACGCCGCCGCGCACGATCGCCCCGTTCGGGGCGTTGACGAGCACGTTGTCCAGCGCGTCGGGTGCGTCGGAGGCTCGCGGCTTATAGGCGTCGGCGGTCGGGGTCACTCCGTTGAAACTCAGGACGGTCGCCATGATGTACGGATTGGGCACGCGGATCGCACGGACCGTCACGTCCGCGCGGTCGACGGTGCTCCCCGGGAAGCCTCTGAAGGTGCCTTCGCGGGTGTAGCCGAATCCCGGCGGCGGGTCGCAGGGCGCCACACCACTCACGGTGACGTCGGCGATGAACGTGCCGTTGTCCACCCGAAGCGTGTCACCGATGTGGCCGATCGGCGCGTCACCGGCCCATGCGCGCGGCATCGGAATCGCGGCGATGCCGGCAGCGGTGACGCCGGCGACGGCAACTAGAAAGGCGCACACCACCAGCAGCCAGCGGTGCATCTTCGCCATGTCGTGCCTCCTTGACGCCGTTGTGGGGGACCTTCGCATGATCGCACACGCGCTGATGCGGAAGGGAGCGGTCGGCCGCACTGATCAGCCCTCGCGGGCGGCGCTTTCGCCGCCGGCGAGGGATTGCAGCGCCGTGAGCAGATCCGCCTCGACCCGGTCTTTGTCGACTCCGCCAAGGTGCAGCGGGCCGTCCCCGCCCTCGAGCTCCAGCAGCGCCAGCAGTTGGTGCTCGGTGCCGACGTAGTTGTGGCCCAGCCGAAGTGCCTCGCGCACGGCCAGCTCTAGCGCCTTGCGCGCCGGCCCGCTGAATGGAATGAGCTGTGGCGGTTCGGCATTCACGCGTAGCGCGGCGATCGACTCGGTCGCGGCGGCGCGCAGCGCCTCGGTGTCGACGTTCTGCAGACGCAGTAGCACCGTCGCAAGGGCGGCCGCGTCGCTGAGCACGCCGAGCAGCAGATGGTCGGGGGTGATCTCGCTGTTGCCCGCTTCGTGCGCGGCGTTCTGGGCGGCCACGACCGCGCCGCGAGCCCGCGGGGTGAAGCGCGCGAAGCCCTGTTCGAGATCAAGGGCGGCGGGCTCGGCGCGGGGCACGAATCGCTTCTGGGCGGCCTGCTTGGTGACGCCCATGCTCTTGCCGATGTCGGTCCAGGACGCTCCGGAGCGGCGGGCCTGGTCGACGAAGTGGCCGATCAAATGGTCGGCGATCTCGCCGAGATGCTCGGCGGCCAAGACGGCGTCGGCGAGTTGATCCAGTACATCCGGGCGGGTCGCCTTGATGGCGTTGATCAACTCGTCGAGGCGGATCGGATAGGCGATGCGGACAGGCTCGGACATATCGTCAACCCTAAGTTGACGCACCCGTTGGAGTCAACCATGGGTTGACGTCGTTGCCCATATCCGCCGCTCAAAACGGTGCGGGCAAGTGGACCGCTCTGGGAGAATTCGTCAGTCATGAAGCCACTGCTCACGCTGTGTGGTCTGGCCGTCGCGATAGGCATGGCCGCACCGGCGCATGCCGACAGCACCGACGACTCGTTCATCGCTTCGCTGAAGGCGGCAGGCATCACGTTCGCCGACCCGGGCAAGGCCGTGGGTGCGGGCAGATGGGTGTGCGACACCGTCGGTCAGGGCACGCCGATGCCCGACGTGGTCAAGACGCTGTTGTCCAAGAACACCGCACTGAGCCAGGACAAGGCCAACCAGTTCGCGGCGATCGCCGCCACCACGTACTGCCCGAGCGTCATCACGCCGAGCGCGCCGAACGGCTCGTAGCGCCCGAGATGCCGATTACGGGCGGCTTTGCGACAATCACTGCGTTATGCGATTTCTCCTTGGGCTGACCGGCCTCGCAACCACGATCGTCCTGGCTGTGCCCGCGCACGCGGACGTCGACAACGATCAGGACTTCCTCAAAGACCTCCGCGACGCCGGTATCACGTATCAGGACGGCGGCAACGCGATCACCATCGGCAAGTCGGTGTGCGAACTGCTCGACGACGGCCAGTCCGACGCGAAGATCGTGACGGACCTGCGCAACCAGAATCCGGCCTTCCAGGGCGCCGCCGCGGCCAAGTTCACCTACCTCTCGGCCGCCCATTACTGCCCGAAGTACATCACCGGCGAGGACCGCGGTCCGAAGCCGGACGGCGCCGCAGGCAACTGAATCAATCCGGGCCGCAATAGGCTGGTGGCCGTGCGCGTCGATCCCGGACCGCTGACATGGGACGCGGCCGTTCAGACCTGGCATTTCGACCTCGTCCCCGCGGCTTTTGTCGCGGTGCTCACCGCGGGATACGCCTGGTGCTACCGGCGCGGTCGCGACACCGAAAGTGCGGTGCGTGCCGCGAACGCCGCGTGCTTCGGTGTCGGCATGCTGGTGTGGCTGCTGGCCACGATCAGCGCCCTCGGTGCCTATGCCTACGTCCTGTTCTGGGTGCGCGCGCTGCAGGTGTTGTTACTGCTCTACGTCGTGCCGTTCTTCATCGCACAGGCCAAGCCGGTCACCGTTTTTCGCGACGCCCTTGGGCCGGCGGGCCGCGACCGCATCGATCGGCTGTTGGCCACCCGGTTCGCGCGCGCGCTCGCGCATCCGGCCACCACGTCGATGGCGATGCTCGCCACGCCCTGGTTGCTGTACTTGACGCCGTGGTACACCGCGGCCCTGCGGGACGAGTGGGTCGGTGCGCCCACGCGAATCTTGTTGGTGGCTACAGGCTTTGGCTACTTCTATGCCCGGCTGCAGGAAGACCCCGTGCCGCGCAGGTATCCGCAGTCGATCTCGCTGTTGATCACCGTCGCCGAGGCGCTCGGTGACGGCGTTCTGGGACTGGTCGTCTGGCAGGGCTCGTTGATCGGTGCGGCGTATTATGCAGGGCTACAACGGTCTTGGGGTCCCGACCCGCGTCTCGACCAGACGATCGGCGCCGGCGTCCTGTGGATCCTCGGGGATCTGGTGGGGTGGCCGTTTGTGCTGCTGCTGATGCGCGCGATGTCCCGCGACGAGAGGGCACACGCGGTCGCCGTCGACGCCGAGTTGGACGAGGCCGAGGCGAAGGCGCACAGCGCCGAGGACGCCGAGACTGAAGGCGCTGCGCCCTCGGCGCTCTGGTGGGAGAACGACCCGCAGCTGCGGGAGCGGTTCCGTCGCGGCTGACGTCCGGCCACCTAGGCGGCCCGCGCCGTCCAGGTGAAGCTCTGCATCTCCGGAATCCGAGGCGCCAGCGCCGCGGCGACGCTGCGGCCGATCTGGTCGGCGGCCGCCAGCGGAGTGTCGGCGTTCAAAAAGCCTTCCACCTCGACGCGCAGGGTCCGCCCGGTCCACCTGGCCCGCGCGTGCGCGTGCGTGACGCCGGGGACTGAGGCGGCGACGGCCTCGGCGGTGGTGATGACGTCGGGGTCCACGCAGTCGAGCAGGCGATGCGCGATATCGGCGGTCACCTCCCAGCCGACATGGCAGATGAACCCGGTGACGACGATCCCGGCGACCGCGTCGGCCCAGCCCCAGCCCAGCGCCACGCCCACCAGTCCGAGCACCGCGCCTGCCGACGACAACGCGTCCAGCCAGGAATGCTTGGCGTCGGCCACCATGGTCGCCGAGCGAATTCGCCTGCCCACCACCAGTTTGTAGCGGGCCACCAGCTGGTTGCCGACCACGCCCACGACCGCCGCGCCGATGCCCCAGCCCACGTAACCGGTGCCACCGTGTCGAAGCAGCTTGGTGACGCTCTCGAAGCCGGCGACGACGGCGCTGCCCCAGATCACCAGGGCCACACCGATTCCGGCGAGGTCTTCGGCGCGTTCGTAGCCGTAGGGGTACCGCTCGGTGGGCAGTTTGCGCGAGGCGCGGAAGCCGATGAACACCAGGGCGCTGGTGGAGACGTCCGACAGATTGTGCAGCGCATCGCCCAGCAGCGCCACCGAGCCGGACAGCAGCGCGATGACCAACTCGACCAGTCCGGTCAGCGCCAGCCCGACGGCGCTGACGGCGACGGCGCGGTTGGCCTGCCGGCGCTCGCCGGCGTCGTCGGCGGCGGTGTCCAGGGGAAAGCTTGCAGCCGGGTCACGGACTCCATTGATGACATGCATACCGCCAGCATGCCGCACTCGCGGTTCAGGCGCCCTTGATCAGCTCGGCCGTTACCCGTTGTTTCTGTTCGGCGATCACTTGGTTGAGGTAGTCGGCCTTGGCGCAGCCGTAGTACGCGGCGAACTGCAGGGCGAGTTCGTCCATCTCCTCGAACGAGACGTCGCCACTCTTGAGTGCCGCGTAAACATGGGACACGATCGGGATTTCGGCATCCTGGAAGGCGACGCAGGCGACGGTAATAAGACGGCGTTCCTTCATTCCCAAGCCGGGTCGCAGCCACATCTCGCCGAAGACGAAGTTCAAAATGCCCGCTCCCGAATACGGGTTGTCGCGCGTCGGCGCGAACGGTAGGCAGTTGATCTCCTTGAATGACTCCTCGCCGCCTTTGAGCCGTTGCTCGGGATCGCTGGCGGTGAGCAGCGGTAGCAACGGCTCCGGGGGAGGGGGCGGCGCGCCGCGCGCCTCGGCGATCTTGGCCCATTCCAGATCCACCGCGATATTGAACCGCGACGCCTTCGGCCAGCCCGCGTAGACGGCGAAATGCAGGACGGTTTCCCGCATTTCGGTGATGGTGAGGTCACCGCTGTTGAGTGCGGCGTAGACGTGCTGCTCGAGGGGCGCCTGCGCGTCGGCGGCCGCGACGCAGGCCAGGGTCACGAACCGTCGGTCGCGGCGGCTGAGCCCCGGGCGCGGCCACACCTCGCCGAAGACGAAATCGATCAGCCCGCCCGCGCACGGAGTGTCGCCATCCGGCGGGTCGATCGTCATCACCTCGGCGAAGGTGCGCAGCCCGCGTTCACGTCGCGCCCTGTCGCGCGTTGGAGCCTTATCTGATGGTGACACCGGCGTCGACCTTCAGTTCGAGTCCTGTGACGTAACGAGATTCATCGGAAATCAGGTACAGCACCGCGTTGCTGACGTCGGACGCTTCGATCAGCGGTGCGGGCAGGGCGTTGAGGAAGATGGGCACCAGGTCGGGTCGCTGCTCGGCGATCAGCGTGTGCATGTTCGGCGGAGCCATTCCGGTGGCCACCCCGGTTGGGTGCACGGTGTTGACGCGAATGTTCTGCGCGGCAAGCTCATTGGCCAGGGCCAGCGTCATCCCGACGATACCGTGCTTGGACGCCGTATAGGGCACATGCAGCGGGGTGCCCTTGATGCCAGCCGAGGAGCTGATGTTGACCAGGCTCCCGCCGCCCTGCGCGACCAGATGGGGCAGCGCGACCGCGCAGGTGTTCCAGGCGCCGATGAGGTTGACGTCGAGGACCAGCCGCCACTGCTCGGCGGTGGTGGTGTCCCAGGTGCCGACGGTGAGCACGCCGGCGTTGGCGACCGCTCCGTCGAGTCCGCCGAGTTCGGCGGCGGCCGCGTCGACCGCCGCCTTCATGGCGGCCTCGTCACGCACGTCGACGATGCGGGTGATCGCGCGGCGGCCGTGTTTCTCGACCAGTTGCGCGGTCTCGTGCAGGTCGTCTTCGGTGGCCAGTGGATACTCCAAACCCTCTGGCGTGGAGCAGATATCGATCAGGACGCAGTCGGCGCCTTCCTCGGCGAGGCGCACCGCGTGCGAACGTCCCATGCCGCGTGCGGCCCCGGTGATCAAGACCCGCTTGCCCGCGACGCGGCCCGCTGCGTTGTTGGTCGTCATCGGTGTGTCAGACCTTGTTGCAGAAGCCGGCGTCGACGGGGAATGTCACGCCGGTGACGTACTTCGCCTCGTCGGAGACCAGGTAGGCGATGGCGGCGCTGACGTCTTCGGGTTCCAGCATGCCGACGGGCATCGGGTTTTGCAGGTGGGGACCCGCACCGGGGTTGTGTTCCAGGAATTCGGTCATGTCGTCGTTGGTCGCCATCATCGTGTTGACGGCGGTCGGATGCACCGTATTCACCCGAATGCTCAGCGGTGCAAGGGCATTGGCCAGGGTGCGCATCAACCCGACGATCCCGTGTTTCGATGCCGCGTAGCCCAGGCCGCCGCCCTGCAGACCTCCGAAGCCCTTGATGCCGGCGGTCGAGCTGGTGAAGATGATGACCCCGCCGCGGTTACCGGACAGCAGATGCGGGACCGCCGCCCACGCCGTGTGATACGCCCCGTCGAGATTGACGCCGGTGACCGCCCGCCACTGGGCGAGTTCCTCCTCGATGCTCAACTGCCGAAACGCCAGCGGTGCGATTCCCGCGTTGGCCAGCACGATGTCGAGGCGCCCGAAGTGCTCCACGCCGGCATCCACTGCGGCTTTGACTTGCTCGAAGTCGCGGACGTCGGCCACCGTGCCCAGCATCTTGCCGCCCGCCTCTTCGACCAGCGCAACGGTCTCGTCCAACTCCTGATGCGAGGCCATCGGATAGCCGTTGGCGGGGATGTCCGCGCAGATGTCGATGCCGATGATGTTGGCGCCTTCCCGCGCGAGTCGCACCGCATGGCTGCGGCCCTGGCCGCGCGCCACTCCGGTGATGAAGGCGACTTTGCCGTCTAGTGAACCCACGGAGCGGTCCTCGTTCCTTTGTTTCGTCCGCGCAGATCGCGCCGAGTAACGCCGTTACTCGCCACCGCACAGTAACATGGTTACCGTGACGGCAAAAGGGCCCCGCGTGGTTGCGCCGGGCGACGCTTCCAGGCGGCGAGCCGACCCGATCCTGGAGATCGTGGTCGAGATGCTCGACAGCGAGGGCTATGAGGCGGTGCAGCTGCGCGAGGTTGCCCGACGGGCCCGAGTCTCCCTGGCGACCATCTACAAGCGATACCCCACTCGTGACGAGCTCATTGTCGCCGCCCTGGACGGGTGGATGGATGCCAAACGCTATGCGCGCCTGCCGGCGCTGATTGACGATTTGCCCGGCGAGTCGATCTACGTGGACCTGATGCACGTGATGCGGACCATCTTCGAGCCGTGGGAGCAACATCCGTTGATGCTGCGCTCCTATTTCCAGGCACGATCCGGCCCTGGCGGAAGGCGCCTCATTCAGCGTGGCGTCGACGCGGTCGTTCCGGTCGTCAAAGCCGTACTGGCGCAAGCGGAGCCGGGCTTCGCCAAGGATCTCGAGCTCATCCTCACCGGCGTGGTCTACGGGTTCCTTACCCGATTCACGCAGGGGGAGATCGACGTCACCGAAATCGTGCCGGGTATCGAACGCGCGGTGTTCTGGTTGACCAGCGCGTATGAGGACGGTCCCGCACGGGCGGTGCAGCGCTGAGCACCGCGAAACCCATTGTGCTGCAACGGCCCTCGATCACATGAGCGGCGGCAACGGCAGCAGCCAGGTCACGGAGGGGTCGATATCGTCCTTGTATTCCGGGCAATAGGTCGCTATCGACAGGCCGACGAAGTAGGCGGACTGCTTGACGGAAAGGTCCGTTTGCCTGGCCAGCTGAATCGCCGGCACCGATGCGTTCGGGTTGTTGGCGATGCTGGTGCACACCGTGTGGGCTATCGCAATAGCATCATCGTTGTCGGGCATGGTGATTCCGCCCCTCGACAGGCCCGCGATGAACGCGTCGTCGGTATCATCCGCTGCCGCCGGCGCCGCAGAGGCCAGCGCGGCGGTGGACAGGACGATCGCGCAGACGGTCGGCCACTTCCCGGAACCAACCTTCATCGGACTCGGGGCCTCCGTTCTCTGCGCGGCCGATCGGCGTTCGGTCAAGGACGACGTGAATCGACAATAGTCGAATCGCCTGTCCTCTTGTCGGACGCTGAGTGCCGGCCTGAGGGGTCAGCCCGACGACAACGCCAATGGTTGACCGCACCGCTGCTCCTGCGGGCTACCCTTCCGGGTCTTCGGCCAGGTAGGTGACTTCATACCAGCGCCGGCGCGCGTCGAAAGCTTCGGTCGCGGTGGCCCGCTCGAGCCGAACATCCGTCAGATGCGGATTGCCCACGCGGATGCCGTCTTCGAGCTCGGCATGCAGCGCGTCGCCGTCCAGGGTGTCATCGGCGAGCGCTCTGCCCGTATACCTCGTCCAACTCACGTCTCACATCTTGCTCCGGCCGCCGCGCCACGCGACACGGCCGGTCCACGTGCCTGGGCGCGGCGGCCCAGCGCGCCCGTCGGGGCCGATTGGTAACCTTCCCCGGGCGCGCCACATCTGACGGCGCCTCGGCGTTTTTACCCCGAGGGGGTCGCGGTGAAAGATAATGACCTGGCGATTGAAGAGAGTCATCTGCGATCATTCCGGCACTGGCGGCCACCTCAGCCCGATGCCGCTGACTACTCGACCGTGAGATCCCAGACTTTGCTCGGCGAACCGCCGAAAACCACCAACGACACCGCGCAAGGCGCCGTGAGAGGCACTGCCCTCCAACGTTTTTGCGGGGGACCGCGCCGCCGCAACGCACTGATGGATTGAGCGTGGCCCTCAAACGTGTTGACGAGTTGAAGCCGGGAGACCGGATCCGCATGAAGGTCGGGCACGCTACCGTCATCGCGACCGAAGCCCTTGACGACGACCGCACCCTGCTCACCTTCACCTACGGGACGAAGGGCCCCGCCGACAACGCTTTGACCGTGGATGTCCTCGAAGACGACGAGTGGGGCTGGTAAGGCGGCCTTTCGATCTCTCGGCCGCAATCGGCAAAGACCTTGTCGGCGACGGTCCCGCATACGACAATCGGATCGGCCCCGGAGGAGGAATCATGACCCCACACCGCCTGAAGGGCTTCGCAGGTTCATCCGCCGCGGCGCTCGCGATTGCCCTGTCGCCTCCCCCGGCTGCCTTCGCCGACAATCCGTCCTGGAACGGGCAGTACGCAATCACGTTCATGGTCGGCCCCAAGGCCGGGACCAGCATGGCGGTCGGCGACCCGGAAACCCAGCACACCGAGACCTACGGTTTCCGCTCGACCTGCAGCGACGGGAAGTGCGTCGCCACCATCGTCAGTGGCCCTCCGCCCACCAACCCGACGGTTCCGCAGCCCGTTCAGTTCACCTGGGACGGAAAGTCTTGGTCGCAGGTCAACGATTTTCAATGGGACTGCATGATGCCCGATACCACGATCCAATGGAATCCCGCCCGGGCCGCGGTGCGCTACACGCCCCAACCCGACGGGTCGCTCGCCGGCATCATGCACACCGACATCCTCAGCGGCGCGTGCCAAGGGACGATTGACATGGAGATGAGGGCCGAGCGCGTGTGAGTCGGCCCCTTCGGGAACGCGGCCCACGGGGTTGGCAACCAGTCTCGACGTGTTCCCTTGCAGCGCAACGTGTCTGATGTCAGGGAATCGCGCTCGCGATCGTGGCTGCGCTCAGGTGTGGACTTTCCAGCCCGCTAATGGGGTGGGTGCCGCCGGTGCATCGGGATCGTTGAACTCGATGTAAACGTCGCCCTGGTTGATGCTGCCTGCGTAGGCGATGAACCCGTGGGCGGTTTGGCCGTTGGTGACGCTGCCGGCGCGCAGCGGCGGCATCTTGTTGATCTGCTGGTAATCGATCAGGGACGAGCCGCCCTCGGTATCCCGGTTCGGGTCCTGCCGCCACGGAGAGGAGGCAGCGGTCACGGTGGTCTGGGCGTAGCGGAACGGAGTGTCGGACTTGCCGGCGATGGTGAGTTCGATGACGTTGCAACCCCCGCCGTAACAGCCGGACGAGACCCACGTCGCGTTGTTGAGCGTGACGTCGGCGGTCGCGGTGCTGTACTCCGTGACGTGGATGGTGGTACCGGCTTTTCCGGTGGGGAAAGGCGACTGTTGAGGCGTCGGGTCGGCGGTTCCGTGGGGCGCGGTCAAACACGCTGTCACCGCCAGCGTTGCTGCGAGGGCGCCCATGTGCGCAGGCCTGGTCACTGCGCGAAGATAGCGCATCTGGGAAGGCGGGCGGATCGGGCGCGGGCTGTTTCGGTTCATGCGACGGCCGCGAACAATTCGGTTTTGCCTCTCAGGTGCGGTTGTCGGCTTTACACTGGGCGGGAAATGAGCGCCTATCAGACCGTGGTGGTCGGCACCGATGGCTCGGACTCGTCGCTGCGCGCGGTGGACCGCGCAGGCGCTATCGCGGCGGATCACGGCGCGAAATTGATCGTTGTCACCGCGCATCTCCCCGTCCCCGAGGAGAAGGGCCGCTACGCCATCCCGCCGGGAAGCGACCACGGCCAGGACTACCGGACGGTGGGCGAGGCGCCCTTCTACGCGATCCTGCAGAACGCCAGGGAGCGGGCACACCAAGCCGGGGCCAAGGACGTCGAGGAGAAGTCGGTCGTCGGTGCCCCCGTCCACGCGCTGGTGCAGCTGGTCAAAGAGGTCGATGCCGACCTGCTGGTCATCGGCAATGTCGGACTCAGTAGCGTCGCCGGGCGACTGCTTGGCTCGGTTCCTTCCGAAGTCTCCCGCAAGGTCAAGACCGACGTGTTGATCGTCCACACCACCGACTGAAACCTTGGCCCGGATTTCTCAGTGAATCCGCGTTTCGCGGCTAGGGACAAACACGGCTGAAGTAGTCCGTCCGCCGGGTTAAAGCGATAATATCTGGGCCATAGCTATAAGTGCCGACACCTGCAAGTGAAGGGCATGGCCGATGAACGCGACTGGCGCCAAGCGGCGCGCATTAGGCGCGGGGGACTACATAAAAGCCGACGTGAACTTGTCCTGGCATTTAGTTTGGCTATTCGCAATTCTCGAAGGCATCACGGTTCCGCTGTTATCTGTGTTCTCGCAGGGCGGGCCCAGGGTGGGCCGAGCTTCTCGGACTGCGACGGTTGCCGAGCAGTTCGTGGCCTTCGCCAACAAAATGCTTATTATCGGCATCTACGGGTTGGTCATAGGGTTCGTCGGAGCCTCGGTAGTTTGTTTGTTATTGAACTGGATCGTCTTTCCCCGAGTGAGGATCCGGCTCGATGACGCGGTTGTAGTGCGCGTGCTCCACCCGTTCATTGTTGGGATCTGGGGTGGCGTTCTACTAGCGATCATCTTCTGGATACAGCTGTGCATCGCTGGGTTTCTGACCTTCCCGATGGTCGTGAATCTGATACTTTTTGGGTTCGTTTCGGCGGCGGGCAGCATCCTGCTGACGGGTGCTGCTTATTCATCGTCGATGAAAGCTTTGCCGAAGCTAGGCATCCAACTGATGACCGCGCAGCAACGGTTGCTGTTGTTCAAAATGCCGGTCGTATCGTTCGCAATATTAGTCGGGATTTACGAAGGATTGGCAGCGCCGATTCTCCAACGATGGGAATTCGCCCCCCATCATAAAGTGTTGATGGCACTGTTCATGGGGGTTTTGGGCGGTGCATCGAGTAGTTTGGTCGTCGTTGCATTAGCTCACATACGCGCGGTGAAGAAGCACCTGTGGTTGAAATTTGCCGTCATAGACCAATCAGGCTGATTGGCTTAGACGCCTTTCTGCGATCAAGCCAGTGCATGCAGCGCGCGCGCTTTTTGTGCGACGGCAGCGGCCAGCTCGACGCTGGGCTTCCGGTCTCGTCCACAGTTGCCTGGCGGAGTGGACCAGGACGAAAAGGGGTAGCCGCTTTCTTGGCGCAAAATTCGGAACCGGAAGAGAAGGTAACGCTGGTGAGCGGTGCGAATAAGGCCCGGAACAAGGTAAACCAGGTCGCGGGAAAGCTGAAGGCGGCGTTCGGCCGGGCGATCAACGACCCGAGGCTGGAGGCCGAGGGGAGAGCCGATCAGCGGGCCGCTCACCTCAGAGACGCGGGTGAAAAGGTCAAGGACGCGTTCCGCCCGCGACCGCGACGACAAATGCCTCGACGGCGTCGTCGGATATAGCTCGTTAACTCGCGAGCCGCAGCCGCGTTGGTCGGCCGGGCTATTTCTCCATGGCCGAGGTTGGTGCTCCGAGGTCGATCGTTATGCAGCCTGACGCCCCCAGCATCACACCCGTTAGCACCGCGACGGCTGCGGCAGCTTTCAGCATCTTCTTCTTGCTTGCGCTCATCGGTTCGCCTTTCTGCGGGTAGGAACAACCGTGGCAATAAATACCGCCGGCCAGCTGATGCTATCGCGGTCTTTGGACACGTGTGCAATATTGACCAAACCGCCGAAAAGGGCTTTTGCCGGCGGCTCGAAAGCCTGAATTCGGCCGCCGTTTATGACGTGGGGTTGCATCGCCTATCGCCAGTGACACAAAGGCTTTGACTCGCCTCCGTGAGGCCAGGTGTCATCGAAACTGTCACCGTCCCCGAGGAGTCTCGCTGTGGGGGTGCAGATCTACCGGCCCGGTGGCACCATGAGCGGGTGAACGGGCAAATCTGCACGGGTTGCGGCCTGAAGACCCATCGCTCGTACGGTAGGTGGTCGGACCAGCATCCATGGGCCGCTGCGACCTTCGCGGCCCTCGTGCGGATCGCGCGGAGCGTCGATCGGCGCGATCAGGGTCCGACGACCGTGATGTTGTCGGTGGTGCCGGCCACGCTCGTCGGCTTAGCCGTGGTCTCCGCGTACCCACTGGTGTTCGTGCCCCTGCTGGTGCTCTTCGGGGTGGCCTTAGTGGTGTTGGTCCGCAACGAGGAAATCAGACGCAACCAAGCCTGTTGGCGCGGCGACTGCCCCGCCGTTCGCACCCGGCGATAAGGGTGCCCGCCGTCGAAGGGCTCACGACGGAAGATCGTCGGCCGGCCTGTGTCGAACAAAGCCGTTTCTGGACTCGGCTCGTCGAACCGCTGCCAGCATGCGCGCGGCAAAGCGCCGCCACCAGCGGTAACTGCGGAGTAGCGTCTTGCGCGGCACGGCGGATGAAGGAGCGCACATGGAGCTGCATCTGTCGGGCAAGATCGCCGTCGTCACCGGGGCCAGCAAGGGGATCGGATTCGCGGTCACCAAAGCCCTCGTCGACGCTGGCGCGCATGTGGTAGCCGGGTCACGCACCCCAGGCAAGCAGCTGCCCCTGCTCGAGGAGAGCGGGCAGGTGTCGTACGTGTCGGTGGACCTTACCCGGCCCGGTGCCGCCGAAGAATTGATCGCCGCCGCGGCCTGCCGCGGCGGGATCGACGTGTTGATCAACAACGTCGGCGGCGCCACGGTTCGCGCCGGCGGACTCGTCGGCATTTCCGACGACGAATGGCGGAAGTCCTGGGAGCTGAACCTGATGGGCGTGGTGCGCCCGACGCGCGCGGCGCTGCCTGAGATCGAGCGGCGCGGCGGAGGTTCCATCGTCATCGTCAGCTCGATCAGCGCCTATGCCCCCGGCCCCAACACCTACGACTACTGTGCCGCCAAGGCGGCCGTCGCCAATTTCGCTAAGGCATTGTCAAAAGATCTGGCGCCAAAGAACATTCGCGTCAATTCGGTCAGTCCGGGTGCAGTGTCGACCGGCAAGTGGACGCAGCGGGGCGGGATGGCCGATGAGTTCGGTGCGATGAAAGGTCAGACGGCCGACGAGGTCAGGGCGGAACTCGCCAGCAGCGCACCGACGGGACGGTTCACCACTCCCGAAGAAGTCGCAGACCTCGTGTTGTTCCTGGCGAGCGGCCGCGCCGGAAATATCACCGGATCCGACTACCGGATCGACGGCGGCTACGTCGCCACCATTTGATTACGGAGGCACATGACGGAGCCGTCATGCGCTGGCCGATCATTTCGACAAAACGCGACATACCTCGTGGCCTGCCGAATAGCCTCGATCTAGGTTTGGGCCCACCCCACTGCCACACGGAATTCCGGCTCCGCCCTGTGCGATGCGCGGAAAGCGTTGCCGGAGAACTGTCCGATCGGCGAGACGGTCCTACCTGCCGGGCGGCCCACCGGGGGCTGCCTCCACAAAAAGGAACATCATGAGCCCGACCGAGCACCTCGACCGCAACACCGAGTCCAAACTGATGAAATTGGCCGCCAGAACCGTTCTCGCATCTGGGTTGGGAATGGCTGTCATGGTGCTGGCCGCGGTCACCGCCAACGCAGACCCCGCCCCGCCAAATCCCACGGGACCAAACCCCACCGCGGCCCAACATCCACACTCGGAGTCAGGGCTGTGTAATCAGGACAGCGCACCGCGTGGCGCCCCGGCGCCGCCCCCTGGGTACTGCGGGTAAGGGTCGACAAATGAACTGGACGACGTTAGTGGCCAATGCGCTCGTACCTCTCGCCTCGGTGATTTCGAGCGCCGCCGTCGCGATCTGGACCAAGCGCATCGACGCCAGGAACAAGGCGGAGGACCGCCGCCACGAACGTGTCCTCGACTTCGAGAAGCGGGCGGCCGATGACAAGAAGGCCGTGTTGAAGTCGCTGATCTCGGCGACCATTTACGTCAAGCGAGCAGCCCAGTACGAGGGTGCCGGCACCGCCGAGGAGATCGCCAGCCAGCGGCGCGCCGAGGCCATCCGGGAGCTCTATGACTTCCGCATGCGGCTGGGCCTCGACGACGGCGTAGCCGAGCTGATGGTCTATGCCGCTCCGCCGGTGCGCGACATGGTGAGTCTCCTGCTCGACGAGTGGGACCGTCAGTTCCGCGAACACGGCTATTCGCTGACCCAATTGGATTCGTGCAAGCGACAATTGGCGCAGACCACCGCGTGCCCCGCCCCACAGGAAGACGTCACCGTGTACTACGAGGGCGAACTGAAGTGGTCCGAGCTGAGAAAAGTGGAGACGGTGTGGCTGGACCGGTTGGGCAGGGAATCGGATCTGGACCTCGACGCACTCGTGGGCCTATGCGACCGCACCCTAGAGGCCGCGCATAAGGACTTGCGCGGCGGCTTCGGCCTCGAGTACTGATGCACGGAAAGCATCTCGTTGCCCGCAGGACTGCCGCCTGACCGGCGCTGAAGGTGGAGCGCCCTCGGCGGCCGCTTTATTGACCACCGAGAGCTAGCATCGCCACAGTGCTAGCCCCGCCGCGTTGCTTGAACACTGCCTACCCATCGCGCAGCTTTGCGGAAACATCCCCGCAGAGATTTCTCGTCTCCGGACGCTCGCGCCGCGAGATTGATTCACCCTCAGCGGATTTGAGCGTGAATGATCATCGCGCCACGGTCACGACGGGTACTGCGGGCAGTAGTACTCGATTGCCAGGTCCACGAACGCGGCGGCATTGGTAAAGAGCGCGACGCGGTCTGTCCGGGCAATCGCGTCGGTTGGCTGCCCATTCTTCCGGTCCGTGCAGACGGTCTGGGCAGTCTGAATCGGGTCTACGGACAGCGGCACCACGACGTTGTTGTCACGCAGGGCGACGAGGAAGCTGTCATCGTTCGGTGACGCGCTTGCGTGGCCAGGTATGCCGACGGCGACCACACAGCAGGCGATGGGGGCGGTTACGTACTTCCTCATGGGCGGTTCCCTTCGTCTCTGCACCAATGGTCACCAGCGGTGGTCTTTCCGCGCAACCGAATCTGCTTTCCCGCGTGCGTGTCTACGCCCCGCACGCGCCCGAGGGAGATGCGCTGAAGCGTAGCCTCGATGTTTCCGCGGTTGCAGTGCCTCGCAATTGCGCACCAGGTAAATCGTGCCGGAGCAATGTGATTCGGCCGCTGACACCGGTGGCCACGGGCAGTTGTGTTCCGGCGACATGACGGTCAGCCCTGTTCGGGACAGATATGGCGACCGATGTCGAGTAGCCCGCATTTAGGGCATCGTTGGGGGCTGGTCTGTTGCTCGTGATAGAGGGTGTGGAGGCCTTCGTTCTTGACGATGGCGCCGCATGTCAGGCATTCACGGAAGTACATGCCCCCGATGGAACAGGGCTTGTAGTAGATCAGCGGGCCGGTCATAAGCCGCACAGTACGCACCTGAGCGCCCGCGCCGGAGCGTTCTCGGCAGTTCTTTAAGTCGGGATGTTTCAAGGACCGGACCATGGTCTATCCGCGCCGCCGCCACATGACCGCACGTCCAACTGAGACTTGGTCGCCACGCTCAGGCTGGAACCAGTCGGCATTCTCTCGGCCAATGCTGACTCTGTCCGGCCCTAGGCCGACCTGTCGTACAGGTCGATGAAATGGTTCATGCCGATAAGCTTGCGTCGTTTTGGGCCGGTGATATAGCCGGTATACCTGCCTGCCCGTGGCGAATTCCCGGAACAACGCCAAATCCCGCGCAGGCGCCGCATCGCAGCTACAACGGGGTTTGCTGAATCTCCGGTTGCATACCTGACCATCTGTTAGCGTCCACGTGAACTACGGGTCGGGACCGTAGCTCAGGGGGTAACTGTCGGTGCTTCCGCAGCGACAGCCCACGCCTGGATGCCCAACGACGGCACCTGCGGCTACATCAACCCCAAGCCCCCACGGTGGCGGCTGGGTCTACGGCAACGGATACCCGCCGGGTTGGCACAACGGCTGCCACTGGAACGGCAGCTACCGCCGAGGCAACTGGTGCTAGCCCCAACCCATTGAGGAAAGAGAAACCGCATTGAAAACCACCCTCACCGCCCTCGCCGCCGGCGCACTTATCGCCTTCGCAATCGGTATCGCAGCCCCCGCCAACGCCGCCCAAGGCGGCTGGGACCACAACAGCCACCCAGCGCACGCATGGATCAAGATCGGCAACGCCGAGATGAAGCAGGCCGCGGGCTACCCACAGCGGCAATGCTTGTCGGCAGTCGGAGCCAACGCCGGCGCCGGCGAGAACCAGTTCATCGCGTGCGACAACCTGGTCGGTGGCGTACAGGCGGAATACCACGCCCACCCGAACGCAAGCGGGTACTGGGCCGACTGGTACACCAACGGTCAGTCACACCACGGTATGTGGTGACCGACATGACCAGCCGCAGCAGCCTTTTCGCGATCCTCGCCGCCAACGCAGTGACCGGCCTCGCCGTCGCCGCCGCAATCGCCATCGCCCCGGCCCATGCCTCGCCGTGCACTGAAGACTGCGGAGAAGGCCAAGCGCAGTACATGATGAACGACCTACGGGCCGGCGGTGTCGATCCCGGCAATGTCCAATACGCGGTGACCAGAGCTAAGGCCATCTGCTCCCGACTGAACGCGGGAGCCACCCGCGACCAGGTCCGGTCCACCGCCGGTGACGGGTCCGACCGGCAGACCGACATCGTGATCAACGCCGCGATCAAGTACTACTGCCCAGGAGTCAAAGCATGATGCGACACCCAATAGCGGCGGTCGCCGTCGCTACCGCCGGACTGGGTCTGGCACCACTGGCTCACGCCGACCAAACCCCCACGCTGGGCATCGCCAAGCCAGCGGGCTTGCCGTACGCGGAGGGGCTCGGCAGCCCACGGCCAGCAGGGTTCGACCTGGGAGGCACCGCCATGAGCACCATCCAGCACATCACGTGGGACTCGTGGGGCGGACCGCAGGCCACCGGCCACGGCAGTCGTCAAGCCGCGGCGATGCCGGCACCCGAACGGATCGATCTGGTGGCCAAGGATCTCGGCACGTGCGTCGGGCAACTGGTGTACCGGCAGATCGAGGAACGCGCCCCCGGCAGTAGTTCAGGGACAACCTTCGACATCTGCTGAGGGTTGTCCGAGATAATCAGCGACTCACTCGGCGAAATTGCCATCTCGCCCCGTTCCGGCCCGGCGTCACGGTTCTCATCGGTCGCCACCCCGAGTAGTTCCCACTACTGATAGCCAGGCAACTGGCTGCGCCCCCGCGACAACTGGGAAGTTAGCGAAAGGTTCGGACCGCCCTTGGACAGTAGGGGCGGCCCGAACAACTAGTTAGACGCGAATTCGCGGCCGGGTTCCGTGTAACGGGAGAGATCATGTTAGACCGTGTCGACGATGCCCGGCATGTCCAAGCCCGGCCCCCACGTTATCCGCGCCGCCTGCGCACGTGTCATGCCGCCGCAGATCTGTGTGCATATGAAGTGACCCATCCCGGCTGGGTCGGTACCGGTCCAGTCCCGATGTGATTTTAATTGTGGTCGTTTAGGAGCGATTGGTCGCCTGCGCGGGCGGGCGTCGCGACCCCAATCCCTGCGACCATAGACAGAAGAGCCAAAGTGGCTGTGCCGAAGCTACTTTTACGAGACGCCATGCTTTCAAGCTTCCATTAAAGTTGCGGCCGAATGGGAACGGTCTAGCTGGGTCGAGCGAGTCACCGGCAAGACCTGACGCAGTCTGGGTGTCGGCAGTGAGGACGCGTGTCGCGGCAATCACGGCTCCCTAGCCCGACTTGGTCTGCTAGGAATGCGGGTATGGGGTTATACGAGGACATGCAACGTCAGCAAGCAGCACTAAATGCGAAGGCTAAGCAACGTGTTGCTGCTGAGCAGGCGCGAAGTCGTCAACTGCAAGATGAGGCGTCCGAGAAGAAACGGTTTTTGAGTGACTTCGTGAGAGAAGCGCAGGCGCGCGGCATACGGCCAACTCGGATTCCGCTCTACTACGCCACTCCGGGCTTCAGATTTCACGAGAAGAAATCATCACAACTCGGATGGGTTGTCTACGTAACACGTAGCGGCAAAGCAAAATACGCTATCGGCGTCGACGGCGTTCTGTACGAAGGGCGCCCAGCGGAGAAGTCGGGTTGGGGTCATTCGAAGAAGCCCCATCCCGTCGAACAGGCCTACTTTCATCGCGTGCCGTGGGCAGATCTAACCCAAGTGCTGCTCGGACACCCGCCAGCCATGGAACCACCTAACGACTACGACTAGGACCCTCTTGCGCTGTAATTTCTGGCGTCGTTCACTTCATAGCTGGGGGCCGGGGGACGCAAAATCTCAGCAACGACCATCCGGACGAGCCAGAGGCTGCGGCGCGTTTTCGCCCACGAAATCCGCGCACACATTTGAACCAAAAATCGCTCGGCGAAAATGGCCGGGAGTCCTCGACTCTCCGTAGCACCCTCCCTCCCGAGATGTAACCACCCCCAACAAAATAGAGAGCACACTTGACGGTGGAGCATGGCCGAACTAGGTACACCTGCGGTGCCGCTGTGCGGATTGCAAGGCTGCCGAGCGCGACTATCAGCGTGAACGCTACCGGCGCCAGCGCAAGCTTCAAGTCGACCCGTCGCGACTCCCATTCATTTAATCCGCCGAATCGATTGGCGTTCAGTGGAACTGATGGGCGCTTCTAGTGGACGGTGCCGCGCGACGCTCGCCATAAAGTCAGGGGCCGAATTGGCGCCTCTAGATTGAATGGCAGGTCAGGCGGGGTTTCTAGCCCATAAACGGGCGTTGACCTGCCAACCCCTGCAAAATTCGCGCTGGCACACGATAACCGCACGTCATGGCCGTAGTGTGGCGTTTCACGCATTAGCCGAGACTCATCTGAGCCGGGTTCCACCCTGCGGAATGTCCCCGCCCCACCTAGACAATCTTGACCATGCAAACACCGCAAAGTCCGGCGATGCCGGAACTGTCACTACATCCATCCATCAACGAGGTAGCCCTGTGGCACGGGGTCGATCCCAGAACCGTTAGGCGTTGGCTTCGAGACGGACTCATCGAAGGTTACCGCCTCGGGCCGCGACTGATCCGCCTCGATCGGGACTCGGTGCTCAGCATGGGTCGCCCGGTTGGTAGCGCGCGTTGAGCGCGCAAGTGTCAACACATGCCGATGTGTTTGCTGGAATCGTAGGCGTATGTGTTGACACATACGCAAAACCTGTATGTGTCAACACATAAGCCGATAGAGGCGATGCCGGAGTGGGAGAAATGGTTGTTGCTGTGAGCTCGGTCGCCGGGTAGTGTCACCAGGCAGCGCGGGGCGACCGCCCCGTCAACGACCCTCACGGAGGACCCGATGCACACCGTTGAAGACATCATCGAAGCGGCAGCCCCCGCCGGCCAGACCGCAAGCTATGGATCAGTGCGGCGATCACGCCGTACGGCAACGATTACGGCCTGACGCGTCAGACAAACTATGTGGCCAACCGGCGCTACGTCGAAGCCCTGCTCAACAACCTCGACGCAATGCGAGAGGTCACCGACGGCAGTCGTTGTTGACTGGGATGCCGCGCGGACCCAGGACCGATGAGCGCCAACGTGATTCGCTGCGACCAGTGCCGCCGACGCGACGAGCTGTGGGCGATGGCGCGGTGAAGTTCTTTGACCGACTGTTTCGGCGACCCCCGCCAGCACCACGTAACCCCATCCTTGTCGACGGCTTCACTGACGGGCACCGCACTTGCGCTGTCTACCTACTCGACGGTGGCGGTGCCGAGGTCCGCGTAGATGACGGTGAGCTACGAAATCCACCGGCCGTCTCCTGGACGCTGGCCCGAGAGCAGGTCCGCTCCGGTGACGCATGGACGCCGCCAGAGGTTGGCCAGTGGATGCGCGACAGCCTGGTAGAGGCAATCAATCGCGCGCGAGAGCTGGCCGACAGCCTGGAAGGTGGCGCGCGATGACCGAACCGGATCCTCTAGCCGAGCCTCGGGCCACAGCCGCCGCGGAGTGCCGGGGCCATTGACCCGGGCGCGCCTCGCCGAGAGTGCCAGCGGTTGAGCAGCTTCCCTGTGGGAAGTGCTCCCGTTGTCGGCGGGGCCGCGGCGGCCTCCAACATCGACAGGAAAACCCAATTGAAGCTCGGTTTGCGACTGTGGGTGGTCGGACGAAGCGCGGGCGGTCCAAAGCTCTGCAGCCCTTTGTCACGGCGCCGCAATGGCAGTATGGCAACCCTAGATTGCCTGCCCGCCTGCGACTTCCAGCGCCGACGGCATCCTGCACGCCTCATGCCCGTAGCGCCATGAGACCCCGCCGCAACCGGGCTGTGCCTGCGGGGTGTACTCATCGCCGGGCGCGGGACGCGCACGCGATGCCGTCGTGGTCCTTATCGAGTGCAGGCCGGTAGGCTGGGTCATCCGCTGGTATGTTCCAGCGGCCATCCTTATGGGCTTCGGCGCAGTTTTTGTAGTAGACCGCTGGCCGGCTCGGAATGGTGGTCGGGTGGGTGGATCGGGATCGGGGAAGGGACACGCCTCGCCTAGCCAGGGCCACGATGACGATTACCACACACGCCAAGATGATGGCGATCAGTATCCAGGCGATCACACGCGCCAGCCGATCACGCGCCTTCTCACTCAGGGCCAGCCGCCGCTTTAGCTGACACAGGCTGGGCATCAGTGCAAAGTGTCCGGACAGAGGTCCCGCTGAGCTGTGGCGACGATGCCCGGCAGGTCCAGTCCCGGTCCCCATGACATGCGTCCAGCTTCTTCCGGTGACATCCCGCCCCGGATTTGCGTGCACACGAAGTGACCCATGCCGAGTGGGTCTGTAACCGGCCCAGTCCCGATGTGGTTCGTGTTGAGATCGTTTAGGAACGCTTGGTCATCTGCGCGGGCAGGCGCCGCGAGCCCGATAGTGATTGTCGCCGCAACCGCCAACGTAGTTGTGGCGATAAAAGATGGACGAGTCAACATGCGCTCCAAATCCCCATTGGACGTTCGTGTTTCGCGACGTGCCCGATTCGTCGATGTGAGCCTATGCGCTTGGCCGCGTATTCACACCCCAAATTGTGGAAAACCCCCGCGGCGAGATGCAGGTCGGGATAGTGTGCCTCCGAATCGCTACGGGGTGTGGGGGCAGATTATGGACATGATGAAGACCGCTCTACTGGCGGCAGCCTGCCTTGCCCTGCTGGTCGGTTGCGACAGCGGCCACCGGCAGGCTAGCAAGGGCGACAATGACAATCATGCGGCCCCGCAAGCGCCGGGCCAAGTATCACTTTACGGTCTGCCCAACTCGCCGCCGAGTTGCCCATCGGGAACCCGAACGGTCGATTCGGTTAAGTACACCGGCGCGTACGTCCCGCAAACGTATCTTCACTCTATCGGTGTTCGCACTCCGGTTTTCTGCAATGACATGACTGACGACGCGCTGGTGGCGATCGGTCAACAACTTGCCCAGCAGAACCAGAATGTATGCACCTACCTAACAAGCGACCACGGACTGAGCAACATTCCGCGCGATGTGGAGCTGGACTTTCGCAACAAAGTGGCCGACCGGATAAAGGATAAGTTGGTCGCTGCTGCGTTTTTTCAGCCCCAACGGAGCGACATGATCAGCCGTGCCGAGGTAGTCGAGGATATGAGTAACGCGGTGCTTGTGAACTTCTGTCCTAACTCCTAAATATTTTACTGAATTCCGTTGCACAGCAACATAATTGCGATAGATTCAAGGGTGATCACCCCGCCCCTAGGCCCGCTCGAAAGTCTGCGTGGCGGCTCGCTTGGTGACCTTGGTCGCGGATTTCCCCCTCCGTGCGGGCTGCGACTTTTTTTGGACGTACTGCGCCAACGCGCAAACGCACAGGTCAGATAGGATTTCATGGATACAACGCTATTGCGGCCAGCGCCGCCGAGAGGACTCCGAAAACGCTCAAAAGCACTGTGGCGCAGTATAATCGAAATATGCGAACCGAATCCAGCCGAGTTGGCGATTTTCCACGAATTATGACGAAATCGACGTTTTAAGGGCCGTTTTAGCGCGATCTGAGCCTGTCGTCACCGGCTCGACAGGACAGCCGCGGCCCAATCGCTGTATGGCGAACTTCGCCGACACCGCGAGCTGGCGGACCGCCTGGCTCGCACGCTGGCGGTGCCAAGCGGTGACACCGACGCCGAATTGAGGAGATACCCGTGAGGCGGCGACGCCAGCCGCCCGACGATTGCGATTGCGGCGAATGCCGCCTTTGGCGGATTCGATTGCAGCGATGGGAGCGGCGGCTTCGCGACTGTTCCGACGCGCCACCAGAGCCGGACCCGGGCCGGCGGCACAACTAGCGCAGCCTCGACTCCTTCTGGCCTAAACAGCGTCAAAGCCGAGACAGCCGTACGGTTTTCGGGCAAACTGCTGTTGTATGGGTGAGCTGCCGACGATCGTAGTGTTGTTGATTGCGGCCACTTTCATCGCCGCCTGTGGTAGCTCCACGCCTGCGGCGACATCTACGGAGACGATCACCGTGTCGCCGCCATCACGACGGCGGCACAGCCGCCTGTTACGCCAGCCCCGGCCTTAACTACAGCAGCAGCCCCAACGGACGGCGTTCACTCCGAGCTGATCAATGTCACACTGCCGCCCGGAACAGTGCCGGCGTGCTGCGGGAAGTATGCGGGCCAAGAAATGTGGCTTGTTACGACGCCCTACCAGTACACAGTCCAAAGCCTTCGTCAGCAGCTGCCGATCTTCCACGACTACCAGGGTGTGCGGTGGTGCAACCAGGAGGTCAACGGCAAGATCGGCTTCACCGAATGGAATTGGATGGACGACAAGAACATCACCCAAGTCCATATCAACGAGACAGGCCAAGTCACCATCTTGCGGCAACCAGACGACGAAGGACGGTACGGCTGCGACACGTCATAAGGAACCAAGCGCAGCGGGCTTCAAATGGCGCGAATGTCAGTCCATTCCAGTGACAAGCAGTGCCCCGGCGAGACGGCGTGTGTCTCCGATAACTCGTTGCAACTCTGCCATCACCATGAAAATGGGAGTTTCGTTAGGCTGTTGGCCCGCCATGACCGTGGTGTTCCGGAAGTCGCTCTCAGCTTTTGGGCCGTTCAGCGCGGCCGCGGTAACTCGGTCCAGGGCGTTGTGTAGCTGGTTGTTATTGGTCAGCAAGTGTGCACCTGAGATCTCCGCGGTGAGATCACTTGCGAGCACGGCGAGCTGCTTGCTGATCGGTTTGAGCGCATCGTCGCGGTCCTGTCGACTGGTTCCACTTAGGATGCGCGGCGTCTCCGCGACCAGGGTTGCAAGTTCGTGCGCGTAGGCGTTGGCGGCTCGCGAGACCCTGATCAGGGCAAGCTTGAACTCCTGCTCACGCAGACTGAGGCGCTGGACTCGGGCGATTTCGCGCTGGGCGTCTAGCTCGGCCTTGTGTCGATCGTCGGCGGCTTTCATCTCTGCGGCGTGCAAATCGCGTGCCGACTTCAGCTCTCCCTCGAATTGCTCGGCCGCATCGATCCTTGCCTGCTCGGCTTGGCGGCGGATGACCAGCGACTGCCATAAGGCAACGACGACCGCGAGCAGCGTGCCCGCTGCGCCAAACGCTTCGGCTACGTTGCCCCAGTTGGTTTCTGTGTAATGCCCGTGGAGTTCGACGGTCTGCTTCACCACGATGAGGACCAAGATCAGGGCCAGGACCGCGCATGTGGGGACTAACCAAGTCGCGTTCGTCGCGCACCACGACACTGCCGTCTGATACCGGTTGAGCGATGGCTTGGGCTGCGTGGCCGATGCGTTCTCGGGCGCTTCGCTCACACGACGCACACTAAAAGCCATAGCGGGCAGTTGTGTGGCGCCGCGCCGCGCGCGCTGGCCGAATTACTATTGCATGGCTATTGCATGACCCGCAGTAAGGGCAGCTAACAATGCGGCCTGAACTGCAATAATGCCGGTGCGCGATACTGGGATTGAACCAGTGCAATCGGTTTGCTGACTCTGTTTACTTGACCAGCATATTTATGGCGTTACCTGCGCTGAGCTCAAATAGTACAACCGGAATCGTGCGGAAGCTAGCGGAGATGAGTGTGCTATCGTCAGGTCACAGCTAGGTCATGACCTGACATTGGAAAGGCCACAGTGACGCGCGGAGCCGGTCGCAAAGACCGCCAGACCGGAACATTCGGTTCCGTTGACAAGCTGGCTACGGGTTACCGCGCTCGCTACTTCGGACCCGATGGTCGCCGCTACAAAGCCCCCACCCTTTTCCTCACCAAGAAAGAAGCCCGCTCGTGGCTGTCACTACGGCAAGCGGAAATAGTGCGCAGGGCGTGGGCGCCCCCAGAAGCTGACGAACAACCAATGCCAAAGCTCACCTTCGAGGCCTACTCGAAAACGTGGATGGCTCAGCGCGACCTGAAAGACCGGACCCGCGAGCACTACGACAAGCTGCTCGAGCATCACATCGTGCCCACCTTCGGAGCGTTGCCGCTAGCGTCAATCACCGCCGATGATGTACGGGCCTGGCACGCGAAGATGGGCGCCAAGACCCCGACCTTGCGCGCCCACGCCTACGGCTTACTGCGCACCATCATGGGAACCGCGTTGTCGGACGGCAAGATCAAGGTCAATCCCTGTGTGATCCGCGGCGCCGGCACTGCCCGCCGTGTCCACAAGATCCGCCCGGCGTCACTTGACGAAATAGAGACCATCACCCAGGCCATGCCCGAGCAGTATCAGGCGATGGTGTTGCTAGCCGCCTGGTGCGCTTTGAGGTTCGGTGAGCTGACCGAGCTGCGCCGCAAAGACATCATCATCGTGGAGCCGGACGACAGACCAGAAGACGGCTACGGAATTGTTCGCGTCGAGCGCGCTGTCGTCCGAGTCAAGGAGGGCTTCCAGCCCACCACCCCGAAGTCCGACGCAGGGCGGCGCGATGTTGAGATTCCGCCTCATCTGCTGCCACTGATCAAAGACCACCTGGCGCGGTTCGTCGCTAAGGACAAGGATGCGCTGCTATTCCCGGCAGCCCACGGGGAGCACCTGGCGCCCGCCACTTTGTACCGCCAGTTTTACAAAGCCCGGTCAGCGGCTAAGCGGGATGACTTGCGCTGGCACGACCTTCGGCACAGCGGCGCCGTCCTCGCGGCCGCGACTGGCGCCACGTTGGCGGAACTGATGGCGCGCCTTGGCCATTCGACCCCGGCCGCGGCGATGCGTTACCAGCACGCCGCGCAGGGGAGGGACCGGCAGATCGCCGCACTGCTATCCAAGATGGCAACAACGAAGGAGTGACATGGGCACAGAATTAGTCAAGGTTTGGTGCCGTCCGGAAAATGGCGGTGACCACAAGCTCGGCGTAGTGGAGGCCGATCCGGCAGAGGGAGGCATCGTTTATCTCAGCTTCAAGTACCGTGCCAAGACAACCCACCAGGACTCGAACGGCCCGGAAATGGTCTTCGCCTCAGACCACGAAATCCCTCTAGTCGACAACGCGGTCACTAACATTCCGGCATGGTGCCCAAGTTGTAGAGCTCCTCTCGAGCTGTCCTCGCGCGACCTACTCGCTTGGGCAGACGAGGCAATGGGTGCGCAGCAGACCCTCCACAAGTACCTGGACCCGGAAGCAGCTTTAAAGAACGACCAGCTCTGGCAGCTGGCCAACGAACAGAACAACCGCCCAGACCTTGGCAGCCTGTACCCCGAAGACAAGAAATCTAGTTTCAGACGCCGCGACCCGCGATGAGATACACGGTATTTCCGCACGCTTCTGGTAACGTCTAGCGCGACCCACGCGGCGTCCGCTAAACGGCTTCAATTTCGACCGGGCATGAAGTCTCCAATTCTCACCATGGAGACCTTCTGTGCCCGAAAAGATTCTTACTCGTCGCGAGATCCTCACTCGTCGCCGCTACGTCAAGATCGCTGAAGCGGCCGAATACCTTCAAGTCACCGACCGCACCATCAGGCAAATGATCGCCGATGGGCGATTGACCGGTTATCGCAGTGGCACGCGGCTAGTCCGCGTTGACCTCAACCAGATTGACGCCGCTATGGCGCCGTTTGGCGGTGGCGACCATGCCGCCTAAACAACGAAAAAGGCCGGCCCGGGCTGGGAACCGACCTTCTCGCAACACATCGACTGCCACCCAGTTTATCGCACCCCGGCGACAAGATGGGTACACAGCGCCGGACGCCGAGGACCGCGCCGACACCGCGATCATCGCGGCGGCCGAGGCGCTTGGGTACAGGCTCGGGGTTCGTTGCCTGGACTGCGGTCACTGGCTGTCCGCGCCCAAGTCTGTCGCTACGCATCGTGGTCCGGTGTGCCGTGCCAAGGCGGTGACGGCGTGAAACAGACTGAATCGCAACAGGTCTCATGGTGGGCGGTTTATGAGCTGATCCAGCCCATTCTCAACCAGGTGAACGACTGGCCCATGCTGGGCACGCCGGCCTGGTGTAGCCTCGCGCACACCGACCCGCGCAAGTGGTGCGCACTGCTCGATGGAGCGCAGCACTGGGCACTTCGTGTTGAGACGTGCCAGGAGGCTAGGGCCGATGCCTCTAAGGCGATATCCGCCGCAGCCGACTGGAAGTCCGTCGCATCAAAAATTCAGCAGCGCCGCGGCGCGTACATCCCTCGGGCGGTGGACCAGTGAACGAAAACCCCGACCGCACTGACGAGTTCCTTGACTTGTACGGACCCGTAGATGGCGCCGAGTTGCTCGATGACATCGAGCATTTTCTCGGCCGGTTCGTGGTGTATCCATCTGAGCATGAACGCCGCGCACATGCGCTGTGGATTGCCCACGCCTGGCTGATGGACTGCTGGGATTCAACCCCTCGTATCGCGTTCCTGTCACCGGAGCCCGGTAGTGGCAAATCTAGGGCTCTCGAAGTCACCGAACCGTTAGTGCCGCGGCCGGTTCACGCCGTCAACACAAGTCCGGCGTATCTCTTCCGCAAGGTATCCGACCCGGATGGGCGCCCAACGATCCTCTACGACGAGATTGACACCGTCTTCGGCCCGAAAGCCAAGGACAACGAAGACATTCGGGGAATGCTTAACGCCGGGCACCGCAAGGGTGCGATGGCCGGCCGATGCGTGGTCCGCGGTAAGACCGTGGAGACGGAAGAGTTACCCGCCTATTGTGCTGTTGCCCTGGCTGGCCTCGATGACTTGCCGGACACGTTGATGTCTCGGTCGGTCGTGTGCCGCATGCGGCGGCGAGCACCGACAGAACCTGTTGAGCCCTGGCGTTATCGAGTCAACGCGCCCCAGGCGCATGAACTGACGGCCCGCCTGGCCGATTGGGCCGCCTCGGTGTGTGAACATGCCGTCGATATGTGGCCTGAGATGCCGAGCGGTGTTGAGGACCGCGCGGCCGATGTCTGGGAAGCCCTTCTGGCCGTTGCCGATTTGGCGGGCGGCCACTGGCCCGACGATGCGCGGCGTAGCGCTGTAGCGCTTGTAGCGGCTTCTATGGGAGGCGGTCCCAGCATTGGGGTAATGCTGCTGCGGGACGTGCGGGCGGTGTTCGATGAACACGCCAGCGACCGACTGATGACAGATCAGTTGCTCAAGAGCCTGCACGATCTTGAGGAAAGCCCTTGGGCCAGCATCAATCGCGATGGCAAGGCGTTGGACCCACGCGGCCTGGCGCAGCGCCTGGGCAAGTACGGGATCAAGTCCCGCAACGTTCGCGATTCTGGGGGCAAAGTGCTCAAGGGCTATATGCGCGAGGACTTCAACGACTCCTGGTTGCGGTACCTGCCGGACGACCCCGGAGGACCGTCTCCCATAGGAAGCGCTACATCCGCTACACCGCTACAGCCATTACCAAGAACCGCGCCCCGGCGCCCCGGCTGTGTATGCACCAACCAATCAGAGCCCTGCTTCTACTGCGTGGCTGCAATGAAAGGAAAAGCATCGTGACCCCCAATGACCGCCACAAGTGTGACCTGTTCATCAAGAGCCTGACTCTGCTGCACGTGGACGACGACGGTTTGACCGACAACTGCGACTTCACCGAGATCAAGGCCATCGCCCAGTTGTGCCCTGAAGTCCGAGAAATCACCGCGGCCGGCGAGACGCCCGAACAGCTCGCGCTCCACAGAGTTGCTGTACTGACCGAAGCCGTCTGCCTCACATGGGGGATGGCAAATCGGAAAGCGGTGAAGGACTGGGTGATTGCGCGCGGCGAGTTGCTGGTTTTACGGATTGGCGTGGTGTAGAATTGTTTGCTAAGCGTTAGACCGGTGACATATCGACCCGCGACGGGGCAACGGCTTCCCGAAAGGCCGGCCGCCAACCCGCCACCGCTCGAACCAATCACCAGGGAAACGCGACACAGCACGGCTCTTGCTAAGTCGGCTGACCAGCACCGACGGGTGCGATTCAAAGTAGTTCTCTTTAAGCACGTCTAGGGAACCCGGTACTTACTCCGCCGGGTTCCCATAGGCGTTATCCCGTAAGGACATTCCATGAAATCCCGCTTCCTGATTGAGCAGAGGCTCAATGAGATCAGCAAAGAAGCAAGACGGTTCGACGTCAGAAAGTTCGACCAGCTATCCGAGAAACAAATCGCATATATCAACAAGCTGGCATACGAACAAGCCGACCTAGAAGACCAGCTCGAGGTTTACAAGAAAGCAAGCGCCATGTCCTCGTATGCTTCGCCGGCCGAACACGGCTTCGCCAACGTCAATCCGGGTACATACGACAACGGCGCCTTTCCAGGCGGCCAACGCTGGCAGCTCCCAGAGGGCGAAGGGTCTAACATTGCCCAACTCAAGCACCACGCCCCATCGCCGTATGACATGACCCCAGAGCAGTTGGAATCCCTGTTCCAAGCCGGTAAAAGTGCTCAGTCGTTTTCCACGACTATCGACGAGCGCGGTAACCGCAACAAAGCGTTGTTCGGCGGCATGCGCGATAAGGCGGCCATTGGCGAAGGCGCGTCCGGATCACTGATTCCGCCAATTTTGTTGCCGAACGCATTTTCGATGCGGGTGGAGCCGACAAGGATCGCGGAATATTTTCAGGTTGTCGAATCCGAGGGTCAAACCGTCAGCTGGATTCAACACACCGCGAACTCGACCGCCGCGTCCGCATTGGCCGTTGCGGAAAACGCCCAGAAGCCGGACATCGGGCCAACATTGACGCCCTTTGACGCCACGTACACGGTGGTGGCCGGCTTGGCGAAGGTGTCGAAGCAGCTGTTCACCGACTTCGAGGACGTGGCGTCATTCATGCCGCGGGAGTTGAGCAACTGGATCATCATCGGCGAGAACTACCAGCTGCTCCAGGGCAGCGGGACGGGTGTGAACCAGACCGGCCTGTTCAATACCAGCGGAACTCTGACGCGTCAGTACGACTCCACTGGCGGCGACACGCTCATTGACACAGTCCTCGAGGCCGCGAACGACATTCGCGTCGGCGGCAGCTATGCCGAAGCGGATTTGATCCTGCTGCATCCGGCCGACTGGCTAGCCATGCGGAAGTTGAAGACGACGTTCAACAGCTACATTTTGGACCCCAACGACCCCAACACGTTGGGCGGTATCGACAACATCTTCGGTATCCGCGTCGTTGTCAGCACCCAGGTTCCACAAAGCCATGCAGCCGTTCTGGACTCCAAGATTGCGGTGAACATCTTCCGCCGCTGGGGCCTAGAGATTATGGCAAATCCGTATGCGGACAGTGCGTTCGAGTACAACCAGATCCACTACCGTGCGGAGACTCGTTTCGCGCTCGGGGTGATCTATCCGGAGGCGATTTGCCTGGTTGACCTGACGGACGCCGCGTAAAGGAACGCGCTATGCCAAAGACGCCCGCAATCCGTCCCCTTCCAGTAGGTTCACCCGAGGATGCCGCTCTCACCATGAGGGCGGCACTTTGGTGGGGTCAACGATCAAGATTTATCCAGCAAAAGCGGGAACCAATCGGTTTTCGATGTTCGGGAGGGAAGACATGACGTCGGGGGGATTCGTAGCAATCGGAGTGTTGATTCCGTTGTCCAGCGGTCTTATCGCAAGTGCGATAGCGCAGCACAAACAGCGGAGCGCCGGTGGCTTTTTTATGCTGGGTATTTTCCTAGGCCTCTTCGGTATCCTGGCTGCTGCTATCGCGTCGCCTGGCAAACCCGCTACCCCAATGGGTCTGGTCGCTGTCCATTGCCCACGATGCAATGCGGAGCAAAACGTGCCGCGAGGCGAGCCCACATTTCAGTGTTGGCAATGCCACTTGGACGTACCTGTTGATAGCCTTGGCATCAAACCGGAGGTCGACGGAGCGCCAGGCCTCCTACAAAATGCGAGGGCCGCGGCGGTGGCGGCGGGTATATTTCTGCTGTTCGGCCTAGGGCTGGTCATTCAAGGCAAAGATCACTTCAGCCCGATTGATTTTGTCACTTTGTTTGTCGGAATTGGTGCGCTCGGATTAGGTGGCCTTGCGCTTAAAGCGTTTCCAGAGCGGGGCAAGTTTATGGTCATCGTTCCGTCGATTGTGATTTGCTTGTTCGTCATCAGGCTGATAGAAGTAGCGGCTACTTAGGCGGCATCATGACGAATTCCGAGTCGCTTCCCGGTCATTCCGAGATGTGGACCTCCTGCCAGGGGGTATGCAAATCTCAGCAAACGACCATCCGGACGAGCCAGAGGCTGCGGCAGTCTTTCGCCCACGAAAATGCTGTCTCACATGTGAGATTGAAAATTCGTTGGCGAAAACTGCTGGGGGCCCTCGACTCCGCGTGGCCCCCTCCCTCCCGAGATGTACCTATCCCCTTCAGATTTGAGAGCAAATGGCGACACTGGCCCATGGGCGCACCAGGTATACGCGCGGGTGCCGCTGTGGCGTCTGTAAGGCCGCCGAGCGCGATTACCAGCGTGACCGCTATCGACGCCAGCGTGGGCTTCCGGTCGACCCGCCGGACCCTCCGAAGCTGAATGTCATTAGTTCGCCGCCAGTTTCCGCACAGGACGGGTCTGTCGTTAGGGCTGTGCGTGCGGAATTGGATGCTGCGCCGGCCGCTGTCGAACGTCCCGGCCTGACAGCAGTGGCGTTTGCGTTGGCTGAAATCCTCGACGATCCGAGGCATGTAGCGACTCAGCCCGCCGCGGCACGCCAGCTGGTGGCGATTCTGGGCACGCTGTCGAAGCGGACCCCGCGCCGCGGGAAGCTGGCGGTGGTCAAGTCAATGACGGCGAGTTCTCCGTCGGCTTAGGTTGCTTAGTACAGGTAGACCACCGCGTCGTTTGCCCCAGTGCAGGTAATTACGTGGGAGCCGATGCAAGTCATCACGTAGCTCTGGTTAGTGACAGGACTCATGACGTTCAGCGTGATGGGTGCACCTCGTGGATCTTGCCGAAGGTACTGTGCGCGTACCGCTTCAGCGAATGGGCAACTGGTTATCTCCGTACCGGCGGCAGAATTGCTCAGCGGGACGTTCACTGGATTGGATGTGCAGTGCGTAGCATTCGGGGGCAGAGTTTCGGGAGCCGGGACCGGCGCGGGAGGCTCAACCCGTGGCTGCGGATAAGTAACCGTCGATGTTGAGGGTCGCTCCGTCACGGTCTGAGTAGCGGTCGCGGTGACTTGTTGGCCGCCACCATTATCGATCATGAACGGGCGATAGGCATTGATGATCGCGATTACGAAGATTATCGCCGACGCAACGATCGCCGCCCACCGCCAAGCACCTGACCAAGCCGCTTGCGAAGGATGCCTGTAGTCGTGACTTGCTGCCGTGCCGACTTGTACGGCCACAATTGCTGCTGTCACGGTTAGTACCGCCGAGCAAATGACGACTAGCCAGAGACCCCATCCCACTTGCGCGACACCGGGTACTCCGAATACCAATTTCGAGAAGGATGTGACCGTTGCCGTGTTAACCAAAGCGATGGCTAGACATCCAACGCCGGCCACGAGCACCGCCCATGCGATCGGCACCGCCCAACGAAGGCTGAAGCTTGTTCTACCCCAATTGATTTGGACAAATAGGGCGACGGCCGCGACCGCGCCAAGGATGAGGGTAACAAGTCCCCAATCCCCACGAAAATCCATACCACCGAGGCTGACTGGCCCGAGAGATGCCCACGTGCCGATGCTGCCGACAACTATCCCCACGCCCGCAACGATCGCCGCGATCAAGTTCGGGAGATAGAAAGGTGCGGCGCTAAGCGGCGGCGGCAGAGGGTAGTCCAGTGGCGGGTCAGCATCCTGCGGAGGCCACGGCATCGCGCCTGACTGCCGGATAAAGTCCGTGTTCTCTTGATCGTTCCCCATTGCTGCCATACCGACCCCCGCCCCGGCTCCCTCTGACTGACGTGTGACCCGATTCGTCGATGGGAGCGTAGACGCTTCCGCGGTTACTTATATCGCGAATTGTGAAAATCCGGTCAATCAGGTCTCGGGTGGTTTTCTCCAAGCGGGCTTTGTCCAAATAGCCGTACCGCCGTTCTGGATGCGCTTAAGCTACTGCCCGTCTTTGGTTAATTCAGATGGCACGCAACAGGAGGGGCCCAAAACGGATGAGCCTTAGCACCAGTCAGCGATCGAGCCTCAGTTGGTGGGACTACATCACGGTCGCATTGACCGTCGCGGCTGGCGCTACCGCTGTCGTTTGCGGATCGTTCGTCAGAAGGCCGTCGGGGGGCATCTACGGTTGGTGGCTGACGGGCCAGATTGTTGCCACAGTCATTGCTGCAGGTCTGCCGGCATATGCGGCTATCCGTGCGAAGCGACGGGAATCGCGCGCAGCGCAACGTGAAATCGATGTGCGTACACAGACCCGCGTCGAAATGAACCAGGCCCTCGATCCGATCGTCAGATGCTTGGCTGGCGGCGCGCGCACGCCGGGACTGGGTGGCCGCGTGCTTTGGGTGATCGTGAAGACGGCTGCTGAGATCATCGGTCCTGACCATGAAACCCGTTCGTGCTATTTCGAGTTAAAGCCTGGACCGCCAAAGAAACTCGTGCCGACGATGTATCACGCTGGACGTGTGGGCACTACGCGTTCAACCTTCGGCGAAGAATCAGAAGATGGCCGCGATGCGATCGCGATGGTAGAAGCCAATGGACACCGCTTCTGCCACGACACCAGCAAGGACCCCCCGCCAGGATGGAACGAAAAAGAGCGTGACTACAGAACGTTCATTTCGGTTGCGGTAGTTGCTGGGTCCACTGCATACGGGATGCTCACCGTCGATGCTCCCAACCCGGGGGATCTGGAGGAGCGTGATGTTGACCTGCTCACCGTAATGGCTGGTCTCCTCGGGATTGCTAGGACAATCCAAGAATTGCGTCCCGGTGTCGGTGCGACGGAGTAACCTTCGGCGGACCTACAATAGTGTTGCAACTTGCGGGCAAAAGGGAGGTAGATATGGCGGTGCGTATCGAACCGGTCCCCGACGATCGGGTTAAAAAGATTCTGGACGACCCCGCCGGCTACTACGCGGAAGCCCGGCAGCGCACCCGCGCAGCGGTTGAGCGCGAGGTGGCTCGCGAACGCGCGGAGCACCGCTAATCAATCGGGCTGCCCTGGAGAGAGGCAGGACGGCCCGATCAAGTATTCAGACGCGGACAGCAACGACCTGGTTCCACTCGATTCGCAAGAGATCGCCGCACGTCCGTTGTGTTCGCGGCGCGCGATGGACGCAGTGCGCCAACGCGCGCTAGTTGTGCGCCGCTTCCCGCTCGGTCAGGTCTATGACCTTCGCGGCAGAAGCGCTTGTCTTGACGGCCTCGATGCCCTTCTCGGCACTCGCTTTGGTTTTGTAGCCTTGGCCGCTGGCGATGATCTCGCCGTTGGCCGCTTTAAGGTGGTAGCGGTACTTGCCGGATTTGTCCTTGCTGATTTCGAACTTGGCTGCCATGGCAGTTCTCCTTGTTCGTTTTAACTCGAACAACGAAAACGCTACGCCCCTAAAGCCTGTGACGGTTGCCGCTTCGCAGCATTGCCACCGTCAGGTCATATCTAGGTCACGCAGGCAAATATCACATACAGAAACACACTCTGAGCTGCTAAAACTCTGGTGCGCGATACTGGGATTGAACCAGTGACCTCTTCCGTGTCAGGGAAGCGCTCTCCCGCTGAGCTAATCGCGCCGGGAAATCAACTGGAGGTGGAGACGGGAATCGAACCCGTGTGCACGGCTTTGCAGGCCGTTGCCTCACCACTCGGCCACTCCACCGTTGGGGTCCACGCCACTTGCACCTTCGAGCGGATGACGGGATTCGAACCCGCGACCCTCACCTTGGCAAGGTGATGCGCTACCAACTGCGCTACATCCGCGCGCCTCGGACGAGATCGTCGCCCGGTGCGAAGCACGACGATAGTCCACGTGAGCGGGCACATACAAATTTCTTGGTACAAGCCGTGTCCAGGCTATCGCGCCGACCTGCCACACGATGCGGCCGGTATTGTCGGGGGCTGGCGCGTGCTAGTCTTCGACGTCGTTCGCCGTCTCGGCGCCGGTCCCGTGGCTCAGTGGGAGAGCGTCCGCTTCACACGCGGAAGGTCGCTGGTTCGATCCCAGCCGGGACCACAAAGGTTGGCCAGCCCACATAGGCCACTTCACCGTCCTGGCCGGCCCAGGCCGCCCGCGCCAACGGCCGAGAACCGCCCCACTGACCACGCTGCCCTTGCCTAATCGCGTCCCTTCAGCGACCATGAGCTGCGTGAGTAAGGTAACCCTAACTACGGAGCTGCCGATCCCGGTCGAGACCGCCTCCGCTTTGGCGCGCAAGCCCGAGCTGATGCGGCATGTCCTCAGCCCGGTGTTGCGGGCTTACCGCCTCGACGTCCCCGAGCGCATCGAGGTCGGCACCCAGGGATCGGCGCGGCTCTGGTGGTTCGGCGTGATCCCGGGCTGGACCCACCACCTCACCATCAAGCGGCTCGAGCCGACCGAGATCTACACCAACGAGCACGGTGGCCCGGTCCGCACCTGGAACCACCGGTTGACGTTCGAACCCATTGACGACCGCAGCTGCCGCTACACCGACGAGATTGAGACGGACGACGGCGTGCACGGGCTCCTGACCCGCGCCTTCGTCCGGGTCATGTTTCGCCACCGGCACCGACGATGGCGCAAGCTCGCGCAGATCCTGCACTGACGGCGCACGGACGCCCCGCATCAGACGGTGCGGTTCGAGTCGCTCAGCCCCGCCGATACCGTACGAGCTACAGTAGCCGCGTCGCGGCGCGGCGCATTTGCGGCGACGCCGACCTGAAAGGAGCCCCGTGGCGCAGACACCGCAGAGCAGCCCCCGTCCACCCGAAGGCGATTGGCTGGGTACGCCGTACTTGCGCTTCGAACGCCAGGGCCCGATTGCGGTCTGCACCATCGACCGACCAGACGCACGCAACGCGTTGAGCCCGGCGATGTATTTCGGAATCCGTTATGCGGTAGGACGTCTCAACGAAGACCCGGACTTGGCCGGGCTGGTGCTCACCGGAACCGGCGACGTCTTCGCGCCCGGCGGTGACATGGGCGGCGGGGGAGGCGAGGACAACTGGATCACCTTCGGTTCCGCGCTGGGCATGGACGTGACCCCGTTCGACGCGGTCCGCACCTCGGGCAAGCCCATCGTCTCGGCGGTCAACGGGCTATGCCAGGGCGGCGGATTCCAGATCGCGCTGTGCAGCGACCTGTCGGTGGTGAGCGATCGGGCGACCTTCCGGGTGCCCGAGCTATTCCGCGGCTACGCCGACACCTACTACAGCCAGATGCTCGCCCGGGTGATCGGACCGGTGCGCACCCGCGACCTCATGTTCACCGGACGGGTGCTCACCGCGGTCGAAGCCCTCGACTGGGGCCTGGTCACCCGGGTGGTTCCACATGAGGGTCTGCTGGATGCGGCGAAAGACCTACTCGCACAATGCTGTCGGACCGCCCCCCGCGCCCGCGGCGTCATCAAGTCCAGCATCGACAGCTATCTGGGCCTCTATGACCGGATCGGCATGGCGGCCAGCCTGTCCGACGCCGAGGCCATCGAGGGGTTCCGCTCGTTCAAGGAACGTCGCTCACCCGACTGGGTGCACCCCGAATTGCGCGTCGAGGGGCGCCTATAAGTCGATCCACTCGCCGTGGGACGCAACCTTCAGCACGTTGCTGATGCCGGCCTGATCGAACGCCGCGACGAATTCGTCGACGCCCTCGGTGAAATGGGCCCAGCCGTCGACGTGGGCGGGAATCACCGTGTCGGCGTCCAGCAGTTCGGCCGCGGCGGCCGCACGCGCCGCGGTCAGCGTCAGCGGCCGTCCGCGTTCCTTGGTGGGCACGCTCGCGGCGCCGGCGAACAGCACGGCGACGTCGACCCGGCCGACGCGATCGGCGACGTCTTGGACCGCGGCCATCGAGGCGTTGTCCCCACTGAGGTACACCGTCGGCAGCCCGGGCCCGGACAGCACGAAACCCGTCACCTCGCAGTTGACGTGGCCGCCGGCGTCGCGCTGCCCGTCGGCCGGACCGTGCACTGCCGGAACCGCTTGCACGGCAAGCGATCCGCCGTCGAATTCGTAGGACTGCCACGGCGCCAATCCGATTGCCGGCGTTCCGAGACGCCCCGCGGCACCGGGATGGGTGAGCAGCAGCGGCGCGGCCAGCGCCATCCGGCGGCCGTCGTCATCGAAATTGTCGGGATGCTGGTCGTGGCTGACCAGCACCGCGTCCACCGGCCCCAGCGCCGCGGCGCTCACCGCGGGACCGGTGAGCTTGGTCAGGTAGTCGTGCACCCCAGGCGGATCGAACGTCGGGTCCATGACGATCCTGCGGCCCGCGATGTCGATCACCGTGGTCGGTCCGCCCAGCACGCTGATCGCACAGTCGCGGCGTGCCGCACCCACGCGAGTGCTCATATGCCGCGTGCCCGGTCGCGCCAGAACGGCTCCCGCAGCTGAGTTTTCAAGATCTTTCCGCTCGCGTTGCGGGGCAGCTCCGGCACGAAGTCCACGGTGCGCGGACATTTGAAGCCGGCCAGATGCTGTCGGCAGAATTCGATGATGTGCTTCGCGTCCGTTGCGCCGTCGCTTACCACGATCGCTTTGACGGATTCGCCCCAGAAGTCGTCGGGCACCCCGATCACCGCGGCGTCCAAGACGGCGGGATGTTCGATGAGCACGCTTTCCACCTCGGGGCCGTACACGTTCTCGCCGCCGGTGATGATCATGTCCTTGATGCGGTCTTCGATGTAGACGTAGCCGTCGCTGTCCAGGCGCCCGATGTCGCCCGTGCGAACCCAGTGGTCGGCGGTGATGGTTTCGGCCGTCGCCTCCGGCCGGTTGAGGTAACCGGTCATGTTCTGGTTGCTGCGCACCCACACCTCGCCGGATTCTCCGGTCGGCAACGGCTCTCCGGATTCGGGATCGACGACGCGAATCTCGCAGCCCAACACCGCCTTTCCGGCCGCCAGCTGCAGCTCCGGTCTCGCGGCGTCGCGGTGATCGTCGTCGGACAGCGCGGTGACCGCGCCGCACAGTTCCGTCTGCCCGTACACCTGCACGAACTTCGTCTCGGGCCAGGTGGACAACGCTCGATGCAGCAACGGCAGCGGCATCGGCGCGGCGCCGTACACGATGTAACGCAGGCCGGCGATGGCCGCGGTTGCCGCCTCACCGGCGTCCAGGAACCGGGCGATCACCGGCGGGACGAAGAACGCGTGGGTTGCTCCGGCCCGCACCGCGCCGATCAGCGTGGCGGCATCGGGTTCGCGAGTCATGAATGTCGGTGCACCGGAACGGATTCCAAACAGCGCATAGCCGATTCCGCCGACGTGGAACAGCGGCATGGCCACCAGGTTCGCGTCGCCCTCGGCGAACGGAAACGCCGGGGCCAGGTTCGACGCGTGATTGACCAGCGCACGCTGACTGAGCAGCACGCCCTTGGGGCGGCCGGTGGTGCCGGAGCTGTATATCACCAACGCCGTCTCGTTCTCGTCGACGGTCGGGTCGGGGCGCGTCGGTGCCGCCGCGGCGAGCAGCGATTCGTACTCGTCGCCGATCTCGATGATGCGGTTGACGCCCGGTACCCGCCCGGCGGCCGCCTCGGCCGCGCCGCGCAACTCGGCGCCGACCAGCAGCACGCGGGCGCCGCTGTCGGCCAGCACGTGGACGAGTTCGTCGCCGATCACCCGCCAGTTGACGACGGTGGTGACGACGCCGATGGAGGCGCCGGCAATGAGCACTTCGAGGCAGGCGGGGTGGTTCTTGTCCAGGAAGGCCACGCAGTGGCCCCGCTCGAGACCCGCGGCGCGCAGCGCCCCGGCCGTGCGGCGAATCCGCGAACTCCACTCGGCCCAGGACCACTGGCGTTCGCCGAAGCGAATGGCGATCGCGTCGGGACTGTGCTGTGCGTGGCTTTCGACGATGCCGGCGAGCGTCTCCGCCGCGCCGGTCCTCGTGTCGCCTGGTGGCATGAACCCCTCCGCGTTCGATGTGTTTCCGTCTGTAATACGTGGTCGGTCCCGCGGCCGCGACGCCGACCCTCGCCCGCGCGGATGGTCAGCGCCTCAATCCATGGAGCCGATCATCATTCCACCGTCGCCGGCGGCCTGGGTGGTGGCGCTGCTGTCCTGCCGGAAGTCGATGAACGCCGATCGGCCGTTCGAGGTGTTCAACAGCTCGGTGAACGTGCCGATCACCGGAATCGTGCCCTGCGGGTTCACCACCGTCGCGGTGTAGTTGACGGAGGCTTCCTGCTGAAAGTTGGGGCCGGGCAGCGCCTTGACGTCGGGCGGCGCCAGTCGGTTCACATCGGTCAGGATGGCCGAGGCGTTGCCGGTGAATTGGTCGATGTCGGCCTGCAGGAGCCCTGCGGCATCGGTTCCGCCGGCGGGCTTGACGGTGATCCGCAGTTGCGCGCTGGTGTCGGCGTTGTTCAGCGCCACCCAGTTCGGGCCGCGATGCCCCAGCGTCCAGCCGGGCGCGGGGGTGACGGAGACGCCCTGGGCGATGGCGATCGCGTCGTCGGACGTCAGCGTTATCGCGACGGTGCGTTCGGCCCGGTCGGGGGTGAAGTTAAGGGCCGCGATCACCGCGACCGCGCTCGCCGTTCTCAGTCGCCATCGGGACCGACGGGCGAGCGCCCGAGGCTGAGTGATTGACATCGTTGTTCCTAACGCCGTCGTCGCTGCGAAATTCGCCGGTGGAAACATCGTCCTCCAGCGGCCCCGGCAATGTCCAAGGCGGGCATGCCGATCGAGCCAATTTGTAAAGCCAACGGCGCGAACGTGTGTCACCATGACGGGGCCGACCGGCCCGACGACCCAGACAAGGATTCGACATGGTGAACCCCGAGCGCGCCCGTTCCCGCACCTTCGTCGTGACCGGCGCCGCGTCGGGAATCGGGCTGGCCACCGCGCGGCGACTCTTGGCCGAGGGCGGCACCGTGGTCGGGGCCGACCTGGCCGCCCCACCCGACGACCTGGGCCCGCGGTTCACCTTCGTGTCCGCCGACGTGACCGACGAAGCCGCCATCGCCGCGGTGCTGGCCGCGGTGCCGGGCCGCCTCGACGGCCTCTTCCACGCCGCCGGTGTCGCCGGGGGAGGTCCGGTGCACCTGCTGGACCGCGCCGAATGGGACCGCGTGATCGGCATCAACCTCACCGGCACCTTCCTGGTGGCCAAGGCCGCCCTGGCCAGGATGATCGACCAACCCCGGGCCGACGGCGAACGCGGCTCGATCGTGACCGTCGCCAGCGTCGAAGGTCTGGAGGGCACCGCCGGTGGCAGTTCGTACAACGCGGCCAAGGGCGGCGTCGTGCTGCTCACCAAGAACATCGCGCTCGACTACGGGCCCAGCGGCATCCGGGCCAACACCATCTGTCCCGGTTTCATCGAAACGCCCATGGCGCACAGCGTTTTCAGCATCCCCGGGATGGAGGGCCCGCTGGCCTCCATCACCAAGGAGCACGCCCTGCAGCGGCTGGGGCGGCCGGAGGAGATCGCCGCCATGGCCGCCTTCCTGCTTTCTCCCGATGCCTCGTTCGTCAGCGGCCAGGCCCTTGCCGTCGACGGCGGCTACACCGCCGGTCGCGATCACGGTGTCGTCGAACTCTTCGGCTTTCCCGACTGATCCAACTAAGATTCGTCCATGAGCGGTGGACTTACTCCTGACAAGGCGATCGAGGCGATCCGGGGCGCCGGGGGAGCCCAGCCCGGCTGTCGCGCATTGCACGCCAAAGGGACCCTGTATCGCGGCACGTTCACCGCCACCCCCGACGCGCTGATGCTCTCGCGCGCACAACATCTCGATGGTTCGACCGTCCCGGCGCTGATTCGCTTCTCCAATGGGTCGGGCAATCCCGAGCAGCGCGACGGCGCGTCCGGCGTGCGCGGGATGGCGGTGAAGTTCACCCTGCCCGACGGCTCCACCACCGATGTCTCGACCCAGACCGCCCGGCTGTTCGTCTCCAGCACTCCCGACGGCTTCATCGATCTGCTCAAAGCGATGCGGCCCGGCCTCACGACGCCGCTGCGCATGGCCAAACACCTGCTTTACCATCCGAAACTGCTCGGCGCGCTGCCCATCCTGCGCGAGGCGAGCCGGGTCCCGGCCAGCTACGCCACCACCGAATACCACGGGTTGCACGCCTTCCGCTGGATCGCCGCCGACGGAAGCGCCAGATTCGTTCGCTACCACCTGGTTCCGAGTGCATCCGAGGAATACCTGTCCGGGTCCGATGCCCATGACAAGGATCGAGACTTCCTGACCGACGAGCTGAAGGAGCGGCTGGACGGCGGGCCCGTGCGGTTCGACTTCCGGGTGCAGATCGCCGGGCCCACCGACTCGACGGTGGACCCGTCGGCGGCCTGGCAGAGCACGCAGATCGTCACCGTCGGCACGCTGACGATCACCGGGCTGGACACCGAGCGTGAGCACGGCGGCGACATCGTGGTGTTCGACCCGATGCGCGTGACCGATGGCATCGAACCCTCCGACGATCCGGTGCTGCACTTTCGGACTCTGGCGTATTCGGCCTCGGTCAAGCTGCGCACCGGTGTCGAACGCGGTGCAGAAGCTCCGCCGGCCTGACCGGAGTGCGCTCGGGGCGATGGTCGCCTCGCGCCGAAATCGGCGGCGCGTTAAGGTTTTTCTTCGGTGTCGCCATTTCAGATGTTCCTCATATGCCTGGCCGGGCTGGGTGCTGGCGCGATCAACGCCCTGGTCGGGTCCGGCACCCTGATCACCTTCCCCACTCTGGTCGCGCTCGGCTTTCCGCCGGTGACGGCCACGATGTCGAACGCGACGGGTCTAGTCGCCGGCAGCGCGTCGGGCACCTGGGGATATCGCGCCGAGCTGCGTGGCCAGTGGGATCGGCTGCGATGGCAGCTTCCGGCGTCGCTGGCGGGCGCGATAGTGGGCGCCTACCTGTTGCTGCATCTGCCCGAGAAGGTGTTCGCCGAGATTGTGCCGGTGTTGCTGGTACTGGCGCTGGTGCTGGTGGTGATCGGGCCGCGGATCCAGGCGTGGACGGCCCGCCGCGCCGTGGGGGCACCCGCCGCTTGCGGGGGAGAGTCGGAACGCTCGCCCGAGCACGTCAGCGCCCGCCGGATGGCGACACTGGTGTTCGGCACCTTCGCCGTCGGCGTTTACGGCGGCTACTTCACCGCCGCGCAAGGGATCCTGCTGGTCGGCCTGATGGGCGCCCTGCTGCCGGAGTCGGTGCAGCGCCTGAACGCGGCCAAGAACCTGTTGGCCCTGGTGGTGAATGTGGTTGCCGCCGTTGCGTATACGTTGGCGGCATTCGACCGGATCAGCTGGCCGGCCGCCGGCCTGATCGCGGCGGGCTCACTGGTCGGCGGCCTGCTCGGGGCGCGTTATGGACGCCGGCTGTCGGGCAACGCGCTGCGTGCCGTCATCGTGGTCGTGGGCCTGATCGGCCTGTATCGCCTGCTCGCCGTGGCCTGACGAGAGGCCCGGTGCGGCAACGGGATTGACCCGCTGAAGGTGCGCCTCAACTGAGCGTGGCCGTGGCGGCCTCGGCGACGACGTCGCGCACCTCGCCGCGTTTGCGCCACGCCCGCAGCTGACGCATCGCCCCGTTACCGCCGGAGATCACGCGATCGAGTTCCTTGATGACGCGGTCATATTCGCCCAGCGCCTCCAGCGCGGGCCGCACTCGCCGCACCAGCACACGCAATTGCTCACTCGCCGGCACCGCACCGCGGCCGTCAATCAAATCCAAGGTGCGGCCGGACAATCCGTCGTGTGCTGCCTTCCAGTACGCCGCGCGTAGCGCACCGGGCGGGAGTCGCCGGGCGTCATCGGGTGAGTCGAGCGCGGTCATCACCGCCGCCCTGATCAGGGTGGCAAGCAGCACGGTCTCGGCGGCGGTGGCCGGCACGTCGGCCACCCGGACCTCCACCGTCGGGAAATCCGCCGAAGGGCGTACGTCCCAATAGATCATGTCCTTGTCCAAGATCACCCCGGTGTCGACCAACATGCGCACCGCTTCGTCGTACTCGTCGGGCGAGGCGAAGAACGGCGGCGCTCCAGCCGCGGGCCAGCGCCGCCACAACACGCTGCGCCAGCTGGCGTAGCCGCTGTCCGCGTTGCGGTACACCCGCGAATTCGCCGACAGCGCAAGCAAAGACGGCAGCCACGGCCGCAGCCAATTGCTGACGTGAATTGCTGCGGCACGGTCGGGCACCTGCACGTGCACGTGGCATCCGCAGATGCCCTGCTCGTGCGCGACCATTCCGAACTCTTCACCCATCTTGCGGTAGCGCGGGGTGTCGGTGACGGGGAACTCGTGCGGCGTGGTCGGCGGGAGCCCGCACGCCAGCAGTCGGACGCCGGCGTCTGCGGCGGCCTGCGCCGCGGTGCGCCGCAGCCGGGTCAGCTCCGCACCGAGTTCGGCGCTGGTCGACGCCACCTGCGAGGTGGTCTCCACCTGGCAACCGCTCAGTTCGAGCTGAAGCTTGATGCCCCGCCGCTCGGCTTCCGCGGCGACCGCGGCGTTGCGCGCGGCGGGCTCGCCGGTTTGTGGGTCGACGAGGAGGAATTCTTCCTCGGCACCAAAAGTGGGATGCTCGCCCATGAGCCGATTACGGCTCGGGGCGCTACCAGCGGGCGGCCGCCGACAGGGCGGAGTCGACGGTCGGGTAGATCGGCAGCACGCCGCTGAGACCGCAGGCGTCGACGATGCGCGCGACGGTCGGCGCGCAGCTCACCACGCGCAGGTCGATGCCGCGTTTCTGGCAGCTCTTCGCCGCTTCGGCCAGCACCTCGAACGCGCAGCAGCCCATGAAGTCGAGTCCGGTGACGTCGACGACGAAGGGACCGGGCGCGGTGACGCCGCTGGCCGCCTCGGACACCAGGTGGCGCCAGGTGTCCTCGTTGCAGGCATCGATCTCGCCGCCGGCATAGATCACGACCGACGGGCCCCTGCGATCCGCGGTCGCCCGCAGCGTGGAGTTAGGGTCGCCCAGCTCGTAGACGAGTTTTGTGCTCAGCGTCAAATGACTGGTGGGCATCGCTTCAATGACAGAATTCATGGTGGTGGACCCCCTGATCGACAGGCGCAGAGACGCCTCGATGGATGCCCGTCCTAATGTCTGAAGACAGACTGTTGCCTACGTGAATCTCTTTTCTATAACGAGACAGGACGGTCTGTCTACCGGCGGGGGCCTAAGAGTACGTTAAGTCCGGTATGACAACACCCGATGTCGAAACTCCCACCGCGTCGCCTCGCGAACGCGTTCTGACTGCCGCATATGAGCTGTTCAGCCGGCGTGGCATCCGCGCGGTGGGCACCGATGAGGTGATCGCACGGGCCGGTGTCGCCAGGGCGACGCTGTATCGCCATTTCGCGACCAAGAATGCCCTGGTGCTGGCCGTGCTGGAGCGCCGAGAGGAGGTCTGGACCCGCGGTTTGATCGAGGAACAGTCGCGACGGCGCGGCGACACCCCCGAGCAGCAGTTGCTGGCGATCTTCGACGTCATGCACGACTGGTTTCAGCTCCGCGACGGCTACGAGGGCTGCTCGTTCATCAACGTGCTGCTCGAACTCGGACCCGATCACCCGGCCGGTCAGGCCTGCATCGTCCACATCGACCACGTCCGCGACATCGTGCGGCGCCGCGCCGTGGCGGCCGGTTTGACCCACGTCGAGGACTTCGCCTCGTCCTGGCACATCCTGATGAAGGGCGCGATCATTCTGGCCGCCGTCGGAGATTTGGACGCCGCGCTGCGCGCCCGCAAGATGGCTCTCGCTTTGATCGACGAACACCGGCCGCCCTCGGGGGCGGCCGTCTAGTCAGACGGGGTCGGACGCGGTTGTGCCGGCCTTGCGGTGATGTTCGGCCTCCAATTCCGCGATCATCCGGGATGTGCGTTCCCGCAACAGGATCGCGGCAGTCAGCCCCGCCACGACGGCGATCACCAGGCCGATCCAGGAGAATCGTTCCAGCCAGCGTTCGGCCGCGATTCCGGCGTAGTACACCAGCGCGGTCGTGCCGCCCGCCCAGCAGATCGCGCCCGACACGTTGGCCGCCAGGAACCGGGGATAGTGCATCTTCAGCGCCCCCGCCAGCGGGCCGGCCAAAATCCGTAGCAGCGCGATGAACCGGCCGAGGAAGACGGCGCGAACACCCCAGCGGTTGAACAGCTTTTCGGCAAGCGCGACGTGCCCGGGACCGAAATGTTTCGGAAACCGTCGGCCGAGCCGGTCGAAAAGCGGCATGCCGAATCGGCGTCCGATCGCGTAGCCGATCGAATCGCCGATCACCGCGCCGATCACCGCGGCGACGCCGACCCCGAGTGGGTTGACGGCCAGGTCATGGTGCGACGACATCAGCGCGGCGGTGACCAGCACGATCTCGCCCGGCAGGGGGATGCCCAGGCTCTCGATCCCGACCACACCGCCGACCACCAGGTAGACCGTGATCGGCGGAATCGAGTGCAGCAGGGGCTCCAGATTCATGCGTCAAGGATGCCTGACCGGTCGCGGATCCGTGGCTTAAGGTGTGCGCTTGAGTTCGCTCGGGGTGCGCAACCCCTCCAGCCGCGGGCGTTTGGGTTCGAGCCCGTCGTACGACGACATGCCGCGCAGGCGCCGCCAGATCCACGGGACGAAGCTTTCCCGCGTCCAGCGCAACTGCTCGTACGTGCCGGCCGCGAAGGAACGCTGAGTGGGATTGAGGCCGCCGAGTGCCCAATCATGGTTGGTGTCAGGCAAATCCAGCGCCTCGGCGGCCGCGGCGGCAAAAAGTATGTGCCCCTTGGTCGATGCGTGCACCCGGTCGATGGCCCAGGTGTCCAGCTCGCGCATCGAGGGCGCGTTGTACAGGTCGACGAGCCGGAAGCCGTAGCGCTGGGCGGCGGCGGTGATGGCCCCGTTGATGCGGGTCAGCCGCCCCGCCACCAGCCGTCCGAGCGGGAGGAACTGGGCGACGTTCGGAAAGGTCGTCGTCACCACCGTCGCGCCCGATTCGGCCAGTGCGGCGTAGATTTGCTCCAGGTCGGCCAGCGCGGGAGCGAAGGAGCGTCCGGGCTGGATGACGTCGTTCATCCCTGCGCAGACGGTGATCAGATCGGGCTGCATCGCCAGAGCCTGCGGAACCTGCTCGGTGAGCACGTGGCTGATCCGCTTTCCGCGGATCGCGAGGTTGGCGTATTGCAGGCCGGGATAGAGCGAATCGATCATCATCGCGAGCCGGTCGGCGAAGCCCAGCAGGCCGACGGTGTCGTCGCCGTCCCACAGGCCTTCGGTCTGGCTGTCACCGATGGCGACGAAACGGTGGTATCCAGCGTGAGTAGCCCCGCTCACGATGCCGAGAATAACCGAAGCCGCGCCCATTACTGGTTACCGTGGACCCATGCCGCACAAGCGTGAGCCGGACGACGAGGGCGCCGCCGCGGCGCCCGGCGCCGATTCGCTTGCGCCGCAGTATCCGATCGAGTCGGTCGACAACGCGCTCAAGCTGTTGCTGCTGCTGGGTGAGCGGCCACAGATCCGGTTGAGCGAGGCGACCCGCTTTCTGGGTGTGGCGTCGTCGACCGCGCATCGGCTGCTGGCGATGCTGGCCTATCGCGGGTTCGTCCGGCAGGACCCGGTGTCCAAGGCGTACCTACCCGGCCCCTCGCTGACCGGGGTGGCGTTCGCGATCTTCGGCCGCATCGACATCGCGCGGGCCGCCGCGCCCGTCATGCGCGGCCTCAGCGAGCAACTGCGCGAAACGGTGCACGTCGGCATGCTGGACGGGGCCAGCGTCCGCTTCGTCGCCGCCGTCGAGGGGCCGGCCGCCGTGCGGGTGGCGTCGCGGCTGGGCCGCGCCATGCCTGCCCATTGCACCTCGACGGGCAAGGTCATGCTGGCCCAGTTGCCGCAATTGGAACTGCGTGCGCTGCTGCCGCGCGAGCAGCTCAAGCGCATCACCTCGCATTCGATCGGCACTCGCACCGAGTTGGAAGCCGAGCTCGCCGGCATCCGCGAGCGCGGCTACGCCACCAACGCCGAAGAGAGTGAGGAAGGCGTCGCCTCGGTCGCCGTGCCGATCCCGACGCGCGCGCCCGGGCTGCGGCTCGCGCTCAACGCCGCCGCGCCGCAAAGCCGGCTGGAACCATCCCGGTATCCCGCGGTGGCCGCCGCACTTGTCGCGGCCGCCAAGGAGATTGGCGATCAGCTCGGCTAGCCGCCACCAAGCCGTGCCACCTCGTGGCGCCAGGCCGCCTCGGCGGTGAACGCAGATCCCAAGTCCGGCAGGTCATCCCAGTCGGTGTCGTCGATGTCACGCAGCGTGCCACCGGCCGCGGCCACCCGCAACGACATTCGCGCCAGCGCGTCGAGGCTGATCGCCTGCAGCACCGCCTGCGGCACGGTGGTGGCGGCGCTGGTGATGCCGTGGCCGCGGCAGATCACCACCGGCCGCCCGCGCATCGCCGCCACCATTTGCTTGCCCAGGCGCGAATTCCGGATCAGCACAGCACGTTCGTAGACGGGCACACCGCCGCGCGCCAGCCAGGCGCCGGGAATGTCGTGGGCGCCGTAGATCGGCCGGATCGTGATGCCGGCCAGGTCGGCGGCGACCACGTCCGGGGGATGCAGGTGCGCGACGGCGACATGGCCGGGATCGGCCCGCATCGTCTCGACATGGATCGGCAGCTCGTTGGGCACCCGATACCCGTCGAGTTCCCCTGGGGCACCGGCGGATCCGTCGAAGGCGATCAGCCGGATGTCGCTGGGCCGGGTGAACGCCACCCCGGTGTCGTCGTCGCTTCGGCAGCGGACCAGCAGGCGCTCGTCGTCGACGCGCAGGCTCAGGTGGCCGAGGATGCCGTCGACCAGGCCGCGGGCCGCCGCGACGCGGCATCCCTGCGCCACCAGAGCGCGCTGCTGATCCAGGTTCGTCATCGCGGTGCGCCCAACCCGAATCCGCCGTCGGGCCGGACGGTTTCGCCGGTGATCCCGTGCGACCGCTGGGAGGCCAGGAACACATAACTCCAGGCGTGGTCCGCACCCGTGAGCGCGACGTGCAGGGGAGTGCGCGCGGCAACGTCGCGCGCCCGGTCCGGGCTGTCGTCCAGTCGGGTCCCGTCGAGCCCCAGGCTGGACAGGCCGCGCAGGTCGGTGTTGAGCGTGCCGCCGGGCGCCACGGCGTTGACCCGGATGTCCGGCGCCAGTTCGTGCGCCAGCGCCGACACCAGCCCGCGCACCGCGAATTTCGACGACACGTAGAGCACGCCACCGCGTCCGGGATAGAACGACGACGCGGACCCGGTCAGCACGATCGAGGAACCGTTCGCGCTTCGCAACGCCGGCAGCGCGGCCTTCACCGACTGCAGGTGGCTGAGCACGTTGGTGCGAAACATCTCGTCGAACGCGCGCGGCAGCGCGTCGGCGTCGATGTCGCCCACACCCCGGTAGAAGTCGAAGACCCCGACGCAGTTGACCAGGGTGTCCAATCCGCCGAAGGCATCCACCGCCGCGGCGACGGCGCGGTCGTTGGCCTCGCGGGTGGTGGCGTCGCCCTCGACCACCGGCACGTCAGGAAGCTGTTGTCGCAGCGCATCGCATTTGGATGGAACACGTTCCAGCACAGCAACATTCGCACCCTCTGCGCCGAAGGCCGCCACCACGGCCCGGCCGATCCCGGAACCGGCGCCGACCACCAGCGCGCGCTTACCCTCCAGCCAGCCGGTCATGGTTGAGGCTCGTTCTCGTCGGGCAGCAGAGGCGCGTGGGAGTTGCCGACCATGGCGGCCAGCGTACGGGGGTTCTGCCAGGTCAACGCCTCGACCTCGAGCGCGTCCAGGGTGATCCACTGCCCGGATCTGGGCGCGCTGATCAGGAGGCGCGATCCGTTGCGGGTGTCGACCCGGCGCACCACAACCTCGGTGAATTCGTTTGCGACGCTGATCGGTTCGCCGACCGCGCCGTCGAGCAGCAGCCGCAGTTCGTCGTTCACAGGAACACCGCCAGGTTCTGCATCCGTAGCACCGATTCGTCGGCAATGATGGTGCGGCGGGCCAGCTTCCAGCGATCGTCGCACCAGCGCAACACGTCCTCGCGTCCGCACGACATCAGGGCGCTGTCGTTGACGTCGCCGCGGCTGCGGAACAGCAGCTCGGCCGATTCGACCCGCAGGTGGGCCGGGTCCTCGGGGTCGTCCCCGGGAAACGTGCGCACATTGGTGATGAAATGGCGCAGCCGCGACGGCGGGTCTTCGGCCCACGCGTGCTCGGTGCCCATTCGCGCGACCCGCTGGGACAGCGAGTATTTGTCTTCGTCGAAATGGTCCATGCCCGGCGAGGTGTCGAATCCGGCGCCGCGCGCGGTCGTGACGCGCACCGGCATGGCGTAGCGGACGTCGTCGGTCAGCGTGTCCAGCCACGCCTCGTACTGCTGGGCGTCCAGCAGGTACGCCTCGTCCACCAGGAACTGATGTGCCTCGAGGTGTCGGGTGTCGCTGAACGGCAAAGGCTTGCTCATACGGGCACCCGCTGCAGGTAGTCGGCCCACATGGTCAGCAGCGCTCGCTGGTTGTGCTCGTTGTAGCCGACCTGGGCGCGCCCCGGCCCGTGGAAAGCGCTGGGCGGCAACGCATCGATGACGGGACGGTCGTCGGAAAGCAGGCCCATCCGGTTGTTCAGCAGCAGCCGCCGCGCCATCGAACCGCCCGCGGTGGTGGTCAGCGACACCCAGTTCTCCACGTCGTCTTGTTCGAACATGCCGGTCGACCCGAAGCACATCAGATACGCCTTGTACGAATCTTGTTTGTACTGCGCGGGAGCGGCGGAGTCCACCGCGAACCACGAGCACACCTCGGTTTCGTTCTCGCTGATCGGCTGCCACAGCCGAATGGAGATGAACGGCAGCACTTCGTCGTCGTGACCGTCGCGCACCTTGGGCCAGTTGTGCACGAAACTCAGGTTCGGAAAACACGTCGCGGCCGAGATCATGAATCCGTCCTCGCCGACCACCCGCTGCTGTTGCGGCGTCCAGGAGTCTTTGATCCGGCCGATCATCTCGTCGGGGTAGCCGACGTAGCGCATCCGCTCCTCGAAGTCGCCCGGCGGAAGTTTGTAGGTGGTTCCACCGCCGCGGTGCGCCCAATAGGTGGCGCCATCCTTGCGCTTCTGGGCCTTCGGCTCGCGGAACAGCCCGATGTCGACGATCGACGCATGGGTGTGCGGCGTGTGATACATGTCCCCGGCGAAATTCTCCGCGCCGATCTTCCAGTTCGCCTTGATCCGCCAGCGCTGCGGCCCCCGCACCTCGACACCGCCGACGCTCTGCTTGGTGTAGTAGTCCAGGTAGAACGTGAAGTCACCGAGGAAGTCTTCCAGCGGTTCGGCATCTCGATCCAAACTGATGAACAGCAGGCCGTTGTAGCTCGCGAAATTCGGTGCCGGCAAAAGGGTTTGGTCCTTGGCGAACCCGTCGTCGCCGCCGTAGGCCTCGCGGTGAAACGGCAACCCGGTGAGCCGGCCGTCGTTGCGGTAGGTCCAGCCGTGGTAGGGGCAGCGGAAATTCGAGGCGTTTCCCATCTCCGCGCGACACACCTGCATGCCGCGATGCAGGCACATATTGAACAGGGCCCGCACGGCGCCCTGCGAGTCGCGGGTGATGATGAACGAGTCGTCGAGCACGCGACGCACCACATAGTCGCCGTCCTGCGGAATCTCGGACTCGTGCCCCACGAAGGTCCAGGCCCGGCTGAACAGGCGCTGCTTCTCCAATGCGAACAGCTCTCGGTCGTTGTAGATGTGCGCGGGGATCATCCCCCGTCGCACATTCTCGAAGACCTCGACCAATTCGCCGCGATGGTCTGCCATGGCCTATGCGATCTCTCTGTTCTACAGAAAAACTCTCCGCTCAGTAGAATCCCGCACTCTGGGGCGCCGGTCAATCACCTGGCAGGCGCGTCCGCAGGTACCTCAAAGGATGCTTGGTGCTGATTCACAGGTTCCACGCAATCGAATGGCGCAGGCCCGCGGTTACGGTGGGTCGGGGCGGCCGCCCTGGTACCGTGAGAGCGGAGTAAACGAGGGGTAAACATCCGGTTTTACGGTAATTAATCGTAGTTTTCCGCTGATTTGAGGAAGGGACTGGTGCCATGGTGGGTCGGCCACGAGGGGGTCGATTGCAGCAGGTCGGATCGAAGGTTCTGGCCGTCATCGGGCGCCAGGAATGGCTTGATCGGCCGAGCTATCGGTTCGAACACCTGCTCAGCTTCGCCTACAACGGGCTCGGCGGCGCGCGGAACACCGTCGCGAACGCGCTCAACGGTGTCTGGCTGGGTCACCCGGTGCACCCGCCCCTGGCGTCCCTGACCAGCGGCGCGCTCGGGACGACGGTGGCGCTCGACGCGCTCAGCCTGCTGCCCGGTCAGCCCGCATCCGAGGTCGTCGACGCCTCACGATTCGCTTCCCGCTCCCTCGGGGTGGGCATCGTGGCGAGCCTCGGCTCGGCGGTCACCGGTGTCACCGACTGGCAGCACACCCACGAGGAGGACCGCCGGATCGGCGCGGTGCACGGCCTGGTGAACGTGGCCGCCACCGGGCTGTACATGCAGTCCTGGTGGGACCGGCGCAAGGGTCGCCACGGGCGGGGCATCCTGCTGACCGCTCTCGGCTACGGGATCACGGTCGCCGGCAGCTACCTCGGTGGTGCGCTGGTCTTCGAGTCGGGGATCGGCATCGACCAATCGGGCCCGCGCCTGCGCACCTCCAGCTGGACGCCGGTGCTGCCCGCGAGTTCGTTGAACGGCAAGCCGGTACGCGTGGAGGTCGACGGAGTGGGCCTGGTGGTCTGCCAGACCAAGCCCGGTGAGGTCGCGGCGTATGGGGAATTCTGCCCGCACCTGGCCGCGCCGATGGCCGACGGCTGGCTGGACCGGGGCCGGCTGGTGTGCCCATGGCACGGTTCCTGGTTCGCCGCCGACTCCGGCGAAGTCGTGCGCGGCCCGGCAGCGGCGCCGCTGCCGTGCTACGAGGCCCGGTTGGTCGACGGAGTGGTCGAAGTCCGTGGCGAGCGGCAGCACGCTCCCGGCGGCGCGGCAGGAATCGCAAAAGGAGGAGCCAAGTGAACGCCTACGACGTGCTCAAGGAACACCACATCGTGATCAAGGGCCTGGGCCGCAAGATCAGTGATGCACCGGTGAATTCCGAAGAGCGGCACGAGCTTTTCGACGAGCTGCTGATCGAGCTCGACATCCACTTCCGCATCGAGGACGACCTGTACTACCCGGCGCTCAAAGATGCCAGCAAGCTGATCGCGATCGCCCATGCCGAGCATCGCCAGGTGGTCGACCAGCTTTCGGTGCTGTTGCGGACCCCACAGAGCTCGCCCGGCTATGAGGACGAGTGGAACTCCTTCAAGACGGTGCTGGAAGCCCATGCCGACGAAGAGGAACGCGACATGATTCCGGCCCCGCCGGAGGTGAAGATCACCGACGAGGAGCTCGAAGCGCTGGGCAACAAGATGGCCGCGAGGATGGAGCAATACCGCGGCTCGGCAACCTACAAGATGCGCACCAAGGGGCGCGCGGCGCTGGTGCGCTCGCTCTAGCCCCACGACACCGCCCGCTTACGGGATTCGGTGGGCCACCGGGAGTAGCCTCACGGCACATGAACCCCGAGCGTGTCGCCACTCAGGGTGACATCACGGCGGAGATCGCCCGCATCGCAGCGCAATACCGGGCCGGGGGAGTCGCGCAACGCGAGCGGCCGCGGCTCGACTATCCGCCGTACCGCAGCTCGATCCTGCGCCATCCACAGCGGCCGCTGGTCGTCGTCGACCCCGAGGGCGTCGAACGCTGGGCGCCGTGCTTCGGCCACCGGGACGTCGACCCACTCGATGCCGACCTGACGGCCGGTCATCCGGGCGAGCCGATCGGGGAGCGCGTCGTCGTGGCAGGGCGGGTGGTCGACGAATACGGCCGCCCGGTCGCGGGCCAGCTGGTGGAGATCTGGCAAGCCAACGCCGCCGGGCGCTACCGTCACCAGCGCGACCAGCATCGCGCGCCGCTCGACCCGAACTTCACCGGGGCGGGCCGCTGCCTGACCGGGCCGGACGGCGGCTACCGCTTCCTGACCATCAAGCCCGGTCCCTACCCGTGGCGCAACCACCACAATGCGTGGCGGCCGGCGCACATCCACTTCTCCGTCTTCGGAACCGCTTTCCCGCAGCGACTGGTCACCCAGATGTACTTTCCGGGTGATCCGATGTTCGAGCTGGACCCGATCGTTCAGTCGATCCTCGATCCCGCCGCGCGCAGCCGGCTGATCGCTCGCTACGACCACGACCTGACCGAGCCGGACTACGCGACCGGGTACCGGTGGGACATCGTGCTGGCCGGCGGCGCGCGAACTCCGACCGAGTGTGAACATGACTGAATCGGCTTGCACGCCGGGGCAAACCGTCGGGCCTTTCTTCGACCTGGGGCTGCCGTTTGCCGGTGACAGCGTGATTGTCGACCCGCGGCATCCGCAGGCAATCCGGCTGCACGGCACGGTGTTCGACGGCGCCGGGGTCGGGGTCGAGGACGCGCTGGTGGAACTCTGGCAACCCGACAGCGCGGGTGACGTTGTGCGCCAAGCCGGTTCGCTGCGCCGCGACCCCACGGTGTTCACCGGTTGGGGGCGCTGCGCGACCGACGCCGCCGGACGCTACTCGTTCACCACCCTGGCGCCCGGATCGGCGGCCGCGGGGCGGCCACCGTTCTTCGCGTTGACGGTGTTCGCCCGGGGACTGCTGGACCGGCTGTTCACCCGGGCGTACCTGCCCGGCGCCGAGCCGCACTCCGATCCGCTGCTGGCGGCGGTCGCCCCCGAGCGCCGAGCCGCCTTGCTGTGCTCCGCCGAAAATGCCGGCGCCGCTTACCGTTTCGACATCCGCCTGCAGGGCCCGGCCGAAACCGTGTTCCTGGCGTACTCAGAAGGCCCGCGATGAGCAACATGTTGTGGCCCGGAGACCATCGGGCCGGCGAGCACATGACCGACGAGGCGCTGCTGGGATCGATGATCGCGGTGGAGTGCGCGTGGCTGGACGCGCTGGCGGCCGCCGGTCTGGCGCCCGCCGACTGCGCCGAAGCGGGGCTGTGGAATCTGGTCACGCACAACGACTGCGAGTTGATCGCGGTCGCCGCCGAGGGCGGCGGTAACCCGGTGATTCCCCTGGTGCAGCTGCTGCGGCAGCGGGCCGAGTCGCGCGTCGCGCCCTGGATCCACCGGGGGCTCACCAGCCAGGACGTCCTGGACACGAGCCTGATGCTGGCGGTGCGCGCGGTCGCCGACGACCTGACAACCGAGCTGAGGCAACAGATCTCCACCCTGTCCGCACTCGCGAGCGAACACCGGGCCACGCCGATGGTGGCCCGCACCCTCACCCAGCACGCCGCGCCCAGCACCTTCGGCGTCAAGGCCGCAGGCTGGCTCAACGGTGTCGTCGACGCGTTCGAGCGGGTGGCGGCGCTGAGCCTACCGATCCAAATCGGCGGGGCCGCCGGCACCTTGGCCGCTACCGCGGAGCTGGCGACGTTGCTCACCGGCACGACCGACGCGGCCGGCGTCGCAGTGCGGCTCGTGCACACCGCCGCAACCGCATTGGGCCTGCATGACCGGCCCGCGTGGCATACCGCCCGCGCGCCCGTCACCGCGGCCGCCGACGCCTTCGTCGGCTGCACCGACGCATGGGGCCGCATCGCCTCCGACATCGTCACCCTGGCCCGCCCGGAGATCGCCGAACTCGACGAGCCGGCCGCCGCCGGCCGCGGCGGCTCATCGTCGATGCCGCACAAACGAAACCCGGTGTTGTCCATCTTGATCCGGCGGGCCGCCATCGCGGCGCCGCCATTGGCCGCGACGCTGCACACAGCGGCGGCGCTGGCCAACGACGAGCGGCCCGACGGGGCCTGGCACGCCGAATGGGACCCGCTGCGCACGCTGGCCCGCCGCACCGTCGTCGCGGGATCGGAAAGTGGCGAGCTGCTGGCCGGGTTGAGAGTGCACGCGCAGCGGATGGCCGAAAACCTGTCCGCCGCAGAGGTTTCCGGAGAGCAGCGCGCGATCGCCGAGCTGGTCGGCAAACAGCCGTCATCCGCCTACCTCGGTGCAGCCGACAAGCTGATCGACGCGAGCCTGAGCCGCGGGGCGCGGGCGCTCGCTCAGCGCTGATAAATGCTCGCCAGCCAGATGTGCAGCAGCGTGTCGATCGCCCGGTCTTCCGGCATCGCGTGATCGTCGGCGGTGAACGTCGCGGTCATCATCCGCTCGCTCAGCATGTTCAGCGCCACCGATAACTCCGCGGCCGGGATCGTGTCGGGGGCGGCGCCACGACCGCGCTCGGCCTTGATCGCGATGGTGGTGTAGGAGATCCACTTGCTCATCAGCGCGGACCACAGCTGTCGCACCTCCGGGTTGGTCGCTTTGGCCGCCGCACCCGCGACGGCGACCGCCGGGTGCGACCCGGACACCGCGAAGAACGACTCGATGCGCGCCCGCCAGATCGCCTCGGGGTCACCGGCGGACAGGACGTCGAGCGCCCCCAGCGCCGCCTGCGCCGTGCTGTTCATCTGGTCGAGCAGCGACAGCACGACCGCGTTCTTCGACCGGAAATAGAAGTAGAAGGTGGGCCGCGAGATCCCGGCGCCTTTTGCTAGGTCGTCGACCGAAAAGTCGCCTAGCGGCCTTTCCTGCAACAGCCGCTCGGCCGTGGCGAGGATGGCCTTCTCCCGGTCGTCACCGGAGTAGTGCGACGCGCGCCGGCCGCGCGAGGCCTGCAGGTATTTGGTTTGTGTCGGAAGGTCGGACACGCCCGTTACTGTTGGGCACGTCGATATACGTCAACAAAACTGTTGATGAAAACCAGCAAGAATGCCGATGAAGAACGACGCTTTGCTGGACGGCGACTTCGTCAGTCGGCCACCGCGATCTCGATGGACAAGCACTCGCCCAGCGCGTGCGCGGCGGCCCAGTCGCCGCCACAAACGGCGCGCTCGAGTTCGTCGACCAGCGGGCTGTCGGCGGCGCCCAGGTCGGCCAGCCAGGACGCTACCGTCGCCGTGATCTCGTGCGCGGGAACGCGGGCCATGTGCCCTTTGTGGAGCCTGTCGGTCAACTGATAGATCGTGGCCGTCGGTCTGCGCTGCGGCCAATGAACCGTCCATTTCGGTGAATTCATCGTCCCCTCCCCGCTAGCCTCAACGACTCATCCGGCCCCGGCGGCGCGTACAACTTCAAGGCACAATCGTACGTCCGTACCAATGCCATGGCCGGTATTTCCGCTGTGCGAAATGCCGGTTTTTCGAGATCTTTGGTCATCCGATCGCTCACCTGGTGCTATGGAACAAACGGCCCGATCAGCGCCGCGCCGGCGCGGCCGCGGGACATGATGCGTTCCAGGACGTTGTGGGACAGGTCGCCGTCGTTGGCCACCCGGACGAGACCGCGCCGCCGCAGGAACGTGTCGAGCCGTCGATCCGGTGACCAGTCGGCGTAGCGGGAACCGAGGTAGTGCGACTGCAGGAAATCCGACGCCAACGCATCGAGGTCGGACTCCGTCAACGACGGTGGCATTGCACCCATAACCGGCAAGCTCCTTTGTTCTCCCCGCGACTGCCGCAGCCAAGTTTTGCCAGGGGGCATCACTAAACCGTCACACCCAGATTGCGGAACGGGCCCAAAGTCGGCGACGGGGCGAAGGCAAAGGTCAAAGCGCTGTCAGGCGGTGCCGGATGCCGCCGGTTTATGGGCGACGATGGCGACGGCGGCCAGCCGCTTGCGATGCCTGCGGAACGTGCGGCGCATGGTCAGCACCCGCTTGCGGGCGTCGCGGTGCACGAGCACGTTGCCGGCGAAGCGCAGCGCACCGGCGAACCCTTCGTCGGACACGAGCCGGCGCGGCTGCAACAGGGCCATGGGCGCTGTCGCCACGTGATCGACCAGCAGTCCGTGCTCGGCGAGCAGTTTCGACCACTCCGCAACCGTTAATGGACGCGCGTTCACCTTGATCGCCCGGGCGAGCGCCTGCCGGATGTCGGTGCTGATCTCTTCCGGCACGTCGTCCGGCGTGAGGGCCAGTTCGTGGATCGCGTAGCGTCCGCCCGGCCGCAGCACCCGCGCCGCCTCGGCGACGATGGCCCCCTTGGCCGCGTCGCCCTGCATGCTCAGCATCGCCTCTCCGATGACGACGTCGCTGCTGGCGTCGGGCAATCCGGTGGCGGCCGCGTCGGCGACTCGGAAGGCCGCGTTTTGCGCACCGAGATCGGTGAGCACGCCGCGCACCACGTTGGCCGCGTCGGGGTCGCCCTCGGCGCCGACGTACGACCGCGGCCCCTGGGCCACGATCTCGGCGGCGGTGCGGCCCAGGCCCGGGGCCAGCTCGACGACGTCGGCTCCGCTCAGCTTCGCGTGGGACAGCAGGGTGCGGGTCATCTCGACACCGCCGGGGCGCAGCACGCGCTTGCCCAGCCGGGCCAGCAGCCAATGGCCGGCGACCGCGTCGTCGGCGCGGCTGGAGGACGGTAGCGGAAGTTCGGATCCTGCTCGATGTCCCTGCATCAGATCCCCTGCCGCACAGGGGTTTTCGGGTGTTTGTCCGGCTTGCGCCGTTGGCTGACGTCAAGTCCGTTGGCGGGCATGGGTTCTCCGGCCTCCGCTCTAGTTTTCACAAGTGGTGTTGTGTAAACTCTAGCGCATGACCTATGTGATCGGGAAGCCGTGCGTCGATGTGATGGACCGCGCTTGTGTTGATGAATGCCCGGTGGATTGCATCTACGAAGGCGGCCGGGCGCTCTACATTCATCCCGACGAATGCGTCGATTGCGGCGCGTGTGAACCGGTTTGTCCGGTGGAAGCGATTTACTACGAAGATGACCTGCCCGAGGAGTTCAAACCCCACCTGGCCGACAATGAGGCATTCTTCGCTGAAACGCTCCCGGGTCGCGATGCCCCGCTGGGTTCCCCTGGTGGCGCGGGAAAGGTCGGTCCGCTCGGTGTCGACACACCTTTGGTGGCGGGCCAGCCCAGTGCCGCCAATGCAGACGGGGCGTGAAGGACAAGGAGCGGGAGGGCCCCTGTGAAATCCGAGAATTCGCAGAAGTCTCGCGACTCGTCGACCGGGGAATCGGCCGGCCGGCGGCGCGCTGTGATGCGGCTGCTGCGGGCCGCGCCGGATCCGATGAGCATCGCCGGGATCGCCGACGCACTGGGTGTGCACCCCAACACCGTCCGCTTCCACCTCGACAGCCTGGTCGCCGACGGCCAGGTGGAACATGTCGAGCTGGATAGGAAGGGTCCTGGGCGTCCACCGCTGATGTTCCGCGCGGTCCGGCAGATGGATCGCGGCGGAACGCGGCACTATCGGCTGCTGGCCGAGATCCTGGCCATGGGTTTCGCCGCGGAGCGCGATCCCGGCCCCAAAGCCCTGGCCGCGGGCCGCGCCTGGGGGCAGAAGATGGATGCCGATTTGCACCCGGTGTCTGAGAACCCCGACGGCGCCGAAGAGGCGATCGCCCGCCTGCTCGATGTGCTCGATGAGCTCGGCTTCGCCCCCGAGCGTCGGATCAGCAACGGAGAGCACCAGGTCGGCTTGCGGCACTGCCCCTTCCTGGAGTTGGCCGAAAACTCCTCGAGTGTCGTCTGTCCGGTGCATCTGGGCCTCATGCAGGGAGCGATGGAAACCTGGGGTGCGCCGGTCTCGGTGGACCGGCTCGACCCGTTCGTCGAGCCGGACCTGTGCCTGGCTCACCTGACGCTGGCGGTCAAATGAGCACCGGCACAGCTATTGCCATTGCGCTGACCTTCGTCTGGCTCGGCATGGTGCTGGCCATCTCCTTCCTGGAAACCCCACTGAAATTCCGGGCTCCCGACGTGACGTTGCAGATCGGGCTCGGCATCGGCCGGCTGGTCTTTCGCGCGCTCAACACCGTCGAAGTGGCGTTCGCCCTCGTCATCGGCGCTATCGTGGTCGCCGGTCCGACCCGGGCCGGCATCGCGGTGGCGATCGCCGTCGCCGTGGCCGCACTGGCGATCCAGCTGGTCGCGGTGCGCCCGGCGCTGACCCGTCGCGCCGACCGGGTGCTCGCGGGGTCGGAGGGCCCGCGCTCCCGCGCCCACTACGCCTACGTCGCGCTGGAGGCGGTCAAGGTCATCGGACTCATCGCGGCGGGGATACTGCTACTGAGCGGTTAAATCCTCAAGGCCGTGCGGCCTTGCAACTTCGAAGGACCACTATGGATTCCATCTCGCTGACCGACCTCTCGTCCGAAAAGATCGCCGAGGCCAAGCAATCGCACAGCGGACGTGCCGCCCACACCATCCACGGCGGCCACACCCACGAGCTTCGCCAGACCGTGCTGGCTCTGCTGGCCGGTCACGACCTGTCCGAACACGACAGCCCCGGTGAGGCGACGCTGCAGGTGCTGCAGGGTCGCGTCCGCCTGACCACCAGCGGCGACGCCTGGGACGGCAAGGCCGGGGAGTACGTCGCGATCCCCGCCGAACGGCACGCCCTGCACGCGGTCGAGGATTCCGTGGTTTTGCTGACCGTGCTGAAGACCATCCCCTCGGCGCACTAGCCGCCGATGTTGTCGACGCCCTGGTCCAAGAGTTTCGGTCTGCGGGTCCCCGTCGTCAACGCGCCGATGGGCGGGGTCGCCGGCGGCCGGCTGGCCGCGGCCGTGACGGCGGCCGGCGGGCTCGGCATGGTCGGCATGGGCAGCGTCGCGACCAGGCAGCTGCTCGCCGAGCAGCTGCAGCACGTCGACGGGCGGTTCGGCATCGGCATGGTCGACTGGGTGATGCGCAACGAGTCCGGACTGCTCGAGGATGCGCTGGCCGCGAGGCCCGCCCTGTTGTCGGTCAGTTTCGGCACCGAGTTTTCGTGGGTCGCCAAGGCGCATGACGCCGGAATCCCCACGGTCACACAGGTTTACGACAGCGCCGGGGCCCGGCGGGCCGTCGACGCCGGCGTCGACATCCTGGTCGCGCGCGGGTCCGAGGGCGGCGGCCACGGCGAGGACAAGCTCGGGCTGCTGCCGCTGCTGGACGCCGTTTTGGATGCCGTCTCGGTGCCGGTGCTGGCCGGCGGCGGGGTCGCCTCGGCGCGCAGCCTGGCCGCGGTGCTGGCCGCCGGGGCCAGCGGGGCGTGGGTGGGCACCCGCTTGTCGGCGTGTCCGGAAGCGCTGACCGGCGACACCGGCCGTCGGGCCCTGGTCACCGCCACCGAAACCGACACCGCCGTCACCCGGGTCTTCGACGTCGCCAAGGGGCTGCCCTGGCCGGCGCGGTTCCCGTCGCGGGTGTTGGCCAACGACTTCGTCGAGCACTGGACGGGTCACGAGGAGGCACTGGATGCGGGCGCCTGCGACGAGCTGGCCGCCGCGATCGCCGCCGGGGACTGCCGAATCGCGCCCGTGGATGCCGGCCAGGGCGTCGGGATGATCCACAACGACGCATCGGTGGCCGACGTCATCGACGAGATGTGCACGGGCGCCGAGGAATTGCTGTCCCGCTGGGGAACTACCGGCGACCGGCCGTGAGCACGACGCAACACCGGTCCCGGCCGGGGCACAGGCGTGCGTCGGGACCGTACGGTGCGAGCGCATCGGCCACACCGGTGATCAGCGCGTGGTTCATGTTGCAGGCCAGCTCCGTCTGCTCTTGTGCCAGTGCGTGGAACGGGCAGTTGGCGAGCTCGACCTCGCGCTCGGAGACCCGCGGCTCGTAGCCGTATCGGCGCAGCACCCGGACCGCGCGCTGCAGCGCGGCGTCGGCGTCTTTCGGGGGGGAGGACCCCACAGTGGTACCGATCTCGTGGCCGTACTCGCGGGCGACACGATTCAGGATCTCGGCGACCGGCTCGCCCGTCCCGGCCGAGCGCGCGATGGCCGTCGCCATCAAACGCCCGGCCAACTCGTACTCCCGCTGGGGCAGGCTGACCGCGATGTCGCGGCGGGCCCGGCGATACAGCTTGGAGGTGCGTCCGGCGCCGGGGCCGGAGCGGCCGGTCACGCGAGCGTAATCGGACTCGAGCAGGCCCTCGGCGGTGAGCCGGTCCAGGTGAAACTTGGCCTGGTGGTGCGGAATTCCGACGGCCTCGCCCGCCTGGTCCCGGCTGACGGGCACCGGTTGCGCGCACACGAACTGATAGAGCTGTCGACGCACGGGATCGGCGAGTGCGCCGATGCCCGCGGCGTCCCGCAGCAAAGCCTCCTGGTCGTCCACGTCGTCCACCGCCATTTTCTAACGGACAAAATGCTTGACGCTACAGTCTACTGGATCTAACGTTCAAATTATTATCCGTTAGAAATGGAGGCAGCCATGAGCATCAAGCAAGTGAACGCGGCACCGGCCCTCGCCGACCAATTGAGGGATCCCGCGTACTCGGCGTACCTCGCGCTTCGCACGGTCTTCACGATCGCGCCGATCGTGATGGGGCTCGACAAGTTCTTCAACCTGCTCACCCATCCACACCACTGGAGCATGTACCTGGCCGGCTGGATCGATGGCCTGGTACCCGGGACGGCCGATCAGTGCATGTACCTGGTGGGCATCATCGAGATCGTCGCGGGGGTGCTGGTGGCGGTGGTCCCGCGGTTGGGCGCCTGGGTGGTCGCGGCATGGCTGATCGGCATCATCATCGACCTGGTCACCGGTCCCGGCTTCTACGACGTCGCCCTGCGCGACTTCGGATTGTTCGTCGGCGCCGTGGCGCTGGCCCGGCTGGCGCAGGGTGTGCACAGCGGCACCGTGGGAGTGGCGGCGCGCTAGCGCTCAGACCGCGCGCAGGTAGCGCCTGGCGATGAGGCGCTGACCCACCTTCACCACCGGCCCGCCGGCCTTGCTCCACCAGGTCGCGGGCCGGGAGAAGGCGGATACCTCCGCGTAGACCGCGTCGGACACCGGGTCGCGACGAACCACGAAGCGTTCCTCGCCGGACTCCGGATGGCCCGGCAGGGTGCCGTAGCCGAAGCCACGGATGTCGGGCTCGTCGACGACGTAGACGACGCGACACGGCGCCGGCAGAAAACCCATCTTCACCACGACGACCGCGTCGACGACGGCGACCTCGGAGCTGGCCTGCGCCCGCAGCCCGGATCCGCGCTGCATGCCCCAGCGCATGACGGCCGCCGCGGCTTGCTCGAAACGCTGCCGGCCCGTGCCGATTTGGCGCTCTGCGTGCTGATGGTCGTATCCGGCGGGCAGATCGCCGGAAGCCGTCGCACCCACTTCCGCGTAGGTCAGGGGGAGTTCCTCGAGCGTTCGCAGGTCCACGTCCTCAGCTTGCCACGCCGAGATGCGCCGCCGCATTCGGCGCGTACGGTCGGTAGATGTGACCGCAGAAAACTCGAAAACTGTTGCAGGGGCATCCGGGACATTCACCATCGGCGGCGACCTGACCGTCAACCGACTCGGCTTCGGCGCCATGCGCCTGACGGCGAAGGGCGTATGGGGCCCGCCCGACGACCGCGACGAATGCGTCCGGGTGCTGCGCCGGGCCGTCGAACTCGGGGTGAACTTCATCGACACCGCCGACTCCTACGGCCCCTACGTCTCCGAGGAGATCATTCGCGAGGCGCTGCACCCCTACGACGGTCTGGTGATCGCGACCAAGGCGGGCCTGCTGCGCACCGGCCCGGACGTCTGGATTCCGTTGGGCAACCCGAGCTACCTGCGCCAGGAATGCGAGATGAGCCTGCGCCGGCTGGGCGTGGACACCATCGACCTGTTCCAGCTGCACCGCATCGACAAGAACTTCCCGCTGGAAGATCAGGTGGGCGAGCTGCTCACCCTGAAAAGCGAGGGCAAGATCCGCCACATCGGCCTGTCCGAGATCGACGTCGAGCAGCTGAACGCGGCCCGGCGTATCACCGACATCGTGTCGGTGCAGAACATGTACAACCTGACGGCCCGTGGCGCCGAGCCGCTCCTGGACGCCGCGACCAAGCAGGGCATCGGGTTCATCCCGTGGTTCCCGCTGGCCGCCGGGCCGCTGGCCGCTCCCGACGGCCCGCTGCAGCGCATCGCCGCCGACCACGACGCGTCGCCCTCACAGTTGGCGCTGGCGTGGTTGCTGAAACGCTCGCCGTTGATGATGCCGATCCCGGGTACGTCCAAGGTTGCGCACCTGGAGGAGAACGTCGCTGCCGCTGCGATCGAGCTGTCCGACGACGAGTTCGAAACGTTGTCGGCCGCCGGGGCGCAGCAGCCGGCCTGACCACCGCGCGAAAGCGCGGCCGCCGGGCAATACGGTGTGGTGGTGGCCGAACACCAGCGACACCCCGGCGGCGGATTCAACCCGCCGGACCCGACGACCAAGGGCGGGCCCGACTACGGCAGGTTCATCGACGCCGTGCGCTCGTTGCAGGACCACGCCCGGGCCGCCGACGCGCCCGACGAAGTCATCAGCGAGGCCGCCGACTTGGTGGAGAAGGTGTCGGCGCTGCTGGCTCCGTTCGACGCCGACGAATGGGCGTCGCCGTCGGGCCGGCGGATGGACCTGCCGATGCGCGGCAACATCCTGACGATCCCGATGTCGGCGCGCAAGGGTGAGGACGGCCGAATCCACGGCCAGGCCCGCTTCGCCCGGTTCCACCTGGGCCGCAACGGCGCCGTGCACGGCGGCGCGCTGGGCATGCTGTTCGACTCCATCCTCGGGTTGTCCGCCTCCGTTCTCACCGGCAACCCGCGGCAGCGCACCGCATACCTCAAGATCGACTACCGCCACATCGTTCCGGTGGAAAAGGAACTGCAGTTCGACGCGGGCATCGACCGGGTGGACGGACGCAAGATCTTCGTGTCGGGCCGGTTGACCGACGGCGATCAGTTGCTGACCGAGGCCGACGCACTGTTCGTACGGCTCAAACCCGGGCAGCCGTAAGCGCGGTCTTTCAGGACGCGCCCAGACATAAACCATGCACACCGGCAGCGGCGTGTCGTGTTCGTGGTTTATGTGTCGCGATAGCGGCGGCGCCCTGCGGCCCTAATGCCTTGGGTTCTTTCGAGGTCCGCCCCGATAGCATGGCAACGATCATCGAGAACTCGACCCTTGGAGACCCAGCCAGATGAGCGTCGCCGCACAGCCCGCCCCGGCAGCCCCGATCAGGGTGCCTGCCGGGACCACCGCGGCCGCCGCGGTGGGCGAGGCCGGTCTGCCGCGCCGGGGCACGCCGGACGCGATCGTGGTGGTGCGCGACGCTGACGGCAAGCTGCGCGACCTGAGTTGGACGCCCGACGCCGACGCCGACGTCGTCCCCGTGGCCGCCAACACCGACGAGGGCCGCAGCGTGATCCGGCATTCGGCCGCACACGTGTTGGCCCAGGCCGTCCAGGAGCTGTTCCCACAAGCCAAACTGGGCATCGGCCCGCCGATCGCCGACGGCTTCTACTACGACTTCGACGTGAAGGAGCCGTTCACGCCCGAAGACCTGACGGCGCTGGAAAAGCGGATGCGCCAGATCGTCAAAGAGGGCCAGCTGTTCGAGCGGCGCGTGTACGAGTCCATAGAGCAGGCGCGCACCGAACTGGCTGGCGAGCCCTACAAGCTCGAACTCGTCGACGACAAGTCCGGCGACCCGGACATCATGGAGGTCGGCGGCGACGAGCTCACCGCTTACGACAACCTCAATCCCCGTACGCGGCAACGGGTTTGGGGTGATCTGTGCCGCGGGCCGCACATCCCGACCACCAAGCACATCCCGGCGTTCAAGCTCACCCGTAGCTCGGCGGCCTACTGGCGCGGCGACCAGAGCAACGCCAGCCTGCAACGCATCTACGGCACCGCCTGGGAGTCGCAGGAGGCGCTGGATGCCTACCTCGAGCTGATCGAGGAGGCGCAGCGCCGCGACCATCGCAGGCTGGGCAGCGAGCTCGACCTGTTCAGCTTCCCGGACGAGATCGGTTCCGGCCTGGCGGTTTTCCATCCCAAGGGCGGCATCATCCGTCGCGAGCTCGAGGAGTACTCGCGACTTCAGCACGAGCTGGCGGGCTACGAGTTCGTCAACACCCCGCACATCACCAAGGAGCAGCTCTACATCACGTCGGGGCACCTCGAGTGGTACGCCGACGGCATGTACCCGCCGATGCACCTCGACGCGGAGTTCAACGCGGACGGGACGGTGCGCAAGCCCGGGCAGGACTACTACCTCAAGCCGATGAACTGCCCGATGCACCACCTGATCTACCGGTCGCGAGGGCGCTCGTATCGCGAACTTCCGTTGCGGCTCTTCGAGTTCGGCAGCGTCTACCGCTACGAGAAGTCGGGCGTGGTGCACGGGCTGACCCGCGTGCGCGGCATGACTCAGGACGACGCCCACATCTACTGCACGCGAGAGCAGATGCGCGACGAGCTGAGTCGCGTGTTGCACTTCGTGCTCAAGTTGCTGGCCGACTACGGACTCAACGACTTCTACCTGGAGCTGTCGACCAAGGACCCGGAGAAGTACTCCGGCTCCGACGAGATGTGGGACGAGGCCACCGAGGTCCTGCGGGAGGTCGGCGAAGCGTCCGGCCTGGAATTGATGCCTGACCCGGGTGGCGCGGCGTTCTATGGCCCGAAGATCTCGGTACAGGTCAAGGACGCGCTGGGCCGCAGCTGGCAGATGTCGACTATCCAGCTCGACTTCAACATGCCGGACCGCTTCGAGCTGGAATACACCGCGTCCGACGGCTCGCGGCAGCGGCCGGTGCTGATCCACCGGGCGCTGTTCGGGTCCATCGAGCGGTTCTTCGGCATCCTCACCGAGCACTACGCCGGGGCCTTTCCGGCGTGGCTGGCGCCGGTGCAGGCGGTGGGCATTCCGGTCGCCGACGAACACGTCGGATACCTGGAAAACATTGCGGCACAGCTGAAGCCACACGGAGTTCGGGTCGAGGTCGACGCCAGCGATGACCGGATGGCCAAGAAGATCGTTCATCACACCGCCCAGCGGGTGCCGTTCATGCTGCTGGCCGGTGACCGCGATGTGCAGGCCGGCGCGGTCAGCTTCCGCTTCGGTGACCGCAGCCAGATCAACGGCGTTCCGGTCGACCGCGCGGTCGATGCGATCGTGAACTGGGTCGCCGACCGCGAAAACTCGGTTCCCACAGCCGAACTCGTGAAAGCGTCAGTGGTGAGTGACCGTGACTGACCGCGAACCGGCCGAGCAGGCTGCCGACGACACCATCCTGGACAGGGGGGTCGGCGAGCAAGACCACCTGCAGCGGTTGTGGACGCCGTACCGGATGACCTACCTGGCCGAAGCGCCGACGAAGCGCGACAACGGCAAAACCGAGCAGCCGTTCACCGACATTCCGCACCTCACCGACGAAGACGGCTTGGTGGTCGCCCGTGGCGAGCTCGTCTACGCCGTGCTCAACCTCTACCCCTACAACCCCGGACACCTGATGGTGGTCCCGTACCGGCGGGTCTCCGAGCTCGAGGACCTGACCGACCCGGAAAGCGCCGAGCTGATGTCCTTCGTCCAGAAGGCAATTCGTGTCATCAAGAACGTCTCGCGGCCGCACGGTTTCAACGTCGGCCTGAACCTGGGGACATCGGCCGGCGGGTCGCTGGCCGAACATCTGCACGTGCACGTGGTGCCGCGCTGGGGCGGCGATGCGAACTTCATCACCATCATCGGCGGGTCGAAGGTGATCCCGCAGTTGCTGCGCGAGACGCGCCAGCTGCTCGCCACGGAGTGGACGAAACAACCATGAGCAGAGTGCCGTTCCTGTCGCGGGCGGCGTTCGCGCGGCTGACCACTCCGACCGCGAGGGCGTGCCTGCGGCTGGGATTGACCCCCGACGTCGTCACGATCCTGGGCACCATCGTCGCGGTCGCCGGAGCGCTGACCCTGTTCCCGATGGGCAAGTTGTTCGCCGGCACGCTGGTGGTCTGGTTTTTCGTCCTCTTCGACATGCTCGATGGGGCGATGGCCCGGGAACGCGGCGGCGGCACCCGGTTCGGCGCCGTGCTGGACGCCACCTGTGACCGGGTCAGCGACGGCGCGGTGTTCTGCGGGCTGCTGTGGTGGATCGTCTTCGGCCTGCACGACAAGCTGCTGGCGGTCGCCACGCTGATCTGCCTGGTCACCTCGCAGGTGATCTCCTACATCAAGGCCCGCGCCGAGGCCAGCGGACTGCGCGGCGACGGCGGGCTGATCGAACGGCCGGAACGGCTGATCATCGTGCTCGTCGGCGCCGGCCTGTCAGACCTTCCGGTGTATCCGCTGCCGTGGGCGCTGCCCGTGGCGATGTGGCTGCTGGCGGTGGCCAGCCTCGTCACCTGCGCGCAGCGGTTGCGCGCGGTGCGCACCTCCCCGGGCGCGACCGATCGAATGGTGAGCGAGCCGTGATTCCCACTCCGCCGGGCATGAAAATGATTGGGGCGCAACGGCGGCTGGCCCGCCGGACACTGGGCCGCCTGACCGGCGGTGTGGGCACCGACTGGGCGTACGCGTCGGGCTGGATGGCGGTGCGGGCGATGCCGGAGTTCGCCGCGCGCAACGCCTTTGAGGCCGGGGCCCGGTACGCGGCCCGCGGCGGCGGCCCCGACCAGCTGCGCAAGAACCTGGCCCGCGTCCTGCGCGTGCCACCCGAGGACGTGCCCGACTCGCTGATGCGGGCCTCGCTGGCCTCCTATGCCCGCTACTGGCGCGAGGCGTTCCGCCTGCCGGGCATGGACCTGGGCGCGCTGGGCCGCGAGCTGCACGACTCGGTCCTGGGGCAAGATCACATCGAGGCGGCGCTGTCCAGCGGCCGCGGCGCGGTGATCGCCTTGCCGCACAGCGGCAACTGGGACATGGCCGGGGTATGGCTGGCGCAGACGCACGGCACGTTCACCACCGTCGCCGAGCGCCTCAAACCCGAATCGCTGTACCGGCGCTTCATCGCCTACCGCGAGCGCCTCGGCTTCGAGGTGCTGCCCCTGTCCGGGGGAGAACGGTCGCCGTTCGACGTGTTGTGCGATCGGCTGCGGGCCAACCGGGTGGTGTGCCTGATGGCCGAACGCGACCTCACCCGCACCGGCGTGCAGGTCGACTTCTTCGCCGAGCCCACCCGGCTGCCCGCCGGCCCGGCGAAGCTCGCCATCGCGACCGGGGCGGCCCTGCTGCCCGCGCACTGCTGGTTCGAGGGCCGGGGCTGGGGCGTGGACATCGGCCCGCCACTCGATTGCACCAGCGGCGACGTCGGCGCCATCACCCAGGCGATGGCCGATCAATTCGAGAAGAACATCGCCGCCCACCCCGAGGACTGGCACATGATGCAGCCGCAGTGGCTGTCCGACCTTCCCGATGCCAAGCAGGCCCGGCTGAAGGAAACCTGATGCGGATCGGGATGATCTGTCCCTACTCGTTCGACGTTCCGGGCGGGGTGCAGTCGCACGTCCTGCAGCTGGCCGAGGTGATGCGCGCCCGGGGTCATGACGTCAGCGTCCTCGCGCCGGCCTCGCCGCACGCCGAGCTGCCCGATTACGTCGTCTCGGCGGGCAAGGCCGTCCCGATTCCCTACAACGGTTCGGTGGCCCGGCTGCGGTTCGGGCCGGCCACCCACCGCAAGGTGAAAAAGTGGCTCGCCGAAGGCGATTTCGACGTGCTGCACCTGCACGAGCCCAACGCGCCGAGTCTGTCCATGTTGGCCCTCAACATCGCCGAGGGCCCGATCGTCGCCACGTTTCACACCTCCACCACCAAATCGCTGACGCTGACGGTGTTTCAGGGCATCCTGCGCCCGATGCACGAGAAGATCGTCGGCCGGATCGCGGTCTCCGATCTGGCCCGGCGCTGGCAGATGGAGGCGCTGGGCACCGACGCGGTGGAGATCCCCAACGGCGTCGACGTCGCATCGTTCGCCTCGGCCCCGCACCTGGACGGCTACCCGCGCCCCGGCAAGACGGTGCTGTTCCTGGGCCGCTACGACGAGCCGCGCAAGGGCATCTCGGTGCTGCTCGACGCGCTGCCGGCGCTGGTCGCGCGTTTTCCCGACGTGCAACTCCTGGTCGTCGGGCGCGGCGATGAAGACCAATTGCGCTCCCAGGCAGGGGAATTGGTGGATCACCTCCGTTTTCTCGGGCAGGTCGACGACGCCGGCAAGGCGTCGGCCATGCGCAGCGCCGACGTGTACTGCGCGCCCAACCTCGGCGGGGAGAGTTTCGGCATCGTCCTGGTCGAGGCGCTGGCCGCCGGCACCCCGGTGGTGGCGAGCGATCTGGACGCCTTCCGCCGCGTGCTGGGCAACGGTGACGTCGGATGCCTGGTACCCGTCGGCGACGGTGACGCGCTTGCCGATGCGCTGATCGCGGTGCTGGAGGATGATGTGCTGCGGGAACGTTATGTGACGGCGGGTTCGGCAGCCGTCCAGCGCTACGACTGGTCGGTGGTGGCCAGCCAGATCATGCGGGTGTACGAGACGGTCGCCGCGTCAGGCGCCAAGGTTGAGGTGGCCAGTTGATGACGTGGCTGATTGTCGCCATCGCGGTGTTCGTCGCGGTGCTGGCGGTCTTCGGGGTCTGGGCGTACCGGACGGCGAACAGGCTGGACCGCCTGCACGTCCGCTACGACCTGTCGTGGCAGGCGCTCGACGGGGCGCTGGCACGGCGCGCGGTGGTGTCGCGCGCCGTCGCCATCGACGCCTACGGCGGTGCGTCCGAAGGGCGGCGGCTGGCGGCGCTGGCCGACGCCGCGGAAGGGGCGCCCCGGCCCGCGCGGGAAAACGCCGAGAACGCGTTGTCGGCCGCGCTGGCCGTCGTCGATCCTGCGTCGCTGCCGGCCGGTCTGATCGCCGAGCTGGCCGACGCCGAGGCCCGGGTGGTGCTGGCCCGTCGTTTCCACAACGACGCGGTCCGCGACACCCTGGCCCTGGCCGAGCGGCCCCTGGTGCGGCTGTTCCACCTCGGCGGAAAGGCCGCTGTGCCCAGCTATTTCGAGATCGTCGAACGTCCGCACGCGCTGGCCCACGGCGATCACGGCGTCCTCAACCACCGCACCTCGGCGCGCATCGTGCTGCTCGACGACACCGGCGCGGTGCTGCTGCTGTGCGGGTCGGACCCCGCGCTCGCCGACCGGCATGCCCCGAAGTGGTGGTTCACCGTGGGTGGCGAGGTGCAGCAAGGGGAGCGGCTGGCCGAAGCCGCCGCGCGGGAACTGGCCGAGGAAACCGGTCTGCGGGTCGCGCCGGCGGAGATGGTCGGGCCGGTCTGGCGGCGTGACGAGGTCTTCGAGTTCAACGGCTCGCTGATCGACAGCGAGGAGTTCTACTTCGTCTACCGCACCCGGCGGTTCGAGCCGTCGCGCGCGGGCCGCACCGAGCTGGAACGCAGCTACATCCACGGCCACCGGTGGTGTGACGCTGCCGACATCGCCGCGCTGGTCGCAGCGGGGGAGACCGTGTACCCCATGCAACTGTCCGGACTGCTCACCGACGCGGCGGCGCTCGCCGGCGGCCGCACCCCCGGGCCGCTGTTGTCCATCCGCTGACTCCGCCGGTGTCAACGCGGGCCAAAACGCCTCATTAGACTGGGTCGACAACGTTTGAAGGAGATCATGCAGTGAGTACGGCCCACCCACCGAACGGGCGAACCGGAACGGCGCGCGTCAAACGCGGCATGGCCGAGATGCTCAAGGGCGGCGTCATCATGGACGTCGTCACCCCCGAGCAGGCCAAGATCGCCGAGGCCGCCGGCGCCGTCGCCGTCATGGCGCTGGAACGGGTGCCCGCCGACATCCGCGCGCAAGGTGGTGTGTCGCGGATGAGCGACCCCGACATGATCGAGGGCATCATCGCCGCCGTGACCATCCCGGTGATGGCCAAGGCCCGCATCGGCCACTTCGTCGAGGCTCAGATCCTGCAGAGCCTCGGCGTGGACTACGTCGACGAGTCTGAGGTGCTCACCCCGGCGGACTACACCCACCACATCGACAAGTGGAAGTTCACCGTGCCGTTCGTGTGCGGGGCGACCAACCTCGGTGAGGCGCTGCGCCGCATCAGCGAGGGCGCGGCGATGATCCGCTCCAAGGGCGAAGCCGGCACCGGTGACGTCTCCAACGCGACCACGCACATGCGGGCGATCGGCGGCGAGATCCGCCGCCTGACGTCGTTGTCGGAGGACGAATTGTACGTCGCCGCAAAGGAATTGCGGGCGCCCTACGACCTGGTTGTCGAGGTGGCCAGGGCGGGCAAGCTGCCGGTGACGCTGTTCACCGCGGGCGGCATCGCCACCCCGGCGGATGCGGCGATGATGATGCAGCTCGGCGCCGAGGGCGTATTCGTCGGTTCGGGGATCTTCAAGTCCGGCGATCCCGCCGCGCGCGCGGCCGCGATCGTCAAGGCGACCACCTTCTACGACGATCCCGACGTGCTCGCCAAGGTGTCGCGCGGGCTGGGCGACGCGATGGTCGGCATCAACGTCGAGCAGATCGCGGAGCCCCACCGGCTGGCCGAACGCGGCTGGTAAGAACTTCTCCGTGGCGATCGAAGAGATCCTCGATCTCGAGCAACTCGAGGTCAACATCTACCGTGGTCGGGTTTTCAGCCCGGAGTCGGGATATTTCCAGCGCACGTTCGGCGGTCACGTGGCGGGGCAGTCGCTCGTCTCGGCGGTTCGCACCGTGGACCCGCACTACCAGGTCCACTCGCTGCACGGTTACTTCCTGCGGCCCGGCGACGCCAACGAGCCCACGGTGTTCATCGTCGAGCGCACCCGCGACGGCGGGTCATTCGCTACCCGGCGCGTCAATGCCATCCAGCACGGCGAAATCATCTTTTCCATGGGGGCGTCGTTCCAGACCGACCAGGAGGGCATCCACCACCAGGACGTCATGCCCGCCGCCGCGCCGCCGGACGGCCTGCCCGGTCTGGACTCGATCAAGGTGTTCGACGACGCCGGGTTCAAACAGTTCGAGGAGTGGGACGTCTGCATCGTGCCCCGAGAGAAGCTGCACCTCTCGCCGGTCAAGGCCTCCCAACAGCAGGTGTGGTTCCGCCACCGTGATCCGCTGCCCGACGACCCGGTGCTGCACATCTGCGCGCTGGCCTACATGAGCGACCTGACGCTGCTGGGATCGGCGCAGGTCAACCACCTCGATGTGCGCGAGCACCTGCAGGTGGCGTCGCTGGACCACGCCATGTGGTTCATGCGGGCGTTCCGGGCCGACGAGTGGCTGCTCTACGACCAGAGCTCGCCGTCGGCCAGCGGCGGCCGCTCGCTGTGCCAGGGCAAGATCTTCACCCAGTCCGGTGAGATGGTTGCGGCGGTCATGCAGGAGGGGCTGACCCGCTTCAAGCGTGGGTACCAGCCGACCAACCAGTGAGCGCCCCGCGGATCGGGGTCCTGGCACTGCAGGGCGACACCCGCGAGCACCTGGCGGCCCTGCGGGAGGCGGGAGCCGAGTCGATGCCGGTGCGCCGGCGCAGCGAGCTGGAGGCGGTGGACGGGCTGGTCATCCCCGGCGGGGAATCGACCACCATGAGCCACCTGCTGCTCGATCTCGGGCTGCTCGAGCCGTTGCGGGGCTTGCTGGCCGACGGGCTGCCCGCCTACGGCGCGTGCGCCGGGATGATCCTGCTGGCCAGCGAGATCCTGGACGCCGGCGCGGGCGGGCGCGAGGCGCTGCCGCTGCGTGCAATCGATATGACGGTGCGGCGCAACGCCTTTGGACGACAGGTCGATTCTTTCGAGGGGGACATCCCGTTCGCGGGGCTGAGCGATCCGGTGCGCGCGGTATTCATCCGGGCCCCCTGGGTCGAGCGAGCCGGCGACGACGTCGAGGTGCTGGCCAGCGCGGCCGGCCACGTCGTCGCAGTGAAGCAGGGCTTGGTGCTGGCGACGGCGTTTCACCCCGAGATGACCGGCGACCGCCGCATCCACCACCTGTTCGTCGACCTGGTGACCGGTGCCGGCACGCCGAACGTCACGCAGGAGTGACGCTCGGCGGCGACTGCCGCGCTGGCGTGACGTTCGGTGCATCGACCGTCCACGTAGACTCGTCTGGCGAACTTTCCAGAGATAGAAGAGGTACGAGACACCGATGAGCGGCCATTCCAAGTGGGCGACCACCAAGCACCAGAAGGCCGTCAAAGACGCGCGCCGCGGCAAGGAATTCGCCCGGCTGATCAAGAACATTGAGGTCGCCGCCCGTACCGGCGGTGGTGACCCGGCCGGCAACCCGACGCTGTACGACGCCATTCAGAAGGCGAAGAAGACCTCGGTGCCCAACGACAACATCGAACGCGCCCGCAAGCGCGGCGCGGGCGAGGAAGCCGGCGGCGCCGACTACCAGACCATCATGTACGAGGGTTACGGCCCCAACGGCGTGGCGGTGCTGATCGAGTGCCTCACCGACAACCGCAACCGCGCGGCCGGCGAGGTTCGGGTGGCGGTGACCCGCAACGGCGGCAACATGGCCGACCCCGGATCGGTGTCCTACCTGTTCACCCGCAAGGGCGTCGTCACGCTCGAGAAGAACGGGCTCACCGAAGACGATGTGCTGACCGCCGTGCTGGACGCCGGTGCCGAGGACGTCAACGACCTCGGCGAGAGCTTCGAGGTCATCTCCGAGCCGACCGATCTCGTCGCGGTGCGCACCGCGCTGCAGGACGCCGGCATCGACTACGAATCGGCCGAGGCCAGCTTCCAGCCGTCGGTCAGCGTGCCGGTCGACGTCGAGGGCGCGCGCAAGGTGTTCAAGCTGGTAGACGCGCTGGAGGACAGCGACGACGTGCAGAACGTCTGGACCAACGTCGACCTGTCCGACGAGGTGCTCGCCGCCCTCGACGAGGACTAGTTCGGCGTTCGCCGAGCGTGCCTTAAGGGCGAGATTCAGCCCGATTTGTCGCCATCAGTGCACGCTCGGCGGGACCAAGGCCGCCAGCAATGGCTAGTCGTATCCGTGCCGCATGTCCTCGACGATGCGCGGGTTGTCCAGGGTCGACGGCTCCACCGGCCGCGGCCCGATGTCGCCGGAGAAGACGCCCGCGGCGTCGAGCACCTGCTGGTTGAGGTAGCGCAGCGGCGGCGCATTGGTGGGCACCTTCGGCACGGGTGCGGCGTCGGCGCGCTGCGCCAGGGCGAATCCCCAGTCACCGAACGTGGGCACGTGCACGTGATACGGCGTGACCGCGTAGCCGGCCGCCCGGATCGTCGATACCGTGCGCCAATACGCCGTCGGAGTGGAGAACGGGCTGCCCGCCTGCACCACCATCAGCCCACCGGGCGCGAGCGCGCGGGCGGCCAGCGCGTAGAACTCCGTGGAGTACAGCCGGCCCAGCACGGGTGTGTCGGGGTCGGGAAGGTCGACGATCACCGCGTCGAAGCGGTCCACGTGCGGCCCGCGCAACCAGTTCATCGCGTCCTCGATCAGCACGGACACCCGGGGGTTGTCCAGCGAGCCGCCATTGGCCCCGCGCAGTGTGGTGCGCGCGACGTCGATCACCGCGGGGTCGAGCTCGACCTGCACGATCTTGGAAACGCCTGGCTGGCGCAGTAATTCGCGCGCCGCCAGGCCGTCTCCGCCGCCCAGCACCAGCACCGAATGGGCGCCTTGGGAAACCCCGCCGAGGGCGGGGTAGACGAGGCTCTCGGTGTAGCGGTACTCGTCGCGGGTGGAGAACTGCAGCCCCCCATTGAGATACAGCCGGGTGTCGTTGCCGCGGCGCGTCACCACGATCTCCTGATAGGCAGTGTGCCGGTAGGCAATGATCGGGTCGGCGTAAAGCCTTTGCCTGCTTGTTGTTTCGATGTCGGCCGAACGCAGCAGCAGGGTGGCGAGCAGCCCAACGGCGGCGGCCAGCGCGCACATCGCCAGCGCCAGCTGCCGCGTCGAAACCACTTGCCGCAACAGGAAAATCGCTACGACGGCGGCGGCCGCCAGGTTGATCATGCCGGTGGCGGCCGCACCGCGGATCATCCCCAACTGCGGCAGCAACAGGAACGGCCAGACCAGCCCGCCCAGCAGCGCGCCCAGGTAGTCGGCGGCGTTGAGGTTGGCCAGCGTCCGCCCGGCATCGGCGGCACCGGCTGCCCGGCCACCTTGCAGCAGCGTCATCAGCAGCGGCACCTCGGCGCCCACCAAGCCACCGATGAGCGCCGTGCTCAACGCGAGCACCCACGTCGACCCATCCACGAACGCGAACACCACGTACAGCGCCGCCGCCGACAGGCCACCGATGATGCCCAGCAGCGCCTCGACGGCGATGAAGGTGATCGCGGCGTGCGCCAGCAGGGGTTTGACCAGCAGGGCGCCCACGCCCAGCGCGGCGATGTAGCCCGCGACGATCAGGGAGGTGGCGACGATCCCGCCGCCGTCGAGGCTGGCCGACAGCGTCAGCAGCGCGAGTTCGTACACGATGCCGCAGGCCGCGCACGCCGCCACCGCGGCCAGCAGCAGCGCCCGCCATCGACCCGACGGCCCCGCGGACGGCGCCACCTCGGGCGGCCGCACATCGACAGCGCTCATGACACCGCCGCGGCGGTCACCCCTCCCACGGCGAGCAGTATCAGCGCCACGGCGAACGATCCCGGATGCAGCTCCGGCTCGTCGATGTGCTCGTGAAAGCTGCCCGGTATCAGCAGATGCATCGCCAGCAGCGCTATCCCCAGCAGGATCACGCCCATCAGCCCGTACACCGCCACGCCCAGGAGTCCCTGGCCCAGCTGGCTATAGCTGTTGGCGATGGCGGTGATGATGACGACGGTCAGGGCGATGTACATCGCGCCCGCGACCACCACGGCGTTGGGGCGGCGGTCGATGAACACCAGCTGGCGCAACTTTCCCGGGGTCAGCAGGTCGACCGCGTAGAACCCGATGAGAAGGACGGCCATGCCGACGACGAAATACAGGATCGTCGCGACCGCGCCCTTCAGCACGGGATTGATGTCGACGGTGCCGATCTCGACGGCGAGGTACATGGTGCTCTCCTTTGCGTTCACTTGATTCCGCCGGGGCCGCCGGGGGTGCCTCCGGCGCCGCCCGAGGGGGATCCAGGGGAAAATCCGGGGCCCAGGAAGATGAAGGCGCCGTGGCTGTATCCGGCGCTCAGCGGTTCGACTCGGATGCTGCACTGATAACCGCCGTCGGGGCCGACGATCACGATGTTGTTGCTGTAGCGCAGGTATTCGGTCTTGCCGTTGTCGGCCCGCGCGTCGGGTTGGGCGTAGTCGGCCAGCGCGTCGGCGACCTGTTCGGGCGAACCGGTGCACTGGTAGCGGGTCCCGTTCGCGTCGCGGGCGTACTCGTGATAATGACCGGCCACGTACGAGCCAATGTTCCTCTGCAGCAAGATGATTCCGAAGATCAGGCACGCCACGGCGGCCGCGCCCAGCACTCCGGCGATCACGAAAAGGCGGTTGCGGCTCACGGGCGCCACCGGCTGGCCGTGTGAACCACCGTTCCGCCGCCGCCCGCGAGGCGAGCCGGGTAGAGGTGCCAGGTCTGCCAGCGCCAGCCGGTGCCGTCGGGCTCGGCGGCCAGCACGGTCAGCGCGGCGTCATCGCCGGGGAAGGTGCCGCCGAGCCAGCCGTCCAGCCGCGCGCAACGGTCGCGCAGGTCCTGCGCGAGCCGGCGAAAGCTCGCCTCGTCGTGGGTGTCCGTACGCGAGTGAAGGCGGTAACCGGGCGCGTCGGTGCGCTCGGGCAGGTCGGCCCCGAGATTGCGTGCCGTGCAGGAGATTTCCTCGGAGAACGCGTGCCCGACCGCGACGACATGTGACGCGCCGAGCACACCCAGCAAGAGCGTGGCGCCGCCGGCCGGGTGGTCCAGGCGGCAGCTGGCCAGGGGAGCGGGCACGGGCGCGTTGAGCGCGAGTCCCAGCCTTTCCCCGGATACGTCCGCCGGAGTCACGGCGAGCTGATGAAGGGGCACCGGCGTGACCTCTAGCCCTACGCCGAGCTGGGTGGGGGTGCCGAATACACGGTGATTTCGCCGGGCGATACGGACTTGCCCGTCGACACCTCCCAGGGCATGTCCGGGGCCCAGCGCTCGAACGAGAGCAGCGCCGACTCGTCGGCGTTGGCGCAGTCGACGAACTCCATGTCTCCGCCGGCCGGCAGGCCGGTGGCGCCTTCGGTCGTGTAAGAGGCGCGGCCGCGTTCGGACTCATGGAACGTGACCCCGTCGACGAGGTATTGGTCGCCGGGCCGCAGGGACACATCCTTGCGTTTGACCCACATCGCCAGTTCCAGGCGTCCCTCGTCCTCCTCGACGCTGAACCAGAGTGGTTGGTCGCCGCCCTCCAGCAGGTGCTCCCACCACACGAAGGGCCCTTCGCGGTAGGTGACCGATCCGCGCACGATGTAGTCGATGCCGCCGTAGCTGACGATGGCGCCGGGCCCGAGTTGGCGCGGCCCGAACTGCGGCATCGCGTCGGCGGAGAGCGGGTCCTGGCGGCCGCCCCGCTGGGCCGGCTGCTTGGGCCGTCGCAAAGCCACCACCAGCACCACGATGGACGCGATGAAGAGCGCCACGGCGATCATGACCAGCAGAGATCCCACGCCAATCCCTCCGTTGCCACATTGCTCGAGCGAACGTGGGCTAAAGCTAACAGCTTTTTCATGCCTCGGCGTCCCAACGTTGCCCCGGGAAGCGCCGCGTGTCCTACCCGGACCTGTCGCCGGTGGCCGTAAGGTATCGAACAGCTGTTCTACTAGATGGGAGCGGGAATGCGGGTGATGGGCGTCGATCCCGGCCTGACCCGATGCGGTCTGTCGGTCGTCGAAACCGGGCGGGGGCGCGCGGTGGTCGCGCTCGATGTCGACGTGGTGCGCACGCCCTCGGACGCGCCGCTCGCCGAGCGGCTCCTGACGATCAGCGATGCCGTCGAGCATTGGCTGGCGACCCATCAGCCGGACGTCGTGGCGGTCGAGCGGGTGTTCTCCCAACTCAACGTGTCGACCGTGATGGGCACCGCCCAGGCCGGCGGCGTCGTCGCGCTGGCCGCGGCCAAACGCGGCATCGACGTGCACTTCCACACCCCCAGCGAGGTCAAGGCCGCGGTCACCGGAAACGGCGCCGCCGATAAGGCCCAAGTCACCGCCATGGTCACCAGAATCCTTGCGCTGCAAGCCAAACCGACACCGGCGGACGCCGCGGACGCGCTGGCGCTGGCGATTTGCCATTGCTGGCGGGCGCCGATGATCGCCCGGATGGCCGCGGCGGAGGCGATGGCCGCCGAGCAGCGGCGAAAATACAAGGCCACGCTGGACGCCAAGCTGAAGGCGGCGCGATGATCGCCTCGGTGCGCGGCGAGGTCCTCGAGGTGGCGCTCGATCACGTGGTGATCGAGGCCGCCGGCGTCGGCTATCGGGTGAACGCGACGCCGTCGACGCTGTCTACGCTGCGGGCCGGGACCGAGGCGCGGCTGATCACCGCGATGATCGTCCGCGAGGACTCGATGACGCTCTACGGCTTCGCCGACGCCGACGCCCGCGACCTGTTCCTGACGCTGCTGTCGGTGTCGGGGGTCGGGCCGCGGCTGGCGATGGCGACCCTGGCCGTACACGACGCCGGGGCGCTGCGACAGGCGCTGCACGACGGCGACGTCACCGCGCTGACCCGGGTGCCCGGGATAGGCAAGCGCAGCGCCGAACGGATGGTCCTGGAATTGCGCGACAAGGTCGGCGCCGGCTTCGCGGCCGGCGGGGTGTCCCCGGCGGCGGGCCTCAACGGCCACGCGATCCGCGGGCCGGTGGTGGAGGCCCTGGTCGGGCTCGGCTTCGCCGTCAAGCAGGCCGAGGAAGCCACCGACAAGGTGCTGGCCGCCGACCACGGTGCCACCACGACGGCCGCCCTGCGCGCCGCCCTGTCGATGCTGGGCAAGTCCCGATGACCGACGACTACGAGGAACGAGAGGTCTCCCCGGCGCTGACCGTGGGCGAGGGCGACATCGACGTCAGCCTGCGTCCGCGCTCGCTGCGCGAGTTCATCGGCCAGCCGCGGGTGCGCGAGCAGCTGCAGCTCGTCCTCGAAGGCGCAAAAAACCGCGGCGGCACACCCGACCACATCCTGTTGTCCGGTCCGCCGGGGCTGGGCAAGACGTCACTGGCGATGATCATCGCGGCCGAGCTCGGGTCCTCGCTGCGGATGACGTCGGGGCCCGCGCTGGAACGCGCTGGTGACCTGGCGGCGATGCTGTCCAACCTGGTCGAGCACGACGTGCTGTTCATCGACGAGATCCACCGCATCGCCCGGCCCGCCGAGGAGATGCTCTACCTGGCCATGGAGGACTTCCGGGTCGATGTGGTGGTCGGCAAGGGTCCCGGGGCGACGTCGATTCCGCTGGAGCTGGCGCCGTTCACCCTGGTCGGCGCGACCACCCGGTCGGGCGCGCTGACCGGCCCGCTGCGGGATCGGTTCGGTTTCACCGCGCATATGGACTTCTACGAGCCCTCCGAGCTGGAGCGGGTGCTGGCCCGCTCCGCCGGGATCCTGGGCATCGAACTCGGCGGCGACGCGGCCGAGGAGATCGCCCGGCGCTCGCGGGGGACACCGCGGATCGCCAACCGGTTGTTGCGCCGGGTCCGCGACTTCGCCGAGGTGCGCGCCGACGGCGTGATCACCCGCGACGTCGCCAAGGCCGCGCTGGCGGTCTACGACGTCGACGAGCTGGGCCTGGACCGGCTGGACCGGGCCGTGCTTTCGGCGCTGACCCGCAGCTTCGGCGGCGGACCGGTCGGGGTGTCGACCTTGGCGGTGGCGGTGGGAGAGGAGGCCGCCACCGTGGAGGAGGTGTGCGAGCCGTTCCTGGTGCGTGCCGGCATGGTCGCGCGGACGCCGCGAGGCCGGGTGGCGACCGCCCTGGCCTGGACGCACCTCGGCATGACCCCTCCGGCCGGCGTCACCGGCTTCGGACAGGCCGGTTTGTTCGATTAGCGGGCCGCCCAATCGCGGCCAAATCGTGACCTTTGCGCCCAAGCCTGTCCCGGTGCCCGGCCGATGGTGCCTCCGGCCTGCTCAGACCCGCCCGCATCGTCGATCGCGCGGCCTCGGCCACGCCGGGCGAGCCTCGCCCCAGCGGCCTCAGCAAACACATGGGTACCGCGTGAGCGGTTACACCCCAGGACCCTCGGGTAACCAGCCTCACAGCAGTCATACCTGTCTGAAGGAGGTTCCGATGAGGACCAGAAGCCACGACTACGACCGCCCTCGCGCGTTGTACATGCCACGGACCCGCGGCGCGCTAACCGGGTTACTTCTCATTCTTCTGGGTGCGTGGGGCGCATTGGTGCCCTTCTTCGGGCCCAACATCGACTGGGCGTACATGGCGGATCCGGCATGGACGTGGACCACGGCCAAAGGCTGGCTGGAGGTGCTCCCCGGGGCAGCGGCCGCGCTCGGCGGTTTGCTGGTGCTCATGTCCGGGAACCGGGCCAGCGCGGTCTTCGGCGGCTGGCTCGCGGTCGCGGGCGGCGCCTGGTTCGTCGTCGGCCGCGCGTTCGCGTCGACGCTCGGAATCGGTGACCTCGGTCAACCGATGGCCTCGACGGACCTCAAGCGGGCACTGCTCGAGGTCACCTACTTCTCCGGCCTGGGCGCCCTGATCGTGTTCCTGGGCGGGGCCGCGGTTGCGCGGCTGGCCGTTCGCCACGCACGAGACGTCGTCGTTGCAGAGCCGGCGCCGGTGGCAGGCCAAACCGTGCCGGCCGCTGAACCGGCGATGTACGACGAGGGTCGCGTGCCGGCGGGAGCACCTTCGGACGCCATGGCCGGTGAGCCGGCGCCCCGCGGGCGCACCGGTGGTGGCCTGTTACGTCGGCGGTCCGGCGAGGGCGGCCTGTTCCGCCGGCGCACCGAAGGTGGCGGCTTATTCCACCGGCACCACCACGCGGGCGCCTAGTCGGAGGTAGGGCGGAAGGCACCGGTAGCGCCGGCTACCGGTGCCTGTTCGCGCGTCAGCCTGGTCCCGGTGAGCGCCGGTCGGTAAAGTTCACCGGCGCCCCGCCGTGCGGAACCGGACCGCGTAGCGGGCCCGAATCGGCGAGGAGGAGCGATGATCGCCACCGCCCTGGTGTTCGCCGCACTAGCGGCGTTGCTGCACGTCTACATCTTTGTAATGGAATCGTTGACCTGGACCTCGCCGCGCACCCGCGCGACCTTCGGAACCACCGAAGCCGAAGCCGAAACCACCAAGCTGCTCGCCTTCAACCAAGGGTTCTACAACCTTTTCCTGGCCGTCGTCACCGGTGTGGGCATCATCGCAGTTGCCCTGGGCCACACAGGTATTGGAGCGTCGCTCGTCTTCGCCGGGGTCGGATCGATGGCCGCCGCCGCGCTGGTTCTGATTGCGTCCGACCGCGACAAGGCGCGCGCCGCCGCGACGCAGGGCACGCTCCCGGCGATCGCAATCGTGCTCCTGCTGCTCGGCCTGCAGTAGTAACACCGGTCTCATCAGCCTCATTGGTCACGGCGAGCGGTCGCTTTCGGCCGCCCCATGGGTTAGTAGTGGAAGGCGCTGGGTAACCACCCCAGGCCGGAAAACGACCCGGTATTCAACGAGGGGATGTCATGAAATACGCAGAAGACGGCCACACCCGCGGGCTGGGTATCCCGCGCTCGCGCGGCGCGGTCAGCGGATTGCTCCTGGTCATCTTGGGAGCGTGGGGGGCGTTAATACCGTTTGTTGGTCCGCACTTCAACTTCGCCTACACACCGGACCGGGACTGGGCATGGAGCACGGCCCGGGGCTGGCTCGAGGTCGCCCCAGGCGCGGCGGCCGTACTGGGCGGCCTGCTGCTGATCGTCGCCGGGAACCGTGTCGCCGCCATGCTGGGCGGTTGGCTGGCCGTGCTGGCCGGCGCCTGGTTCGTCGTGGGCGGCCAGGTCGCCCCTCTGTTGGGAATCGGCTCCGCCGGTGACCCGATTGCCGCGACCGATCGCAAGCGCGCGGTGCTCGAGGTCACGTACTTCTCGGGCCTGGGCGTGCTGATCGTGTTCCTGGGCGGGGTCGCGCTCGCCCGCACCGCCGCGCGCCTGGCGCGCGACGTCCATCCGGTGGCCGCCGAACGCGCCGCGACGCCGGCCGTCGAGCCCTACCGGGATTCGACTTACGACGAGCCCGCCGAGGTCTCCTCGGGAGCGCTGACCAAGCCGCGGTCCGCGGCCGACGCCGAACCCAAGCGGGGATGGCGCCGTAACCGCTCCGGTACGGGGTCCGGTACCAACGCCGCGTATCTGCGCTGGCCGCACCCGCAGCAGTAGCCTTGCACAACAAGTAAGCCGCCCAGCCCCGAAAAGGCTGGGCGACTTACTGTTTGGCCTACCTCAGAGCAGTCCGAGCAACTGCAGGTTGGTGATGTACTTGACGATCACCGGCGCCGACACGTGCGGAATGTCTTTGTCGGGACCGATTTTCGCTTCCTGCACGGCCGCACGGAACACATCGGTGGGCGCCATCGAGCCGTTGATCGGCTTTTCCGGCTCCTGGTAGTTGTGCAACAGCGGCAGCAGCGAGTACTGGCGCTGCCGATCCGGCAGGGCCCGCAGCGAGGTCTCGAACCGCCGCAGCCATTCGGAGTAATCGGCGATGCGCTCGATCGCATAGCCGGCCTCGACCAGCCAGTCGATGTACTCGTCGAGCCCGATGCCGTCGTCGTACGGGTTCATCACGTGGTACGTCTGGAAGCCGGTGTCGCTCTCGGTGATCTGCGTTCCCAGCGTCGAGATCGCCGCGGCGATGAACTCGACCGGCAGACCGTCGTAGTGTGCCCGCTGCCGGTTGCCCTCGGCGTCGAGCTCGTAGAACGAACCGGGCGCGATACCCGTGGCGACCAGGCTCAGCATCAGCCGGGTGAACATGTCCGGCAGGTTGAGCTGTCCGGCATACGTGGTGTCGGCCAGGATCATGTCGCAGCGGAACACCGCGACCGGCAGGCCGCACAGGTCGTGTGCCTCACGCAGTAGCACCTCGCCCGCCCACTTGCTGTTGCCGTAGCCGTTGGCGTAGTTGTCGTTGATCTCGCGGGTGGCGCTGATCTGCCGGATATCGGCGTTCTCGACGAACGTGCCGGGCCGGATCTGGTCGCCGACGCCGATCGTCGACACGTACGTGTACGGCTTTTGCTTGGACGTCAACGCAATCCGGATCAGCTCCGCGGTACCCAAGGCGTTGGGCCCGAACAGCTCGCTGTACGGCAACACGTGGTTGACCAGTGCCGCCGGGTCGACGATGACGTCGACCTCCTCGGCCAGGCGCTGCCAGGTCTGCTGGTCCAGGCCGAGGTTGGCCTCGCCCTTGTCTCCCGCGATCACCTCGAGGTGGTCGGCGGCCAACTGCTGGTAGTGCGCCAACAGTTTCGGGTCGCCGCTGTCGAAGGTCTTGTCCAGCCGGGCCCGCGCCTCCTCGTCAGACTTGGCCCGCACCAAGGCGATCACCTTGCCGTCGACCATGTCCATCCGCTCGAGCCAGTCCAGTGCCAGGTAGCGGCCCAAAAATCCGGTCGCACCGGTCAGCAGCACGGTGCGCACCTCGGTCGCCGGCTTCGGCAGGCTCGGCGCACCGGCCAGGGTCGCCTCGTCGATGAACTTGTCCAGCGTGAGGTCGCTGGCGTGCACCGTGGTGGCGCCGCGCCCGTGCACGGCGGCGAACGTCGGCCGCTTGGAGCCCTGGCGCTCGGCCTCGATGTAGGCGGCGACGGCTGCCAAGTCGTTGGCCGGGCTGACGATCACACCCACCGGCACGTCGACGTCGAAGATCTCGCGCAGCAGGTTGCCGAATGTCAACGCGGACAACGAGTCTCCACCCAGATCGGTGAAGTGCGCATCGGGGGCGATGTCGCCGGCCGCGGCACCCAGCATGGCGGCCGCGGCCCGGCTCACCGTCTGCAGCACGGGCGCGTCGGCGCCGCTGCGGCGCAGTTCGGCCAACTCGTTGGCCTGCCCCGCGGCCAGGTCGGCATAGATCTGCTCGAGCCGTTCGCCGTAGTGCTGCTTCAGCTTCGGCCACGCCAGTTTCCGGATCCCGGTCAGCAGACCGTTTTCCAGTGTGAACGGAGTGGTCTCGACGATGAAGTCGCGCGGCACCTCGTAGGACTGCAGGTCGGCCTCTTTGGCGACCTTCTGCAGCGAGTCGGCGATCTTCGGCTTGAGCGACTCGATGTCGCCCGACGCCAACGCCTCTTCGGTCGGCACCACGACGGCCAGCAGGTAGGGCTGAGAGCTGTTGCCGTAGACGTAGATCTGACGGATCAGCGGGCTGTTGCCGAACACCGCCTCCAGTTTGGCCAGCGTCACGAACTCGCCCTGCGCGAGCTTCAGCACGTTGTTGCGGCGGTCGACGTACACCAGCCGGTCCGGGGCGACCTCGGCGAACACGTCACCGGTCCGGTAGTAGCCGTCCTCGCTGAACACGTTGGCGGTGGTCTCGGCCCGCTTGTAGTAACCGGGGAACATGTTCTCGGTGCTCAGCAACAGCTCACCGCGCGGATGCGGCCGGTCGGTGCTGAAGTAACCGAGATCCGGAACGTCGACCAGCTTGTAGTCGATCACCGGCGGGCGCTGAATCTCCCCGTCGAACAACACCATTCCGGCCTCGGTCGAGCCGTAGCCGTCCATCAGGTGCATCTGCAGCAGCGACTCGGCCCACTTCTTCAGTTCCGGTGAGATGGGTGCGGAGCCCGTCATTGCGAAGATGAACCGCCCGCCCAGCAGGTACTGGCGCTGTTCGTCCAGGACCGCGGCCTCGACCACCTCGCGGTCCCCGCCGTCGGCCAGGCGACGCTCGACCTGGCGCTGGAATTCGCCGAACAGCGTCTCCCAGATGCGCGGAACGAAGTTCAGCTCGGTGGGGCGCGCCAACTCGAGGTCCTCGAGCAGGGTGGACAGGTCGCTGCGGGCCGCGAAGTAGGCGGTGCCGCCATTGCCCAGGGTGCCGTAGAGGATTCCGCGTCCCATGACGTGACTCATCGGCATGAAGTTGAGGGTGATCGACGCGGCGCTTTCGCCGAACCAGTTCTTGCTGCCGCGCCGCCACATCTTGCCGACGTTGCTCTGCGGGTACATCGCGCCCTTGGGGGCGCCGGTGCTTCCGGAGGTGTAGATCAGCAGGGCCAGCGAGTCCTCGTCGGTCTCCGGCTCGGCAACAGCCGGAAGGTCCTCGCCGCGCCGCAACGCGTCGGCGAGCTGCTCGACGGCGACGCCGGCGCCGGCCAGCCGCGCCACGGCGTTTTCCACGGCCTCGCGCTGGTCGTCGACCTCGGGCTGGTAGTCGAACACGACGAGCTTGCCGGGCACGTGGTCGCCGGACAGGATCAGCTCCACGGCGTCGGTCAGCTGGTTGACGCTCGACGCGATCAGGCTGGGCTCGGTCTCGGTCACGATCGGCTGCAGCGACGTGATCGCCGCGCTGGTCTGCAGCGGCACCGACACGGCGCCGATGGTGCCCAGCGCGATGTCGATGGTGGCGTAGTCAACGCTGTTGAAGCCCAGCACGCAGACGCGGTCACCGGGGTTGACCGAGTCACTGAGCCAGGCGCGGCCGAGGGCCGAAACCCGTTGGCCGAGTTCGCCATACGTGACGGTCTCGAAGCGGGGGAGCAGCTCGGCCGACGTGCGTCCGGTCGTGGCGTCCTTGACGAACTCGACGGCACGCTGCGCCAGCGCCGGCCGGTCGGCGTAGCCGTCCAGCACGGTCCGAATGATCTGGGGCAGCCGCAGCCCGGGCTTTTCGAGGGCGGCGGTGATCGCCGGATCCGGTCGGGCGGCAGCGAACTGCGGGTCGTTGGCAATGAGTTCTTCGACGCGACGGTCGAGTTGTTCGTCATGAATTGCAGTCGACATAGACAGATCCCTTGCAAATGAAAGTTAGCGAGTCAATATGCGCTGTCCGCGCTGACGTATAGAACGTTAGCTAAAGTAAAGGTATTCCACCATGATCCGACGTTCGTGGTGTTTGTGAGATTGCCCACGCGGGGCCTCCCAGGTGTTACAGGTCGCCGAGCAGTTCGCCGAGGATGTCGATGCCCTCGGCCAGCAGCTCGTCGCTGATGGTCAGTGGGGGCAGCAACCGGATGATGTTGCCGTACATGCCGCAGGTCAGGACGATCACTCCGGCGGCGGCCGCCGCGACGGACAGCTTCTGGGCCAGTTCCTTGTCGGGCTCGGCGGTTCCCGACTTCACCAGCTCGATGGCGATCATGGCGCCCCGGCCACGCACGTCGCCGATGCGGTCGTCGCCGGCCTGCAGGCGCAGCAGCGGCTCGGTGATCAGCCGTTCCAATTGCCGGGCCCGATCGATCAATCCGTCGTTCTCGATTGTCTCGATGGTGGCCAACGCGGCCGCGCAGGCCAGCGGGTTTCCGCCGAACGTGCCGCCCAGACCGCCGACATGCGGCGCGTCCATGATCTGTGCCCGGCCGGTGACCGCCGACAGCGGCAGACCGTCGGCGATCGCCTTCGCGGTGCAGATCAAGTCGGGCTCGATGCCCTCGTGCTCGCACGCGAACATCGCGCCGGAGCGCGCGAAACCCGTTTGCACCTCGTCGGCGATGAACACCACGTCGTTGTCGTGGCACCAGTCCAGCAGGGCGGGCAGAAAGCCCTCGGCCGGAACGATGAACCCGCCCTCGCCCTGGACGGGCTCGATGATGAGGGCGGCCAGGTTGTCGGCGCCGATCTGGCCGTCGATGACCTTGATGGCGCGCGCGGCGGCCTTCTCCCCGTCGGTGGCCAGTTCCTTGTCGACCAGGCCGTCGCGGTAGGGGTAGGACAGCGGCGCGCGGTATACCTCGGGCGCGAACGGGCCGAAGCCGCCCTTGTAGGGCATCGACTTCGCGGTCAGCGCCATGGTCAGGTTGGTGCGGCCGTGGTAGGCGTGGTTGAACGCCACGACGGCGGGCTTGCGGGTGTAGGCGCGTGCGACCTTGACGGCGTTCTCGACCGCCTCCGCGCCGGAGTTGAACAGCACCGAGCGCTTCTCACCGGAACCCGGGGTGATGCGGTTCAGCGTCTCCGCGACCGCGATGTAGGACTCGTACGGCGTCACCATGAAGCAGGTGTGGGTGAACTCGGCCACCTGCGCGCGGACCGCTTCGACGACGCGGGGCGACGAGTTGCCGATCGTGGTCACCGCGATGCCGGATCCCAGGTCGATCAGCCGATTGCCGTCGACGTCCTCGATGATGCCGCCGCCCGCGCGTGCCACGAATACCGGCACCGACACGTTGACCGCGTGCGACACCGCCGCCGCCCGGCGCTTGGTCAGTTCCAGCGATGCCGGACCGGGGATCTCCGTGACCAGCTGGCGAGTCTGCTCGAGGCTGGCCACCACATAACTCCCCTCCGCGGCGCGCGCGTCACGTCGCATCAAAAGCCTATCGAGCTTGACGCCGGCGGGCACTCGGTGCACCGTGGCGGACGGTCGCCGCAGGTGGCCTGCCAGACTGAACGGGCACACTGGACCCTTCGAGGTGCGCGAGCTCGCGGCACCGTCGGTCCCGATATTCACGACGAAAGACAGGCGCGTCCATGCAGAGCTTGATCCTGTTCCTGCCGTTCCTGCTCATCATGGGCGGGTTCATGTACTTGGCATCGCGCCGCCAGAAGCGTGCGATGCAGGCCACCATCGACCTGCACGAGTCGTTGCGTCCGGGCGACCGGGTGCACACCACGTCGGGCCTTCAGGCCACCGTCGTCGAGATCACCGATGACACCGTCGACCTCGAGATCGCACCCGGCGTGGTGACCACCTGGATGAAGCTGGCGATCCGCGACCGGATCCTGCCCGACGACGACGAAGACCTGGCCGACGGCGAGGGCTCCGCCGACGAGGGCTCGATCACCAAGGATTCCTGACGGGGATTCACCACCCGATCGCCGCCCACCGGCGGACCGCTTGCACCACGGGCAAGTGGGGGGCACGTAGGCTCTGTCCGGGGTAAGTAACCGATTTTCAAGGAGATAGAAGGAACGTGGCATCGTCTTCGGCGCCGGTGCACCCTGCCCGCTACCTGTCGGTCTTCTTGTTATTGCTCGTCGGCGTCTACCTGCTGGTGTTTCTCACCGGGGACAAGCGCGCCGCTCCCAAGCTCGGCATCGACCTCCAGGGCGGCACCCGCGTCACATTGACCGCGCGCACGCCGGACGGCTCTAAGCCCAGCCGTGAGGCGCTGGCGCAGGCCCAGCAGATCATCGGCGCCCGGGTCAACGGGCTCGGCGTCTCCGGCTCGGAGGTCGTCGTCGACGGCGACAACCTGATCATCACGGTTCCCGGGAACGACGGCAACGAAGCCCGCAACCTGGGTCAGACCGCCCGCCTCTACATCCGGCCCGTGCTCAACTCGATGCCGGCCCAGAGCGCCGAGCCCAAGCCGCCGGCGCGCCAGCCAGCGGGCGGTCAGCCGGCGCCTGGTCAGCCCGCTCCGGGCCAGCCCGCGCCCGCCCAGCCCGCGCCCGCCCAGCCGGCTCCGGGGCAGCCGGCGCCCGCTCACCCGGCTCCGGGGCAGCCGGCGCCCGCTCACCCGGGTGCCCAGCCCCGGCCGTATCCCCAAGACCCGCCGCCGCCCAGCCCAGCGCCCCCGGCTCCCGCTCCGGGAGGGCCCGCGGCGGAGGCGCCGCCCGGCGAAGCGCCCGCGCCGCCCGATCCGCGCAAGGAACTCGCCGACCGGATCGCCGACGAGAAGAAGTGGCGCCAGAGCGCACGCCAGGGCATTCAGTTCCTCGCCCTGCAGTTCCAAGCCACCCGCTGCGACAAAGAAGACATCCTGGCCGGCAACGACGATCCGGCCCAGCCGCTGGTCACCTGCTCGACCGACCACAAAGTCGCCTACCTGCTGGGCCCGTCGATCATCAGCGGTGACCAGATTCAGGACGCCACCTCCAGCCAGAACCAGCGCGGGATCGGCTACGTCGTCGACCTCCAGTTCAAGTCGGCCGCGGCCAACACCTGGGCCGACTTCACCGCCGCGCATATCGGCACCCAGACCGCGTTCACCCTGGACTCGCAGGTGGTCAGCGCGCCCATGATCCAGGAAGCCATTCCCGGCGGCCGGACTCAGATCAGCGGTGGCGATCCGCCGTTCACCGCCGCGACGGCCAAGCAGCTGGCCAACGTCCTCAAATACGGCTCGCTGCCGCTGTCCTTCGAGGCTTCGGAGGCCCAAACCGTCTCGGCGACACTGGGATTGACCTCGCTGCGAGCGGGGCTCGTCGCCGGCACCATCGGCTTGATCCTGGTGTTGCTGTATTCGCTGCTCTATTACCGGGTGCTGGGATTGCTCACCGCGCTGTCGCTAGCCGCTTCCGGGGCAATGATTTTCGCGATCCTGGTGATCCTGGGCCGGCAGATCAACTACACCCTGGATCTGGCGGGCATCGCGGGTCTGATCATCGGTATCGGCACCACCGCCGACTCGTTCGTCGTCTTCTTCGAGCGCATCAAAGACGAGATCCGTGAGGGCCGTTCGTTCCGATCGGCGGTGCCACGAGGCTGGGTGCGTGCCCGCAAGACGATCGTGTCGGGTAACGCCGTCACCTTCCTGGCCGCCGCGGTGCTCTACGCCCTGGCCATCGGCCAGGTGCGGGGATTCGCCTTCACGTTGGGCCTCACCACGGTCCTCGACATCGTGGTGGTGTTCCTGGTGACCTGGCCGCTGGTGTACCTGGCGTCCAAGTCCCCGACGCTGGCAAAGCCGGCCTACAACGGCCTGGGCGCCGTTCAGCGGGTCGCCCGCGAACGGCGGGCTTCGGCGCAGGTGAAGACGGGACGGGGATAGCGCATGACTTCCTCCAAAGCCTCCAAAGACGCTACCGAGATCACCGAAGCCTCCGAGGGCGCGACCGAGTTGACCGGCAGCAGCGCCGCGGGCGTGCCGCATCACGGCTTCCTGTCGCGGCTCTACACCGGCACCGGCGCGTTCGAGGTGGTCGGGCGGCGCCGGTTGTGGTTTGGCATCAGCGGTGCCATCGTCGCCGTCGCCGTCCTGAGCATCCTGTTGCGCGGCTTCACCTTCGGCATCGACTTCAACGGCGGCACGACGGTGTCGATGCCCGCCGCCGGGGCCGCGGGCACCGTGCAGACCTCGCAGGTCTCCGAGGTGTTCCACAAGGCCATCGGCAACGATCCGGAGTCGGTGGTCGTCGTCGGCAACGGCGCGGGCGCGACCGTGCAGATCCGTTCGGAAACGCTGACCAACGACCAGACGACCAAGCTGCGCAACGCCCTGTTCGACGCCTTTCACCCCAAAGGCGCCGACGGCAAGCCCAGCAAGCAGGCCATCAGCGACGCCGCGGTCTCCGAGACCTGGGGTGACCAGATCACCGATAAGGCGCTGATCGCGCTCGCCGTCTTCCTGGTGCTGGTCGGCGTCTACATCATGGTCCGCTACGAGCGCTACATGGCCGTCTCCGCGCTGACCACCATGGTCTTCGACCTGAGCGTCACCGCCGGGGTGTACTCGCTGGTCGGTTTCGAGGTCACGCCGGCCACCGTCATCGGCCTGCTGACGATTCTGGGTTTCTCCCTGTACGACACCGTCATCGTGTTCGACAAGGTCGAGGAAAACACCCACGGCTTCCAGCACACCACCCGCCGCACGTTCGCCGAGCAGGCCAACCTGGCGATCAACCAGACGTTCATGCGCTCCATCAACACCAGCCTGATCAGCGTGCTGCCGGTGCTGGCGCTGATGGTCGTGGCGGTGTGGCTGCTGGGCGTCGGCACCCTGAAGGACCTCGCGCTGGTGCAGCTGGTCGGCATCCTGGTGGGCACCTACTCGTCGATCTTCTTCGCCACGCCGCTGCTGGTCACCCTGCGCGAGCGCACCGAGCTGGTGCGCACCCACACCCGACGCGTGATGCGGCGCCGCGGCCCCGGCTCGGGCGCGACGGCCGACACCGACGGCGGCGACACCGAAACCGCCGACGAAGCGGAAGAAACGGCGGCCGCGGCCCAGCCGCCCAAGCCCGCACCCAGCAAGCCGGCGCCGGGCGCCCGCCCGGTGCGGCCGACCGGGACGCGGCGTCCCACCGGCAAGCGGAACGTCGGCCGGCGGTAGGCCCATGGCCACCAGGTACCCCGGGACTGGGGCCGATCGTGGCGGGCTCGTCGGCCGCCGCGGGGTAGCCGGGTGGATCGCCGCCGGATTGGCGCTGGTGCTGGCGGCGGGCTTCACGCTGACCGGCTGCGCGGGTAGCGCCGCGTCCCAGGTCGACTATGTGGTCGACGGCCCGCTGTCCACCTACAACACCAACACCGTCGCCGGCGCCGCGTCGGCCGGAGCGCAGGCGTTCGCCCGCACGCTCACCGGCTTCAGCTATCACGGCCCCGACGGGCAGATCGTCGCCGACCGCGACTTCGGCACCGTGTCGGTGGTCGGCGGCACGCCGCTGGTGCTCGACTACCAGATCGCCGACAACGCCGTCTACTCCGACGGCAAGCCGGTGACCTGCGACGACATCGTGCTCGCCTGGGCGGCTCAGTCCGGCAGGTTCCCCGACTTCCACGCCGCCAGCCAGGCCGGGTACCTGGACATCGCCAACGTCGAATGCATGCCCGGGCAGAAGAAGGCGCGGGTGTCCTTCATCCCGGACCGTGGCGTCGTCGACTACAACCAGCTGTTCACCGCGACCTCGCTGATGCCGTCGCACGTCATCGCCGACCAGCTCAACGTCGACGTCACCGCGGCCCTGCTCAGCAACAACGGACCCCTGGTGGCCCAGATCGCCAAGTTGTGGAACACCATCTGGGACCTCAAGCCCGGGGTCGACCTCAAGCGCTTCCCGTCGTCGGGTCCGTACAAGATCGAATCCGTCCTGGACCGCGGCGCGGTGGTGCTCGTGGCCAACGACCGGTGGTGGGGGCCCAAGGCCATCACCAAGCGGGTGACCGTGTGGTCGCAGGGACCCGACATTCAGGACCGGGTCAACAACCGCAGCGTCGACGTGGTCGACGTCGCCGCGGGCTCCTCGGGGGCGCTGACCACGCCCGACAACTACGAGCGCTCCGACGGGCCGTCGAACGGCATCGAGCAGCTGATCTTCGCCCCGCGGGGGCCGCTGGCGGCGCCCAATGCCCGCCGCGCGGTCGCGCTGTGCACGCCGCGCGATTCGCTGGCCAAAGACGCGGGGACACCGATCGCCAACTCGCGCCTGGACCCGGCCACCGATGATGCGGTGTCGGCCGGCGACGGGGCCGCCGAGGCCGGCCCGTTCAGCAAGTCCGATCCGGCCGGCGCGCGCAAGGCGCTGGGCGGTGCGCCGCTGACGGTCCGGATCGGATACCAGGGACCCAACGCGCGATTGGCGGTCAACGTCGGCGTCATCGCCAAGGCGTGCGGCGCGGCCGGCATCACCGTCTCCGCCGTCATTCTGGACGGCCCGGGTCCACAGGCGCTGCGGGACGGCAAGATCGACGCGTTGCTGGCCAGCACCGGCGGGGCCACCGGCAGCGGGTCGTCGGGGTCGTCGACGCTCGACGCCTACGCCCTGCACACGGGCAACGGCAACAACCTGTCCGGGTACTCGAATTCCCAGGTCGACAACGCGATCGGCGCGCTGGCCGTTTCGGCCGACGCCGCCGAACGAGCCCGGCTGCTGACCGAAACCGCCCCGGTACTGTGGGGCGACCTGCCCACCCTGCCGCTGTACCGGCAGCAGCGCACGTTGCTGAGCTCCAAGAAGATGTACGCGGTGAGCAAGAACCCGACGCGGTGGGGCGCGGGCTGGAACATGGACCGATGGGCCCTCATCCAGTGAGGCCCCGATGAGCGACCCCGCGCCGGTGGCCGAGCTGATCGCGTCGCTGACGCGCAAGGTGGCCGACTTTCCCAAGCCGGGGGTCCAGTTCAAGGACCTCACCCCGGTGTTCGCGGACGCGACGGCGATGACGGCGATCACCGGCGCGTTGGCCGAGATCGCGTCCGGCGCGGATCTGGTGGCCGGCATCGAGGCCCGGGGTTTCCTGCTGGCCGCGGCCGTCGCCGAGCGGTTGCAGACCGGCGTGCTGGCCATTCGCAAGGCCGGGAAATTGCCCCCGCCCGTCCACGCCGAGCGCTACGACCTGGAATATGGCAGCGCGACGCTGGAAATCCCCGCGGACGGCCTGGACCTGCGCGGACGCAACATCGCGATCATCGACGACGTGCTGGCCAGCGGCGGGACCCTGGCCGCGGCGGCCAGGCTGCTCGAGCGCGCCGGCGCGAATGTGACGGCGGCGGCGGTGGTGTTCGAACTCGGCGCGCTGGGCGGCCGCGAAGCGGTCGCGCCGTTGGCGGTGCACAGCCTGACTTGCGAGTAGCGCTTTTGCATTGGAGATATCCTCGATTTCGGAGGTGACCAACGTGGCGGAGGAAAACAGCGCGGCGCAAGCGCTTGACGCGCCCACCAACGCCCCGGAGTCGCCGGCCATCACCCAGCCGATGGAGATTCCGGAGCCGCCGGCCGAATCCCTGAAAACGTCCAGCAGCGCGTCGCGGCGGGTCCGGGCCAGGCTGGCCCGCCGGATGACCGCCCAGCGCAGCACGCTCAACCCGGTGCTGGAACCGCTGGTGGCCGTGCACCGGGAGATCTACCCGAAGGCGAACGTGTCGCTGCTGCAGCGCGCCTTCGAGGTCGCCGACCACCGGCACGCCAGCCAGTTACGCCATTCCGGCGACCCCTACATCACGCACCCGCTGGCCGTCGCGACCATCCTGGCCGAATTGGGCATGGACACCACCACTTTGGTGGCCGCGCTGTTGCACGACACCGTCGAGGACACCGGGTACACCCTGGACGCCTTGAGCGAGGAATTCGGTGAAGAGGTGGGCCATCTGGTCGATGGCGTCACCAAACTCGACCGGGTGGTGCTGGGCAGCGCCGCCGAGGGCGAGACCATCCGCAAGATGATCACCGCTATGGCGCGCGATCCGCGCGTGCTGGTGATCAAGGTCGCCGACCGGCTGCACAACATGCGTACCATGCGGTTCCTGCCGCCGGAGAAGCAGGCGCGCAAGGCCCGCGAGACGCTGGAAGTCATTGCGCCCCTTGCTCATCGGCTGGGCATGGCCAGCGTCAAATGGGAGTTGGAAGACCTGTCGTTCGCGATCCTGCATCCCAAGAAGTACGAGGAGATCGTTCGGCTGGTCGCTGGGCGCGCGCCGTCGCGGGACACCTACCTGGCCAAGGTCCGCGCCGAGATCGTGAATACCCTTGGCGCGTCGAAGATCAAGGCGACGGTGGAGGGCCGGCCCAAGCACTATTGGTCGATCTACCAGAAGATGATCGTCAAGGGCCGCGACTTCGACGACATCCACGACCTGGTCGGCATCCGCATCCTGTGCGACGAGATCCGGGACTGCTATGCCGCTGTCGGCGTGGTGCATTCGCTGTGGCAGCCGATGGCGGGGCGGTTCAAGGATTACATCGCCCAGCCGCGCTACGGCGTCTACCAGTCGCTGCACACCACCGTCGTGGGCCCGGAAGGCAAGCCGCTGGAGGTGCAGATCCGCACCCGCGACATGCACCGCACCGCCGAATACGGCATCGCAGCGCACTGGCGCTACAAGGAAGCCAAGGGGCGCAACGGCGTTCCGCATCCGCACGCCGCGGCCGAGATCGACGACATGGCCTGGATGCGCCAGCTGCTCGACTGGCAGCGTGAGGCCGCGGACCCGGGCGAGTTCCTCGAGTCCCTGCGCTATGACCTTGCGGTGCAAGAGATTTTCGTGTTCACCCCCAAGGGTGATGTGATCACCCTGCCCAACGGTTCCACGCCGGTGGACTTCGCCTACGCGGTGCACACCGAGGTCGGCCACCGCTGCATCGGCGCCCGCGTCAACGGGCGGCTGGTCGCGCTGGAACGCAAGCTGGAAAACGGGGAAGTCGTCGAGGTTTTCACCTCCAAAGCGGCCAACGCCGGGCCGTCGCGAGACTGGCAGCAATTCGTGGTCTCGCCGCGCGCCAAGGCCAAGATCCGCCAGTGGTTCGCCAAGGAGCGTCGCGAGGAGGCGCTCGAATCCGGCAAGGACGCCATGGCCCGCGAGGTGCGTCGCGGTGGACTTCCGTTGCAGCGCTTGGTCAATGGCGAAACGCTGGCGGCGGTGGCCCGCGAACTGCACTACACCGACGTCTCCGCGCTCTACACCGCGATCGGTGAGGGCCACGTGTCGGCCCGGCACGTCGTGCAGCGGCTGCTGGCCGAACTCGGCGGCATCGACCAGGCCGAGGAAGACCTCGCCGAACGGTCCACGCCGACAACGATGTTGCGCCGGCCGCGCAGCAGCGACGACGTCGGCGTCTCGGTTCCCGGCGCCCCCGGCGTGCTTACCAAGCTGGCGAAATGCTGCACCCCGGTCCCCGGCGACCAGATCATGGGATTCGTCACCCGCGGCGGCGGAGTGAGCGTGCACCGCACCGACTGCACCAATGCGGCCTCGCTGCAGCAGCAGGCCGAGCGCATCATCGAGGTGCATTGGGCGCCGTCGCCGTCGTCGGTGTTTCTGGTGGCCATCCAGGTCGAGGCGCTCGACCGGCACCGGCTGCTCTCGGACGTCACCCGCGTGCTGGCCGACGAGAAGGTCAACATCCTGTCCGCGTCGGTCACCACCTCCGGTGACCGGGTTGCGATCAGCCGCTTCACCTTTGAGATGGGTGACCCCAAGCATCTGGGCCACCTGCTCAACGTCGTGCGCAACGTCGAAGGCGTCTACGACGTCTACCGCGTGACCTCCGCGGCGTGATCCGAGTCCGGCCCTAACTCAGTCGCACCGAGGTGATCTTCACCGGGTCGGTGGGCGCACCGCTCTGACGATTGCCGGCGATGCCGGCCCGCGCGATCTTGTCCAGGGTCTCGAGGCCGGCCCGGTCGATGGTCCCGAGCACGGTGCTCTGCGGTTCCATCTCGGAATCCTTGAAGATCAATGCGAATTGGCTGCCGTTGGTGTTGGGTCCCTCGGTGGCCATGACGATGGTGCCGCGCGGGTATACCACCGTCGCGCGCAACGCGGGGTCGTCGGACTTGTATTGGTCGGTGGGGTACTCGTCGGCGAATTCGTAACCGGGGCCACCGGATCCGTCCACCTCGGGGCCGCCGCACAACAGTGATCCGCCGTCTTGGGAGCTGATCAATCGGGCGCATTGGGTGCCGTCGAAGAACTGCTGCTTGACCAGGCTGACGAAGCTGTTCACCGCGCACGGGGACTCCGAATTCGCCAACCGGATGGCGATGTCTCCGACGTTGGTGGAGATGACGGCGCCGATCTGCGGGGGAGTGGTGGACACCCGGCCCGGCGGCGGCGGGTTCACCGGCCGGGTGACCGGGTCCGGCACCGATCGATATTGGCAGTTGGCGCCCAGATCGGGCGGCGGCGCGAACGCGGGCAGCGGCGGCACCGCCGCCGGGTTGGTCGTGCCGGGGCCGGATGCGGTCCGGCCGGGGACCCCGGCCGGGGTCTGGGTGGCGCCCGCGCTGTTGGCGGAGCCGTGGCTCTGGCTCACCAGCGCGATGACCAACGCCGCCACCGCGGTCAGCGCCAGCGCCGATGCGCCGACGATGCTGACCAGCAAGCGCCGCGAATGCGTTGGGCGGCCGTGCCGTAACCGCGCATCGGGTTTGCTGTCCGGCGGGCGAGGCGCGGGCCCCGGTGGCGACGCACCGGGCGGTGGCGGCGTCGGCGACGCGGACCCGAAAGGCCCGGCTGCAGGACTGCCCAACGCGGCGCGGGCGGCCTCGGCGAGCTCCATCGCCGACTGGTAGCGGTGTTCGAGGTCCTTGGCCATGCCGCGCGCGACCACCGCGTCCAGCCCCGGAGGCAGCCCGGGCACGCTGGTCGACGGCTGGGGCGGCGGAATGGTCAAGTGCGCGTTGAGCTGTTCTTCGAGGCTCTCACCCGGGAAGGGGCGCTTGCCGGTCAGGCATTCCTGCAGGACGCAGGCCAGCGAGTAGATATCGGCGCGGTGATCCGTTGTGCCCCTGAAACGTTCGGGCGCCATGTACGCGACGGTCCCCATCGTGTGTCCGGTTTGCGTCAGGGCCGTGTCGGCGGAGCTGCGGGCGATGCCGAAGTCGATCAGGTAGACGAAATCCCGTGCGGTGGTGACCAAGATGTTCTTCGGCTTGATGTCGCGGTGGATCAATCCCGCCGCGTGCGCGCTATCCAGCGCCGCGGCAACCTGTTCGACCACCGCGACCGCGCGCTCGGGCCTCAGCCGGCCGCCGTTCTCGGTGATGTAGTCGACCAGATCGCGGCCCTCGATCAGCCGCATGTCGACGTAGAGCCGGCCGTCGATTTCGCCGTAGCTGTGGATGGGCACCACGTGCGGGTCGTTCAGCCTGGCGGCAATGCGTGCCTCGCGCCGGAACCGCTGCTGAAACTCGTGGTCCTCGGCCAGGTTTGCGGGCAGGACCTTCAGCGCGACGACCCGATCGGTGGTGGCATCAAAAGCGCGGTAGACCTGTCCCATGCCACCGCGCCCCAAGACTTCGAGCAATTGATATTGCCCGAATGACTCTCCCGCCACGCAACGACAATAAGCCGTCGGTCGCGGCCGTCGCGTGATTCTCGCGAATCCCGGTCTGCGTTGCGCCGCTGTGGATTCAGTCGAGCAGGACCGAGGTGATGGTGACCTCGGTGGCGGGCGCCCCGTCCTCACCGCCACCTGCGACGCCGGCCTTAGCGATCTTGTCCAGGGTGGCCAGTCCGTCGGGCTGGATGGTGCCGAACACGGTGTATTGCGGCGGCAGCTGGGAGTCCTTGTACACCAGGAAGAATTGGCTGCCGTTGGTGCCGGGGCCGGCATTGGCCATGGCCAGGGTGCCGCGCGGGTAGAGCACTGGCTCCTGCGCCTTGGGGTCGTTCGGCGGATACTGATCGGTCGGGTACTCGTTGGCGAATTGGTAGCCGGGCCCGCCGGTACCGTCGCCCTTCGGGTCGCCGCACTGCAAGACACCCAGGCTCTGCGAGGTGGTCAGCCGGTGGCACTTGGTGTTGTCGAAGTATTTCTGGCTGGCGAGGCTCGCGAAACTATTGACGGTGCAAGGTGATTCGTTGTTCGCCAGCATCAGGCCGATGTGACCCTGGTTGGTCACCATGCTGGCGCTCACCTGGGCGGGGTCGGTGGGCACCTTGCCGGTTCGCGGCGGCTTGACCTGCTTGGCCGCCGGCTCCGGCGAGGCCGGGTACTGACAGTTGGCGCCCACGTCGGCCGAGGGCTTGAACGGCGGCAGCGGCGCGGCGGACGGCGGCGGTCCGGCGGGAGTGCTGGACTCTATAGATGAGCTGCTGCTGGTGGTCGTCGACGCCGCGGTGTTGCCCTTGTGGTCGTGCTTGGTGTTGACGATCGCGATCACCACCGCCACGACCACGGCCACCGCTACGATCGAGCCGGTCGCGATCAGCACGATCCGGCGCGTCTTGGCCTGCTTCGCGCGCCGCTCCAGCTGCCGTTCGAGCTTGCGCTTGGCGTTGGCACGTCGCTGTTCGTTGGTCGGCACGGCCGCTATGCCTCCATGGTTGGTGAGTCGGAATCTCGCTGAACCGGTGAGCTGCCAGCTCAGGCTAATGTGGGCGCCGCGACTCGTGTCAAGTGGGGCCGTGGGAAACTGGGCATCGTGTTGATCACCGGATTTCCCGCCGGCATGTTGCAGTGCAACTGCTACGTGCTGGCGCAGCGGCCGGGAACGGACGCCGTCATTGTGGATCCGGGGCAGCGGGCGATGGGCCCGTTGCGAAACCTCCTGGACAAGCACAGGCTGACGCCGGCTGCGGTGCTGCTGACCCACGGGCACATCGACCACATGTGGTCGGCGCAGAAGGTCTCCGACACCTACGGCTGCCCGACCTACATCCACCCCGAGGACAGGTTCATGCTCACGGACCCGATCTACGGCTTGGGCCCGCGCCTGGCGCAAATGGTCGCGGGCGCGTTCTGGCGGGAGCCCAAGCAGGTCGTCGAGCTGGACCGCGACGGCGACAAGCTGGACCTGGGCAGCGTGACCGTGAACGTCGATCACAGCCCCGGGCACACTCGGGGGTCGGTGCTGTTCCGGGTCCTCGCGGCGAGCAAGGAGGGAACGGACGTGGTGTTCACCGGCGACACGCTGTTCGAGCGCTCCATCGGCCGCACGGACCTGTTCGGTGGCAGCGGACGCGACTTGCTGACCTCGATCGTGGACAAACTCTTGGTCCTCGACGACGCGACCGTGGTGCTGCCCGGGCACGGCAATGCCACCACCATCGGCGCCGAGCGGCGCCTCAACCCGTTCCTCGAAGGCCTGTAAGCCCGTGCCGGAATTTTCTGCTTTTTCGGCGCCCAAAGGCGTGCCGGACTACGTCCCGCCGGACTCGGCACAGTTCGTCGCGGTGCGCGACGGCCTGCTCGGGGCCGCCCGCCGGGCCGGCTACGGCGATATCGAGCTGCCGATCTTCGAAGACACCGCCCTGTTCGCCCGCGGCGTCGGCGAATCCACCGACGTGGTCTCCAAGGAGATGTACACGTTCGCCGACCGGGGCGATCGCTCGGTGACGCTGCGGCCCGAGGGGACCGCCGGCGTGGTGCGCGCGGTGATCGAACACGGCTTGGATCGCGGCGCCTTGCCGGTCAAACTCTGCTACGCGGGGCCGTTTTTCCGCTACGAGCGTCCGCAGGCCGGCCGTTATCGCCAGCTGCAGCAGGTCGGCGTGGAGGCGATCGGCGTCGACGACCCCGCGCTGGACGCCGAGGTGATCGCGATCGCCGACGCCGGCTTTCGCTCGCTCGGGCTCGACGGCTTCCGCCTGGAAATCACCTCGCTCGGTGACGACAGCTGCCGGCCGCAGTACCGGGAACTGTTGCAAGACTTCCTTTTTGCGCTCGACCTCGACGAGGAAACGCGACGGCGGGCGCAGATCAATCCGCTGCGGGTGCTCGACGACAAGCGGCCGGAGGTGCGTGCGATGACGGCCGACGCTCCGGTGCTGCTCGATCACCTGTCCGATGCGGCCAAGCAGCACTTCGATACCGTGCTGGCCCACCTGGATGCGATGGCAGTGCCCTACGTGCTGAACCCCCGCATGGTGCGCGGGCTGGATTACTACACCAAGACCACGTTCGAATTCGTGCACGACGGCCTGGGCGCGCAGTCCGGCATCGGCGGCGGCGGCCGCTACGACGGCCTGATGCGCCAGCTCGGCGGACAAGACTTGTCCGGCATCGGTTTTGGGCTCGGCGTGGACCGCACGCTGCTGGCGCTGCGCGCCGAGGGCAAGAGCGTGGGGGAGACGGCGCGCTGCGAGGTGTTCGGCGTGCCGCTGAGCGAGCAGGCCAAATTGCGGCTGGCGGTGCTGTCCGCACAGCTGCGGGCCGGCGGTGTTCGCGTCGACATGGCCTACGGCGACCGTGGTCTCAAGGGTGCGATGCGCGCGGCCGACCGTTCCGGAGCCCGGCTTGCGCTGGTCCTCGGCGACCGCGACATCGAGTCCGGCACGGTCGGTGTGAAGGATCTGATGACGGGGGAGCAGGTCCCCGTCGCGCTGGACTCGGTTGTCGCCGAAGTGCTTTCGCGCCTAGCTCGCTAGCCTGCCGCCCTAATGCGGCAGGTTGGCCAGGTAGCACCGCACTCGGGTGGCGGCGTCGCTCGGGCTGACTCCCATGGTCACTAATCTCTGAACCACCTGGTCCGCGGGTACACCGGAACCGATGTCGGTATCGATCACATGCAGGCTGGGGAACCAATTTTCCGCGCTCACCCCCGGCGGCGGGGGCTTCGCGTCGCCTCCTAGGCATTGAACGTAACCAGGGACGCCCGTTTCGGCATGAGCTGACGAGATCCCGATCAGCATGGCGACGGGCATGGCCGCCGCCGCAGCGACACAGATGAAACGCATGCGGGCATTATCCCGCGTCCACATTGTTTGACCAAGCTCGAAATTCGGCGATGCCCGGTGCGCGCGCCTACGTCACCGCCCGGGAAGCGCCTTTCAGCTTTTCTTGCTGGGAATAATGATGATGACGATCAATGTGAGGATCGAGAAGAACAAGCCGAGAATTCCCCATCCCAGCGGGTTGCGGCCCTTCATCATTGCGATCACTCCGCAGATTATTGCCGCGATAATGCTGCCGATGGCGACGAAAATCCCCTTGATGCCGCGCAGGATAAAGCCTGCGGCGACGGGGTCCGAACTCGCCAAAATCACCGAGTGCAACATGACCAGTCCTTTCGTGAGGGGCCTGGTCGTTATACCCGGACAAATGCGGCGTGAAACCGCATCCCCTATAGACCCGGTCGCCCGAAACTCAATGAACGACATCGCGTGTGGGGATGGTGGCGTTGAACTTATCCGGCGGGATAACCGCGGCGCACCGTACGGTCCAGAATTCCCAGAGTCGCCCGCAGGGCGCCCTCGGACAAAATCGGGAAAATTCCGGCTTCCCGCCACTGCGGGTCGATGTTCGACCAGTCGTAGAACGACGTGACCACGGTGGCCGAACCGTCTTCGGACGGCGCCAGCGCATAGCCGTAGACGTGGCCGAGCGGCGGCTTGATCTGGCCCAGAACCGTCCACGCGATCAGGCGATCCTGCTCGAACTCCCTGATGTCGACGGTGACGTCGTATTTGCCCAATTCTGGGAAATCGTTTAAAGATTCGCGGTCCATGTGAACGACGAACTGATCACCCACGCCCCGCACCGGATCACCGTCGGCCGCCTGCAGCATCCCCGACGAGTCGATTGCGACGTGGCCCTGGGGGTCACACAGCACGGCGAAGATGGCCGGTGCAGCGGCGGCGATGGTGCGGGAAGTCTCGATGCGGTCGGTCATATGTCCTCGCAGCCGGGTGGGGCGATACGTTCCGCAGCTTAACCCCGTTGGTTCGTCCATCCTTCGCCGCGTTCGTGATGTTGAGGTGTCGTAGCCCCATGCGATAATCGAACCTATGTTCGAAGACGTGATCGCTCGGTTCGACGAGTTGATCGAGCGCCACCATCCCTCGGCGACGCCGGCGTCCGCCGAACTGCTGGAGCGGATCGGTGCGTTTTCGCGGGTCGAGAACCGCGCGGCGGCCCAGCAGTTGACGGCGATCGGAGACTTGTTCGCGTACCGGCTGTCGCGCTGTTCCGAGTGCGAGGACTGGGCGGTCGACACCGAGGCGGCGGTGAGCGCGGAAGTGGCCGCGGAGTTGCGGATCAGTCAGGGACTGGCCGCTAGCCGAGTGCGGTACGCCCGCGCGATGCGCGAACGGCTGCCTCAGGTTGGTGGCGTCTTCCGGGCCGGTGACCTCGATTTTCGGTTGTTCGCCACGATCGTCTATCGCACCGACCTGATCACCGACCGTGACGTGTTGGCCGCGGTCGACGCCGAGTTGGCGACCAAGGTGCCACGCTGGCCGTCGATGACGCAGGGGCGGCTGGCCGCGCAAGTGGACAAGATTGTGGCCAGAAACGATGCCGATGCGGTGCGCCGGCGCACCGAGCGGCGGGCCGACCGGCAGGTTTGGATCGCCGATATGGAGGGCGGCCTGGCCCACCTGGAAGGCAGTCTGCTGAGCCCGGATGCGCACGCGCTGGATCGGCGGTTGGACGCATTGGCGGCCACGGTATGCGAGAAGGACCCCCGCAGCCGTGACCAACGCCGCGCCGATGCGGTGGGCGCGCTGGTTGCCGGCGCGGATCGGTTGGGGTGCCGGTGCGCGTCCCCGGGTTGCACCGCGGGGAAACGAGGCGCCCCCGGGCCTGTGGTAATCCATGTGATCGCAGAGCATTCCACCCTGGATGGGGGCCCGGGTCCGGGCGTCGAGGTGGGTGCTGAGGGGTTGATCCCGCCGGAGCTGATAGCCGAGCTGGCCGCGTCGGCGAGGCTGGTGCCGCTGGTCCACCCGGCCGACTCCGCACCCGAGCCGCACTATGCGCCATCGAAGGCTTTGGCAGATTTCGTGCGGTGTCGAGATTTGACCTGCCGCTGGCCCGGGTGCGACTGTCCGGCCACCGAATGCGATGTGGACCATACGATTCCCTACAGCGATGGCGGGCCTACCCACGCGTCGAACCTCAAGTGCTACTGCCGCACTCATCATTTGGTGAAAACGTTCTGGGGGTGGCGCGACCAGCAGCTACCCGACGGCACGCTGATCTTGACGTCCCCGTCCGGACACACGTATGTCACCACCCCGGGCAGCGCGCTGCTGTTCCCCGGTTTGTGCCGACCCACTGCCGAGGTGTCGCTGCCCGACCGTCCGAGAGCGGGCGGCGATCGTTGTGGCGAGCGCGACGCGATGATGCCCAAACGTCGCACCACCCGCGCTCAAAACCGCGCCCATCGCGTCGCCACCGAACGCAGGCAGAACCACCAAGCGCGGCAAGCGAAACGTCGAGAACGCGAGGCCGCCTACTTCGGTCCCGCACCGCCGGCCGACGGCGACGACGATCCACCGCCATTCTGATCGGCGGCCAATGGTTTGACCGGCCGCGGTGCTTGACTCACCCTCGAACTAGTGTTCGAATAGCGGGCATGCGGTGGGCAAACCAGGCCGTCGCGGTCAACGGGAAGCCCGTCGAGGACGGGGCGTTGCCGGGGCTGCAACGCATCGGTTTCCTGCGCAGCGTGCGCTCGCCGCAGTTCGACGGGATCACCTTCCACGAGGTGGTGTGCAAGTCCGCGTTGAACAAGGTGCCGAACGCGTCGGCGCTGCCGTTCCGCTACACCGTCAACGGCTACCGCGGCTGCTCGCACGCGTGCCGATACTGCTTCGCGCGGCCCACCCACGAATACCTGGAGTTGAACTGCGGCAACGACTTTGACACTCAGGTTGTCGTCAAGACCAACGTCGCCGAGGTGCTGCGCCGCGAGCTGCGGCGGCCCTCCTGGCAGCGCGAGACCGTCGCCCTGGGCACCAACACCGACCCGTACCAGCGGGCGGAGGGACGCTACGCGCTGATGCCCGGCATCATCGGCGCCCTGGCCGAATCGGGCACGCCACTGTCGATCCTGACCAAGGGCACGTTGCTGCGTCGCGACCTGCCGCTGCTCACGAGTGCCGCGGCGCAGGTTCCGGTCTCGGTCGCGGTGTCGCTCGCCGTCGGCGATCCAGAGCTGCACCAGGACGTCGAGCCGGGCACGCCCACACCGCAGGCCCGCTTGAATCTGATCAGCGCCATCCGGGCCGCGGGGCTGGACTGTCACGTGATGGTCGCGCCGGTGCTGCCGCATCTCACCGATTCCGTGGAGCACCTCGACGGGCTGCTCGGCCAGATCGCGGCGGCCGGCGCCAACAGCGTCACGGTTTTCGGCCTGCATCTGCGCGGTTCGACCCGGGGTTGGTTCATGGGATGGCTGGCGCGCTCGCATCCCGAGCTGGTCGGCCGCTATCGCGAGCTGTACCGCCGCGGGGCCTACTTGCCGCCGGATTATCGGGCCGCGTTGCGGGAGCGGGCCGCACCGCTGATCGCCAAGTATCGACTGGCGGGCGACCACCGCCCGTTCTCGCAGGCGCTCTCGGTCGCGCCGGCGCCGGAACCCGTTCAGCCGACGTTGTTTTGACCTGAACCGCGCTAGCCGGCCCCGTCCGCACGCGGCTTGGTGAGTGTGAACTCGTCGATGACGGCGACTTCACCGAACGGACCACGCAGCGCGTAGTGCGTCGCCTTGATCGTGGTGCTGCCGCCGGGCTGGCCCGGGTCGACGTCGAAAGCCGCGAAGCCGTACGGGTTTTCGCGGTCGCGGAATGCCGACCATGGTGCATCCTCGAGGACGTATCGCGGGGCCTTGCGTCTGAGCCCTGGATCGAAAGCACCCACACCGGTCACCACCCGGCACCGTGGCTCGGGGAAGAACATCGCGTTGCTCGGCGCCGACGTGCCACCACCGCCGATGACGAGGTGCACCGTTCCCCGCGTGGCGTCGATGAGATCGCTGCGCGTGTCGACCGGTATCGGCGTGCGGGTGTCGGTCCCCAGCGTGCCGCGCAGCGGATGCGATCGCTCGTAGTGGTGTTCGTGGCCGCACACCACCAGATCGACCTGGTACTGGTCGAACAGCGGCAGCCATTCCTCGCGGATGCCCAGGTCGGCCCCGTTGGTCTTGTCGGCGGTGGAGATCGCCGTCTGGTGCATGCACACCACGACCCAGTCGATGTCAGGGTCTCGCCGGGCCGCAGCGAGTTCCTTTGCAAGCCAGCGTTTTTGCTCACCGCCGGAGTAGCCGTGCACATAGAAGTTGCCGCCATCCTGGAAGGCGACGTCGTCGTTGCTCAGGCTGATCACCCGCACGGAGCCGGCCGTGAACGAGTACCACATGCCGCGGGTCTCCGGGCTCGACCGGGAATCGGGAACCGCGAAGAAGGCCTGGTAAGCGCCGAAACCGATTGGCCCGTTACCCAACTCGTTCTCGTGATTGCCCGCGGCCGGCATCCAGGGCCGGTGTCGCGCCGAGCGGGTGTTGTTCTCGAACCAGTTCGACCAGGTGCGCACCCGGTCTTGGGCCAGGTTGGCGTAGCACAGGTCGCCATTGATCAGGTTGAACAGCGGCCCCATCCGTTCGATCGCCATCGTGGTGTCGGCGGCGGCCGGCGAGCCGATGTTGTCGGTGGCGTACCTGCCGTCAGGCATCCTGGCCAGCGCCGGTGTGGACTGGTCGCCGAAGCTGGTGAACAGCAGTCGCTTTCGGCCGACCGGGGCGGTGCGCACCGTGCCCGGCTCGGGTTGTGCGCCGTCGTGCATCGCCGCATACACGTAGTCGGTGTCCGGGGTCAGGTTGGTCAGCCGCGCATGGTTGACGCGAACCTCGGTGCCCGACTTCGCGTCCCGGTAGGTGCGGGTTTCCGCGGCAACGGTGCGGCCGAAGCCGGATGTCGGCGTCCCGACCATGACCCGCGGATTGCGGACCGCGTCGGTGGTGTGCCAGGAGACCACCACCTCGGTGCCGGCGTTCCTCCCGAACTGTAGGTGCAGCCCGCCGACCGGTGGCGCGCCGTGGCGGTCGGGCTGCAGCCAGGCCATCGGGCTTCTCGGGCGGGACCCCAGCAGCACGGCGCCGCCGCCGAGGCTCACCCCGAGGGCTGCCGAGACCGCCCCGGTCGTCAGCAACCGGCGGCGGGTCACCGGCGCTGCGGCGATAGCGGCCGGTGTCGGTGCCGCCTGCGGCTCATCGCTCATGCTTGCTTCATACCGCAGCCGCGCGACCACGGGCACGGCTGCCGGTAAACAGCGAACCGCCGCTAACGAATCCGGTAGCGTTTTCGATATGACGAACGTGCATAAGACAGCGAGCGCGATCTCAGCGGTGATGCTGGCAACGGCCACGGGGGCGGTGCTGACGGCGGGGACGGCCCATGCGGAAGGCCACCAGGTGACCTACACGGTGACGAGCCCCAACAATGTGACCGCCACCGTCAACTACGTGAATGCCGATCCCCCCAGCCAGGCGGCCTACAACGCGGACCCGTCGAAGTTCATGACCAGCGTCCAGGCCCCGCTCAGCGCGGGAACCCCGGTCACCTACACCGCCACCTTGGCCAACCCGAACCAGTCGGCGAGGATCAGCGCCAGCGGCATGCTGCACTGGCCGGATTCGGGCAACGGTCCGGCCTCGTTCCACTGCGAGATCGCCGTGGACGGCCAGGTGATCGCGCAGCAGGACGCCACCACCACCGTCACCTGCGCGGCCTAGGGAAGAACACCTAGCCCGGGTAATCGACGCGCGTTCGCTGATGGCGAACACCGTCGTGGTCCACATGGACGACGCTCAAGCCGGTGTGCTGCCGGGTTCGGCGTGCGCGACGACGACGACTTCGGCGCGTGCGACGCCGACGGCCCGTATGTTATGGCTGACCGAGGCGTCGAAATACGCGCTGTCGCCGGCCTCGAGTGTGAATGTCTGGTCGCCATAGTCGAATTCGATGGTTCCGGCATGCACGAACATGAATTCCTGCCCGGCATGCGTGGGATGAGGATCGTCGGCCAGCTGCTCGGTCGGGCGAACCACGAACGGCGACATCGTCTTTCCCAGCAGTGACGAGGCGAGCACCCGATAGCGCTCACCGTCGGCGCTGCCGGTGGCACGTTCGACGGTGATCTTCTCCTGCGCCGCGTCCTCGGAGAACAGCCGCCCGACGTCGACCTCGAGGGCCTTGGCCACCTTGAGGGCCACCGCGATCGACGGCGTGCTGCGTCGGCGTTCGATCTTGGACAGATAGCTCTTGGTCAGTCCGGTCTGCTGGGCCAGCGCCTCGAGCGTGAGGCCGCGTTGCCTGCGGACCGCGCGCAACAATGCGGTCATGGGCGACCCCTCTCATGACACAAGGTTTCCTACAGTGATACTATTGTGTCATACCGCCGAGGGAGCCGATATGGCCAGCACGTTCACCGATTCGAAGTCCGATTTGATGCGCCGGGCCGCCGAGCAGTTGACCGCGAACGTCGCCGACGCGCAATTCACCACGCGCCAGAAGCTGGCCCTGACGTGCCGGGCGCTGTTCGACGCCGGGCATGACTCCGGGCTGGCCGGGCAGATCACCGCCCGGGCCGAGGCGGACGGCACCTATTACACCCAGCGGCTGGGCCTGGGGTTCGACGAGATCACCGACGGCAACCTGCTTTTGGTCGACGAGGACCTCAACGTCCTCGACGGGGACGGAATTGCCAACCCCGCCAACCGTTTTCACAGCTGGATCTATCGCGCCCGGCCCGACGTCCAGTGCATCGTGCACACCCACGCGTTTCACGTGGCGGCGCTGTCGATGCTGGAAGTCCCGTTGATCGTCTCCCACATGGACACCACGCCGCTCTACGGCGACTGCGCATTCTTGCCGAAATGGCCGGGCGTGCCCGTCGGCAACGAAGAGGGCGAGATCATCACCGCCGCGCTCGGCGACAAGAAGGCTGTGCTGCTGGCGCATCACGGCCACGTCATCGCCGGCGCCAGCGTCGAGGAGGCGTGCTCGTTGGGAATCCTCATCGAGCGCGCCGCCAAGCTGCAGCTGGCCGCCATGGCCGCCGGCACCGTCAAGGAACTGCCCGAAGAACTCGCCCGCGAAGCCCATGACTGGACGTTGTCACCGCAACGCAGCCGCGCCAACTTCGCCTACTACGCCCGCCGGGCGCTGGCCCGGCACCCCGACGTGTTGACCAGCTGAGGAGCCGAGCAGTGACCGAGCCCAAGATCCACGGCATCATCGCCTACCCGGTGACCCCGTTCTCCGATAACGGGATTGACACCGAACGGCTGGCCGCGCTGGTGGAGCGGTTGGTGTCCGCCGACGTTCACGCGATCGCGCCGCTGGGCAGCACGGGTGAACTGGCGTACCTCGAGGAACCCGAATTCGACACCGTCGTCGACACCACCATCGCCACGGTCGCCGGCCGCGTCCCGGTGATCGTCGGGGTGTCGGATGTGACCACCGCCAAGACCATTCGGCGCGCCCAGTACGCGCAGCAGGCCGGGGCCGACGCGGTGATGATCCTGCCGGTGTCCTACTGGAAGCTCACCGAGCGCGAGATCTTCCAGCATTACCGCAGCATCGGTGACGCCATCTCGATCCCGATCATGGCCTACAACAATCCGGCCACCAGTGGTGTCGACATGCCTCCGGAGCTGCTGGTGCGCATGTTCGAAAACATCGACAACGTCACCATGGTCAAGGAATCCACCGGCGACCTGGCCCGCATGCGGCGCATCGCCGAACTGTCCGGCAACCGGCTGCCCTTCTACAACGGCAGTAACCCGCTGGTACTCGACGCGCTGAAGGCCGGGGCGTCCGGATGGTGCACGGCCGCACCCAATTTGCGGCCGCAGCCCTGCATCGACCTGTACGAGGCGGTGCGCGCGCAGGACCTCGACACCGCGCAGAAGCTCTACGACGACCTCAAGCCGTTGCTCACCTACATCGTCGCCGGCGGGCTGGCGACCACGGTCAAGGCTGGCCTGGAGCTGCTCGATTTCCCGGTCGGCGACCCGCGCGCGCCGCTGTTGCCGCTCGACGAGCAGGGCCGCGTCGAGTTGCGGGGCTTGCTGACTAACGCCTAGCCCAACTCGGGCGCGGAGAAGGTGTCACACTTCTTCGGGTCACCGGTCTGGTAGCCGGTGGTGAACCACTTCTGCCGCTGTTCGGACGAACCGTGCGTCCAGGACTCGGGATTGACCCGCCCGGTGGATTCCTTCTGGATGCGGTCATCGCCCACCGACGCCGCCGCGGAGAGGGCATCGGAAATGTCCTTGTCGCTCAACGGTTCCAGGTAGGGCACGCCCGTGCTCTCCTGCTTGACCGTGGAGGCGTAGTGCGCCCAGATCCCGGCGTAGCAGTCGGCCTGGAGTTCGGTGCGCACGCCGTTGCCGCCGGCGCCCTGGGCACCCTGCTGCGAGCGGCCCAGCAGACCCTGCAAGTTCTGCACGTGGTGACCGTATTCGTGGGCGACCACATATTCTTGCGCGAACGGCCCACCGCTGGAACCGAATCGATCGACCAGCTCCTGGAAGAAGTCGGTGTCGAAGTACGCCGTCTGATCGACCGGGCAGTAGAACGGCCCGACCGCTGTGGTGGCCGCCCCGCAGCCGGTGTTCACCCGACCGGTGAACAGCCGGACGTGGGGGCGGGTGTACCCCGGCAGCAGCTGATGCCACACCGCATCCACCGAGTTGCCGGTGGCGACCACGCGGCATTGCACATACTTGTTGGCGTCTGCGCCGGTCTTGCACTGGCTCAGGTCGAAGCCGGGCGCCGAGTACCCGCCGGTGTTGGTCTGCTGCGAGTTCATGACGCGACCGGGGTCGACGCCGAAGAACAGCGCGCCGATGAGGATCAGCAGTCCGAGGCCACCACCCCCGACGGCCATTCCCATCCCGCCCCCACCGGACGAGGACGCAGTGCTGGTGTCGATCTGCATGCCCTCGTTGAAGGTCATGACACGCTCCTAACGTTGCCGGGTCGCAAGGGAGTCGGTATAGCTGCGCAGGTTGCGCAGATAGCGGCGCAGGGCCAGGTTCAGCAGTGGGCCCACCACGGCCATCGCCAGCTTCGCCGGGCCGGCCGGTTTCTGGGCCATCGTCCACGTCAGCCGGCAGCCACCCGGGATGGCCTCGACCCGGTAATCCTCGGCGAACGCCGCCACGGATCGGGTCGAGCATTCGTTGAACCGAAATGCCATGTGTGTGAACGGCTCCCAGGCGAGGAATTCTTCGTTGCCGACGAGGCCGCCGCGCATCTCGACGACGCGGGTGGTCCCGATGCCGCGCGGCTCGGGGCTGGTCCAGGTCACCTTGGTGATCACCTTCGCCCACCGCGGCCACGACTCGGCATCGGACAGCACCTCGAACAGCTGCTCGGGCGTGATGGCCAGGTCGACGCTGTTGCTGAACCGGAAACGGGCCTCAACGGAATCAGCGTCGGTGAAGCTCGTATCGACGCGTTCGCAAGGGAACATGACAACAACTTAGCCGGGGCCGTCGCTGGCCGCGGCCAGTAAGGGCACTACGACGTCGCTGATCGGCGTAGCCAGCCCGTGGGCCCGGCCTTTGCGAATGATCACGCCGTTGCGGACATCCCATTCCATCCGCCGTTGATGTTCGGCGTCGGTGAGGATCGACGTGCTCAGGTCTTCGGCCACGTTGCGGAACATGTCGACCAACTCGTCGACCACCCCGTCGGCCAGCCGGGCGCCCTCGGCCCGCGCTACGGCCAGGCACTCGGTCACATACCGCCGCGACAGCGCGGCGACGTCGTCGCGGCGGAACATGCCCGACCGCCTTCGCGCCAGCGCCATGAACCCGGCCAGTGCGTTGGTCAGCAGCTTGTGCCAGGCCGCGGTGATGATGTCGGGGTCGCAGTCCGCCCGGCAACCGGCGCCGCGCAGCAGTTCGGCGACGGTCTCCCCGGACGGGCCGCTGGGCAGGACCAGGGCCGCCTCGGTGCGCAATCGCACCCAGCCGTCGGGCTGGGTCTCGGCCGAGTACCACACGATCCCGGGAATGACGGGCGAGGACGGGCAGTGCGGCTGCACCTGCTCGACCTGCTCCACGCCGTTTTGCAGGACCACGACGATGGTGTGGACATCGCACAGCCTGGCCAGCCAACCGGCCGCGGCGTCGTTCTGGGTGGCCTTGACGGCCAGCAGCACCACGTCCACCGGCTCGGTCACCTCGGCGGGATCGGTGCGCACCGGCCCGGGAACGACGATCGGATCCGATCCGTCGGGCCGCAGTTCGATGGCGTCGCGCGGGGTGCGACCGCACACCATGACCGAATGGCCCGCCCGGTACAGCAAAGCGGCGGCCGTCGTGCCGACGGCGCCGGGACCGACCAGGGCGATGTTGGTAGCAGCGTCTGTGGCGATGGCATCGAAATTACCTCCTTTAGACTGGGCACTCGTTCTGGCCAGGTGAAGAGGAGTGTTTTGTGCTGCGCAGTCATGCCGCGGGTTCGCTGGACAGTGGCGACGCCGGGCAGCAGGTGACGCTGACGGGCTGGGTGGCCCGCCGCCGCGACCACGGCGGCGTCATCTTCATCGACCTGCGCGACGCCTCGGGCATCGCCCAGGTGGTGTTCCGCGCCGAGGACGTGCTGGCGCAGGCGCACCGGCTGCGCGCCGAATTCTGTGTCGCCGTCACCGGTGTCGTCGAGATCCGCCCCGAGGGCAACGCCAACCCGGAGATCGCCACCGGCGACATCGAGGTCAACGCCACGTCGCTGACGGTGCTGGGGGAGAGCGCCCCGCTGCCGTTCCAGCTCGACGAGCCCGCCGGCGAGGAGCTGCGGCTGAAGTACCGTTACCTGGACCTGCGCCGCGACGGGCCGGCCGAGGCAATCCGGTTGCGCTCCAAGGTGAATGCCGCGGCGCGGTCGGTGCTTTCCCAGCATGACTTCGTCGAGATCGAAACCCCGACCATCACCCGCTCGACCCCGGAAGGGGCCCGCGACTTCCTGGTGCCGGCCCGGCTGCACCCCGGCTCGTTCTACGCCCTGCCGCAGAGCCCGCAGCTGTTCAAGCAGCTGCTCATGGTGGCCGGCATGGAGCGCTACTACCAGATCGCCCGCTGCTACCGCGACGAGGATTTCCGCGCCGACCGTCAGCCGGAGTTCACCCAGCTGGACATGGAGATGAGCTTCGTCGACGCCGAGGACATCATCGCCATCTCCGAAGAGATCCTGGTCGCGTTGTGGGCGTTGATCGGCTACCAGATTCCGACCCCGATCCCGCGGATCAGCTACGCCGACGCGATGCGGCGATTCGGTTCCGACAAGCCGGACATGCGCTTCGGGCTCGAGCTGGTCGACTGCACAGAGTTCTTCAAGGACACCACATTTCGCGTCTTCCAGGCGCCTTACGTCGGTGCCGTGGTGATGCCGGGCGGGGCGTCACAGCCGCGGCGCACGCTGGACGGCTGGCAGGAGTGGGCCAAACAGCGCGGCCACCGCGGGCTGGCCTACGTCCTGATCGCCGACGACGGCTCGCTGGGCGGTCCGGTCGCCAAGAACCTGTCCGACGCCGAACGTGACGGCCTGGCCGCGCACGTCGGGGCGAAGCCGGGCGACTGCGTCTTCTTCTCGGCGGGCCCGGCCAAGCCCTCGCGTGCGCTGCTGGGCGCCGCCCGCGGAGAGATCGCCCACCGGCTGGACCTGATCGATCCGGACGCCTGGGCGTTCGTCTGGGTGGTGGACCCGCCGCTGTTCGAGCCCGCCGACGACGCGACCGCCGCCGGCGACGTCGCCGTCGGGTCGGGGGCGTGGACCGCCGTGCACCACGCGTTCACCTCACCCAAGCCCGGGCATGAGGACGCCATCGAGACCGATACCGGCGCGGTGCTCGCCGACGCCTACGACATCGTCTGCAACGGCAACGAGATCGGCGGCGGATCGATCCGTATCCACCGCCGCGACATCCAGGAGCGGGTGTTCGCGGTGATGGGGCTGGATGCGGCCGAGGCCCAGGAGAAGTTCGGATTCCTGTTGGAGGCCTTCACCTTTGGCGCACCGCCGCACGGCGGCATCGCGTTCGGCTGGGACCGGATCAACGCGCTGCTGTCCCGGGTCGACTCCATCCGCGAGGTCATCGCCTTCCCGAAGACCGGCGGCGGGGTGGACCCACTCACCGAAGCACCGGCGCCGATCACCGCCCAGCAGCGCAAGGAGTCCGGAATAGACGCCAAGCCGCAGCTTAAGACGTCTTGACCTAGCTAGTGGCCAGGCCCACTAGCAGCCGGCGCGAAGTGCGGCGCAAACCGTACCGCCTTCGATCATGATGCAGCTCGACGATCCCAGCATCACACCGATCAGCATCATGGCCAGGGCGGCGGCGCGCAGCGTTCTCTTGGTGATCTTCGCCTTCATGAGTCACACCTTTCTGCTGGTGAGGTGGCCGCGTAGGTCAACTACCGCGGGCTAGCTGATGCTACCGCGTGTCTTTAGACACATGTGCAATATTTCGGGAACTGCCGGGCGTCGCGGACTACGCGAATCGTCGAGCGGCTAGCGTTGACGGCGCTGCTGAGGGACGAAGTCCGGAATAGACGCCAAGCCCGACAAGGTTCACAGGAAATGACCGAAACCCCTGACGCCGAGACCGTCAACGCGTTCAACAAGAGCATCATCGACGAATTCCGCGCCAACGACGGCGTGGTCGGTGGCCAGTTCGAGGGCGCCAACCTGCTGTTGCTCCACACGACCGGCGCCAAGTCCGGTCAGCCGCGGGTGTCGCCGCTGGCCTACTTCCGCGTCGACGGCAAGCTCATCATCATCGGATCCTTCGCCGGCGCCCCGGTCAGCCCCGCCTGGGTGCACAACCTGCGGGCCAATCCGCAGGCGCGCGTGGAGATCGGCACGGACGCGTTCGACGTCGCCGCCCGCGAGCTTCCCGCCGACGAGCGGGCAGCGCTCTTCGACAAGATCACCGCCGTCGCGCCGGGCTTCGCGGAATACCAGGCCAAGACCACCCGGGTGATTCCGCTGTTCGAGTTAAACCGGACCTAGCCGGTGGGCGGTTCGCGGCGAGCGATGCCATCTCTGGTTCTCGCCGCCGCGCGCGCGGGCGGCAAGCGGCTGCGGGTGGTGTGGTTCAACCTGGTGCAGACCGCGCTGGCCGCGGGCCTGTCCTGGTACCTGGCCCACGACGTCCTGGAGCACCCGCAGCCGTTCTTCGCGCCGATCGCCGCCGCGGTGTCGTTGTCGACCAGCAACGTGCTGCGCGCGCAACGCGCCGTCCAGATGATGATCGGGGTGACGCTGGGAATCGGAGTGGGCTCGCTGGTGCAGGGCCTGCTCGGGCCGGGCGAACTACCCATCGCGGTCGCCGCGCTGGTGGCGCTGGCCGCCGCGGTGTTCATCGGGGGCGGCTTCATCGGACACGGGATGATGTTCGCCAATCAGACCGTGGTGTCGGCGATCCTGGTGCTGGCCCTGTACCACGGCGGCGTCGGACTGGAGCGCATCTTCGACGCGCTGGTCGGCGGTGCGGTGGCCATCGTGTTCGCCGTCTTGCTGTTTCCCGCCGACCCGCTGACGGTGCTGCGCAATGCCCGGGTGGGCGTGCTCGGGACGCTGCACGACGTATTGGCGCGCGCCGCGGACGTCGCCGCCGGACGCAAAGACCCGCCGCCGGACTGGCCGCTGACGGCGGTGGATCGGGTGCACGAACAGCTCAGCGGGCTGCTCGAGGCGCGCACCACGGCCCGCCACGTCGTCGCCATCGCGCCGCGACGCTGGGTGCTGCGCACCACGATCGAAGCCGCCGATCACCAGGCCGTGCACGTGGCCCTGCTGGCCGGCTCGGTGCTGCAACTGGCCCGCGCCGTCTCGCCCGGCCCCGATCCCATCCCGGCCGGCGAACGCCTTCCGCAGCCGGTGCCCACCGTGCTGGTGGTGCTGGCGGCCGCGACCGCGCTGGCCGACTCCGATCCCGCCGGCGCCTGCGCCTACACGGCGTCGGCGCGCCATCACGCCGCGGAATTACAGGCCGGGGCGCATCAGAAGACGCACCTGCTGCTCGCCGACGTCGTCAGCGCCTGCATCGACGACCTGCAGCGCGTCATCGACCTTCGGCACGTCTGAGCGTTTCAGCGCGAGTCGGCCAGGAACTCTTGAACCAGTTTCCGCGGCGCCTGGGTCAGCCACGCCTCGGTGATCAGGTCCTCGAGGTCGCGCACCGAGATCTCGGCGAGGTTGACCAACACCGCGGGATAGCCATCGAAATGCGGGGTGGTGAAGTAGACCCTCGGCTCGTCGTCGATCAACGCGAACTTGACGCCCTCGTCCGACACCCGGACCCCGAGGATGTCGCCCCGCGGCGGCTGGGGCCCGGTGCGTTCCAGCGCCTCGCGCTCGGAGGGCCGCAGCGGCCGCTCCCAGGCCAGCAGTTTCTTGCCGACCCGCCAGTCGTGCGGTGACGGCTCGGAGGTGAGTGCCAGCTCACCGACGATGCGGGCGACCTCGCCCCAGGTGGCCACATCACGATTGTGCTCCCGTTTTGGCGCCAGTGCCGTCGGATTGGCAAACGGTGGGCGACTGGGCATTCCGCGGGCCCTACGCAGGGGGCGGGCATGTGATGAGATCAGCGGTGAGGAGGGATGAAGGGCTTGCCAGCAGAACCAGGCGAACCAGGGGCCGGGGTCGCCCGCCGACACCGGGTGACCCACCGCACCGAGTATCGCTACTCCGACATCGTGACCGGCTCGTATGGGCGCGGGTTCCTCACGCCGCGCGACTCGCTGCGGCAGCGCTGTGTCGCGCATCAGCTGATCATCGAGCCGGCCCCCGCCGACAGCTCCACCAGTGTGGACAGCTACGGCAACACCAGCTCCTACTTCCACGTGACCGAGCCGCACCACACCCTGAAGGTGACCAGCGATTCCATCGTCGACGTCTATCCGCACCGCCCGGATCCTGACACCGCGGCCCAGCCGTGGGAGGCGGCCCGGCCGACCGGCCCTGGCGCAGCCCTGGCGACCGAGTTCACCCTGGACCTCAATCCGCCGGAGATCACCGACGACATCCGCGACTACGCGGCGGCCAGCTTCGCCCCCGGGCGTCCCCTCATCGAAGTGCTGCGAGATCTGACGTCGCGCATCTTCACCGACTTCACCTACCGATCGGGGTCGACGACGATTTCCACCGGAGTCAACGAGGTTCTGGCCGCCCGCGAAGGGGTATGTCAAGACTTTGCCAGGCTGGCGATCGCCTGCCTGCGAGCCAACGGGTTGGCGGCCAGTTACGTCTCCGGATACCTGGCCACCGACCCGCCACCCGGAAAGGATCGGATGATCGGCATCGACGCCACCCACGCGTGGGCAGCGGTCTGGACTCGGCAGCGGCCCGGGCAATTCGAGTGGCTGGGGCTTGATCCCACCAACGACCAGATGGTCGACGAGCGCTACATCGTCGTGGGCCGGGGCCGTGACTACGCGGACGTCCCGCCGCTGCGGGGCATCATCTACACCGACTCGGCACACAGCGCGATCGACGTCGCCGTCGACGTGGTGCCCTTCGAAGGCGATGTGCTGCATGCGTGACTTCACCTGCCCGAATTGTGGCCAGCGCCTTACCTTCGAGAATTCCACCTGTCTCAATTGCGGTAGCGCGCTGGGGTTTTCGCTCGACCAGATGGCATTGCTGGTGATCGCGGAGGACGACGCAGGCGAGCACGCCGGCTTCGTGCGCGCGAGCGAGTATCAGCTGTGCGCCAATCTGCTACTCGCCGAATGCAATTGGCTGGTTCCCGTCAACAACCCCCGGCTGCTGTGCCCGTCGTGCGCGCTGACGATCGAACGGCCCAACGACGCCGACACCACCGGGATGGCCGAGTTCGCCAGGGCGGAGGCGGCCAAGCGCAGGCTGATCGCCGAGCTGCACGAGCTGAAGCTGCCGATCGTCGGGCGGGACCGCGATCCCGACTACGGGCTGGCCTTCCGGCTGCTGTCCAGCGCGCACGAACAGGTGATGACCGGGCACGAGAACGGCGTCATCACCATCGACCTAGCCGAGGGCGACGACGCGCACCGCGAGCAGTTGCGGGTGGAGATGGACGAACCGTACCGGACCCTGCTGGGTCACTTCCGCCACGAGATCGGCCATTACTACTACTACCGGCTGATCGCACCGTTCACCGATTATGTCGAGCGGTTCAACGAGCTGTTCGGCGACCACGAAGCCGACTATCAGGCGGCGCTCGATCGCCACTACAGCGAGGGCGCTCCCGAGGGCTGGCAGGAGCACTTCGTATCGTCCTATGCCACAATGCATCCCGCCGAAGACTGGGCCGAGACGTTCGCCCACTACCTGCACATCCGCGACACGCTGGACACCTCGGCGTGGTGCGGGCTGGCCCCGGCGTCGGCCACGTTCGACCGGCCCGCCTTGGGCCCCAGCGCTTTTCAGACGATCATCGACATGTGGTTGCCGTTGTCGTGGTCGCTGAACATGGTGAACCGGTCGATGGGCCACGACGACCTGTACCCGTTCGTGCTCCCGGCCGCGGTGCTGGAGAAGATGAGGTTCATCCACACCGTGGTCGACGACGTGACATCGGAGTCGCGCGGCCCCGCCTCGGTGGCCGGTTAACGATGTGCTTTTCGATCACAGCGGATCTGGTGGTGGGTGCCGCCCTCGTCCCGGTCGCCGTCGCGACCCTGCGCGAGGTGAGGCACTGGCGCGAAGTGCCATTCGCGTTGTTGCCGACGGTGTTCGCGGTCCACCAGTTCATCGAGGCGGCGGTGTGGCCGGACGGCTTGTTCTCGGCGGGGCTGATCCACCTGGCGACGCGCGCGTATGTCTTCATCGCGCTGCCGCTGCTTCCGGCGTTGGTGCCGTGGGCGATTCTGCTGCTGGAACCGCGTGGCGCCCGCCTTCGGGTGGCGCCGTTCGCGGTGCTCGGCACCGTCGTGTCCGCCTATCTGGCTGTCGTCGTGCTCACCGAACCGGTCGAAGTGACGAAGGGTCCCCATGCGCTGCAATACCAGACCGGCGTTCACGGTGGCTACGTGTGGGCGGTGCTCTACGTCATCGCCGTCATCGGCCCGGCACTGTTGTCGGGCTATCGCTCCATCGTGGTGTTCGGGTTGGCCAACCTGGTGGGGCTCGTCGTGGTCGCCGTCCTCTACGTGAACGCGTTCGCGTCGCTGTGGTGCATCTACGCCGCCACGCTGTCGGTCCTGGCGCTGGTGCACATGGTGCGGCGACGGCGACTGCCCGATCCGCACCGCTACCACGGCCTCACCGCGGAGCATGCGGCATAGAAGGCATGAAACGTGTTGGGCGAGAACGGGACTAGGCAGGATTGCCGGACTCCTCCTCACCCCGCTGCGCGGGTGCATCGTCGTCCGGCTAGGCGGGCATCACGCGTCGCTGGTCGGGACCCCAAATCGGTTGCATGCCGCCGGGCAACGCCAGCTGCGTAGCGGTGATGACCTCGGCCAGGTTGCGCAGCTCGGCGTGCACCGACGCGAGCAGCTCCGCCAACTCGGCACGCCGGCCATCGTCGCTGACCCGTTCGAGCTCGGCGGGGTGCGAGCGCCGCAACCTGGTGCCGATCTCGTCCACCAACCGTTCCGGGCGTGACGATCCCGATGAGCTGGGCAGGTCCCTGAGATTGGTGCGCAGCCGCTCCAGCTGGTACAGCAGCGACCGCGGATTCTGCGCGTCGAACAGCATCAGCTCGGCCACGGCGGCCACGCTGACCTTGCCCACCGTGCGGCGCCGGTAGATGACCGAGGACTCGCACGCCACCAGCGTGGATTCGATGACGGTTTGTTCGGCCGCGGCGCCGCGGGCGACGGTCAGGGTGGCCTGCAGCAGCGCCGTCAGCCACAGCCCGCGTTCGATCCGCTTGCCGATGTCCATCATCGTCCAGCCCACGTCGCGCACCATCGACTCGCCGGCCACCCCCGACAGGGTCAGCATGCCGGCCAGCGTCTGGGTCTGCGCTCCGGTGAGCACCGCGTCGGCCTCCGAAAGTGATTCCGGCGGATCGCTTTTGAGCGCCAGCGCGCGCTCCACCCCGGCCAGCACCATCCAGGTGTCGTTGGACATCTGGTCGCGCACCGCCCGCGCGGCCAGTGCCAAACCCTCCACCGACTGCACCAGCGAGCCGGGCCGGTTCGGATCAACGGTGAGCGACCACAGCGTGGAGGGGGCGATGGCGATCATCTCGGCGTGGTCGCCATCGCTGTCAGGCGTTCCGGTGATGCGGCCCAGCGCGGTCATCAGCACCGGCACGCATTCGCTTTCCGCACTGTGCTGGTGGTGGCGGTAGACGTGGAACCGGTCGCGGGCGACGATCAGCAGTCGCGCCATGCTTTCCGCGCGCTCACCGTAGCGGCCGATCCAGAACAGGTCGGACAGCACGCGCGGGGAGCTGACGGCCCAGGTGCCCGCGGCCGTCTTGGCCGACGGCCCGGGCGTCGGAAGGCTGATCGCCTCGGCGTGCGCCCGCTCGGTGGGGCGCACCCAGACGTCTTTGGCCGCAACGGTTTTCAGCGTGTACGCGGCGGGCCCGGGGGCCAGCACGTAACCGATGCCGCCAATCATCGGCGCGTAGCCGCCGCGCTGGGCGACGGTGAACAAGCGGATGCCGACGCCCGCCGAGGACAACACACCGGCGTGGTCGGTCGGCACGGACGAGAACTGCGGCAGCTCCTGGCCGATCCACTGCCACGGCATCTGCTCGATGCGGGCGGCCAACCGGGTCAGCTGCCCAGACGATAGTGCCGGCCCGACCAGGGTCGTGTCACCGATGGTGGACTTCACCAACAACGACGGCAGGTTCGCCAGCAGGTGTGAGCGTTCACTGGCGATGCCGCCCCAGTAGACCTCGGTGCTCGGCAACTGCAGCGTTTCCGACAGCAGATGCTCGGCCATCGCGGGCAAAAAACGCAGCAGCCCAGGGTTTTCCAAAATTCCACTGCCCAGCGTGTTGACCACGGTCACCGTCCCGCGGTGCTGGGCCTCCACCAAACCGGCCACCCCGAGCCGGGAATCGGCGCGCAGATCCAGCGGGTCCGTGTAGTCCGCGTCGACCCGGCGCAGGACGACGTCGACGCGTTTCAAGGTGCCCAGCGAGCGCATCCACAACATGCCGTCGCGCACCACCAGGTCGGCGCTTTCCACCATCGGGAAACCCAGCAGGGTGGCCAGGTAGGCCTGGTCGAATGCGGTCTCCGAGTAGATACCCGGGGACAGGACCACCACGACGGGATCCTGGGCGTCATCGGGTGCGGCGTCGATCAGCGCCAGCCGCAGCGCCTGCGCGAACGGAGTCGTCGGCCGGGGCGCGATTCGCTCGTAGAGGTCGGGAACCGAATGCGCGATGACGCGCCGGTCGGCCAGCGCGTAGCCGGCCCCTGAGGGCGCCTGGGTGCGGTCGCCATTGACGACGAAAGTGCCGTCCGGACGCCGGCTGACATCGCAGCCGTGCATGAAAAGCTGGTGGCGCCCGGGGATTTCGATTCCATTGGCGGCGCGCACATACCCGGGATGGCCGAACAGCAGTTCGGGGGGAAGGACGCCCTCGGTGAGCAGGCTGCGCGGCCCGTACAGGTCGGCCAGTACGGCGTCGAGCACCCGCGACCGTTGCAGCAGGCCCGTCTCGAGCACCTCCCAGTCGGCCGCGGACAGCACGATCGGCAGCGTGTCCAGCTGCCAGGGCCTGGGCTCCTGGCCGCGACCGTCGGGCGCGACGTCGGTGTAGGTGATGCCGTCGTTGTCGATGAGGTCGTGCACCACCGAGCGCAGCCGGTCCAGGCCGGCGCGGCCGCGCTCCGCGATGGCGTCGGCCAGCTCGGCCCACGCCGGTCGCACGTTGCCGTCGCGGTCGAGGAATTCGTCATACCCGCGCGCCGGACCGTGCCGCAGATCGAAGAGCGCCTCCTGGGCGCGCGCGGCGCGGTATCCGGCCAGCAGGCGATCCGCGTCGTAGCGCGCGGTGCCGGGCCCTGACGGCGCGCCGGTGGCGAATGTCATTGGTGGGCCGGCCTTATGACCGAGGCAGCGAAGCCGCCTCAGCCGACGGTGACGGTCAGCGGACTCACGGCGCGACCTGCCCGCCGGACAGCCGGCGGTAGGTGTAGACCTGGATCAACAGCGCCACCGGGGCGGCGACGACGAGCCCCACCAAGCACAGGAAGGCACCGACCAGCACGATCGCGAACTGCACCAGCCACGACAGCAAGGCGCTGCCGATGTCGGAGCGGACCGTGGTGAAGCTTGCCTTCAGCGCCTCGATCGGCGGCAGGTCGCGATCCGTCGCGAAGGCGATGGTGAACAGCGCGAAGAAGCTGAAGACCGCGACCGCCAACAGCGCCACCAGGTTGAACAGAATCGTCGGCGGGATCAGCGAGACCGCATCCAGGGCCACGCTGATCACGCTGAGCAGTGCCGCGGCCAGAAGCGCGTTGCCGAAGTGGCGCGGCTTGAAGAACGAACTGACCGTCACCGGCCGGGCGTCCGCTATGTCAAGGGCGCCCGACAGGAATGCCGCCTGGACGAAGATGGTGTAGACGAAGATCACGATCTGCAGGACGATCGCGCCGACGCCGGCCATGCTTCCCGTAAACGATGCGCCGTAGTTTCCGTCGGCATTGCTCGTCGACGCGTCGGCGCCGCCCAACAGCACGAATACCAGGCCGTACAGGATCAGCCCGGCCACGGCGTACACCAGCAACGCGACGATCAGCGGCACGGCGTTCTTACCGAACTTGTTGAACGCCCACGAGAAGGCTTCGCCGATGCTGAACCGCTGCGGGCCGCCGTAACCCGGGTAGCCGGGCTGTTGGGGTGCACCGTAGCCCGGTGGTGGCCCATATCCGGGGGGCGGGCCATAACCGGGGGGCGGGCCATAACCGGGGGGCGGGCCGTAGCCGGGCGGTGGCCCGTATCCGGGCGGCGGGCCATAACCGGGGGGCGCCGAGCCGGGGGGTGGCCCGTAGCCGGGGGGCGGCCCGTAGCCGGGGGGCGGGTAACCGGAGGGCTCAGGGTTGCCTTGCGGCCGGATCGGATTGCCGGGGTACTCCGGGGGTTGGCTCATGGCCGCTCCTACGTCGTCGACGTTCTGGGCATGCGTCGCAGAACTTAACAAGTATCCGACGGCAGTGCAGACCGTGCCAGATGAGGCGCCGCCGTGTCGCGGCTTCGTGGTATGCCTGAAGCCGTGTCCGACGGTCTGTTTGACCTGCCCGGCCCGCCGCAGTCAAGCGATCATGGGCTGGGCGTGTCGGGCGGCGCACCCCTGGCGGTCCGGATGCGTCCGGCATCGCTTGACGAGGTGGTCGGCCAGGACCATCTGTTGGCGCCCGGATCCCCGCTGCGCCGCCTGGTCGAGGGTTCGGGGGTGGCGTCGGCCATCCTGTACGGCCCGCCCGGCAGCGGCAAGACGACGCTGGCCGCGCTGATCTCGCAGGCGACCGGCCGCCGGTTCGAGGCGCTGTCGGCCCTGTCGGCCGGCGTCAAAGACGTTCGGGCGGTGATCGACACCGCGCGCCGGGCGCTGCTGTCCGGGGAGCAGACGGTGCTGTTCATCGACGAGGTGCACCGGTTCTCCAAGACCCAGCAGGACGCGCTGTTGTCCGCGGTGGAGAACCGGGTGGTGCTGCTGGTGGCGGCGACCACGGAGAACCCCAGCTTCTCGGTGGTGTCGCCGCTGCTGTCGCGCTCGCTGATCCTGCAGTTGCGGCCGCTGAGCGCCGACGACATCCGCATCGTGGTGCAGCGCGCGATCGAGGACCCGCGCGGGTTGGGCGGGCAGACCCGGGTCGCGCCCGAGGCCGTCGACCTGCTGGTGCGGCTGGCCGCCGGTGACGCCCGGCGCGCGTTGACCGCGCTGGAGGTCGCCGCCGAGGCGGTCGAGCCCGGCGGCGAGCTGACCGTCGCGGCCGTAGAGCAGTCCCTGGACGAGGCCGCGGTGCGCTACGACCGCGACGGCGACCAGCACTACGACGTCATCAGCGCCTTCATCAAGTCCGTCCGCGGCTCGGACGTCGACGCCGCGCTGCACTACCTGGCCCGCATGCTCGTCGCCGGCGAGGACCCGCGGTTCGTCGCGCGCCGGCTGATGATCCTGGCCAGCGAGGACATCGGCATGGCCGACCCGGCCGCGCTGCAGGTCGCGGTCGCGGCCGCGCAGACGGTGGCGCTGATCGGCATGCCCGAGGCGCAGCTCACCCTGGCGCACTGCACGATTTATCTGGCCAGCGCGCCGAAGTCGAACGCGGTCACCACGGCGCTGGCCGCGGCGATGGCCGACATCAGGGCCGGCAAAGCCGGTCTGGTCCCGCCGCATCTGCGCGACGGGCACTATTCGGGTGCGGCGGGACTGGGCAACGCGCAGGGCTACAAGTACTCGCACGACCACCCGGATGGTGTTGTCGCACAACAATATCCACCGGATGAGCTGGTAGGGGTCGACTACTACCGGCCCACCGGCCGTGGCGGCGAGCGCGAGATGGCCGGCCGCCTCGACCGGCTGCGCGCGATCATCCGCAACAAAAGGAAACCGTCATGAAAACCTTCACCGACGAGGAGATGGGCGCGCTGCTGCCCACCGCCCGGCCCTACACCGTGATGATCCTCAAGCGCGGCCCGAAGTTCGCCGACGAGTCGTCAGCGGGCGTCATCTGGGAGCACGGCCGGCGCAATTTCGGGCTGCGCGACGACGGCGTGCTCGCGGTGGTCCTACCGGTCAGCGACGAATCCGACGTCTGCGGCGTCGGGGTGTTCGCGGCGACGGTCGAGGACACCGCGGCGATCATGGCCGACGACCCCGGGGTCGCCGCGAGCGTCTTCACCTACGAGGTGCACGCCTGCCGCGGCTTCCCCGGCGACGCCTTGCCTTGAACCGGCCGTGACGCGCTAGACGAGCTCGGGCACCCGCAGGTGCGCGATCGCCAGCTCGAACTCGGCGACGTCGATCACTTCGGCGCCCAGGTCGCGCACCCGCCTGCTGCGCAGTTCGCTGGCGCGGTCGCGGTTGCGGGCCATCGCCTCCATGGAGTCGAACGTGGAGCAGGTCACGGCGCGGCGGCAGGCGGGGTGGTCGACCATCAGGCTGGCGCTGCAGAACCCGTCGAGATGCTGCATCTCGGGCAGCACCGCCATCCGGTAGAACTCCAGCGACCGGTTCAGCTGGTCGGGCACCACTTTGAGCCAGGTGGCCCGCACGCACGCCCCCGCGCGGGAGGGGTGGTCGCGGTGCAGGAGCGGGATGTCCCATTCCTCGACCCGCGCGCTGCCGTCGAACATCAGCGCGGCGCGGTCCCGGATGGGTGGGACCTGCTCGGCGCTGGCACGCATCGCGTCGATCGATTCCCACGCGCTGGTGGCGATGCAGGTGCCGGATTGCCGGTCGACCAACAGCGACAGCCCCACACACCCATCGATCTCGGTGAGGGCGGGCATGACGACATCGCGAACGTGCGCAATGCCGATGTCGACGGACAGGGGTTGCGCCTGGATGGTGGTGGAGCGTGCGTACACGGTCGGCCCCTCCTGTGTCGGGGCGGCGCCCCGGTGGCGCCACCGGTCCCACCCGCTACCTTCCTCCTGCCGATTAGTCGCCGCAACGCTTTCGAAAAGCTTCTCCGCTGCGTTCAGATGTCGTGACAGCGCTCACAACGCATTGGCCGGCCTCGAGGCTCGCGCCGTAGGCTTGGCCGGGTGCATACGGATGTGTTGGACGTGGACACCTCGCGGCGCCGAATCGTCGATCTGACCGAGGCGGTGCGCGGGTTCTGCTGGTCGCGGGGTGACGGCCTGTGCAACGTGTTCGTGCCGCACGCCACGGCCGGGGTCGCCATCATCGAGACGGGCGCCGGTTCCGATGACGACCTGGTCGACACGCTGGAGCGGCTGCTCCCGCGCGACGATCGTTACCGGCATTCGCACGGCTCCGCGGGTCACGGCGCCGACCACGTGATGCCGGCGCTCGTCGCGCCGTCGGTGACGGTTCCGGTATCGGCCGGTGAGCCGATGCTGGGCACGTGGCAAAGCATCGTCCTGGTCGACCTGAACCGCGACAACCCGCAACGCTCGGTCCGGCTGAGCTTCCTGGAGGGTTAGCGCCTCGGTGCGCGTCGCGCCGGGGCAGGTACTGTGAGCGGTCGAAATGCGTCGTTAGACGGGCTTCCCATGCGCCGGCGAATAGGCTGGGATGCAGACGTCGAAGTAACTCAGAAGAAGCGGACTCCGAAAGTGCAGACACACGAGATCAGGAAACGGTTTCTTGATCATTTCGTGAAGGCGGGGCACACCGAGGTGCCGAGCGCGTCGGTGATCCTCGACGACCCCAACCTGTTGTTCGTCAACGCCGGCATGGTCCAGTTCGTGCCCTACTTCTTGGGCGCCCGAACCCCCGAATACTCAACCGCCACCAGCATCCAGAAGTGCATCCGCACCCCCGATATCGACGAGGTCGGTATCACCACCCGGCACAACACGTTCTTTCAGATGGCCGGCAACTTCTCGTTCGGCGACTACTTCAAGCGCCGCGCCATCGAACTCGCGTGGACCCTGCTGACCGACAGCGTCGAGCAGGGCGGTTACGGCCTCGATCCCGAACGCATCTGGACGACAGTCTTTTTCGACGACGACGAGGCCGTGCGGCTGTGGCAGGAGATCGCCGGGCTGCCCGAGGACCGGATCCAGCGTCGCGGGATGGAAGACAATTACTGGTCGATGGGCATCCCCGGCCCGTGCGGCCCGTCCTCGGAGATCTACTACGACCGCGGGCCGGAGTTCGGCGTCGAGGGCGGCCCGATCGCCAACGAGGACCGCTACATCGAGATCTGGAACCTCGTGTTCATGCAGAACGAGCGCGGCGAGGGGACCGGCAAGGCCGACTTCGAGATCCTGGGACCGTTGCCGCGCAAGAACATTGACACCGGAATGGGTGTGGAGCGGGTCGCTTTCATCCTGCAGGGCGTGCACAACGTCTACGAGACGGACCTGTTGCGGCCCGTCATCGACGCCGCGGCCGCGCGGGCACCGCGCGGATACGACGTAGGCAACCACGACGACGACGTGCGCTACCGGGTCATCGCCGACCACAGCCGCACCGCGGCCATCCTGATCGGTGACGGCGTCACACCCGGCAATGACGGCCGCGGCTACGTGCTGCGCCGGCTGCTGCGCCGGGTGATCCGCTCGGCCAGGCTGCTCGACATCGAGGGACCCATCGTCGGTGACCTGATGGCCACCGTGCGCGACGCGATGGGCCCGTCGTATCCCGAACTGGTCGCCGACTTCGACCGCATCCGGCGCATCGCCGTCGCCGAGGAGACGGCGTTCAATCGCACGCTGACGGCGGGCTCGAAGCTGTTCGACGAGGTGGCGGGCACCACCAAAGCCTCTGGTGCGAAATCGATTTCGGGTTCGGACGCCTTCACCCTGCACGACACCTACGGCTTCCCGATCGAGCTGACGCTGGAGATGGCGTCCGAGGCCGGCCTGCGGGTGGACGAAGTCGGCTTCCGGGAATTGATGGCCGAGCAGCGCCGCCGGGCCAAGGCCGATGCCGCCGCGCGCAAGCACGCGCACGCCGACCTGACCGCCTACCGGGAACTGGTCGACGCCGGGCCCACCGAGTTCACCGGTTTCGACGAACTGACCTCCGAGGCAAAGATTCTGGGCATTTTCGTCGACGGCAAGCGGGTTCCGGTGGTCACCCACGGCGCCGAAGGGGCCGACCGGGTCGAACTCGTGCTCGACCGTACCCCGTTGTACGCCGAGGCCGGCGGCCAGATCGCCGACGAGGGCTCCATCAGTGGGACGGGCGCCGGACAGAGCGCCCGCGCCGCGGTCACCGATGTGCAGAAGATCGCCAAAACCCTGTGGGTGCATCGGGTTCACGTCGAGTCGGGTGAATTCGTGGAGGGCGACACCGTCGTCGCCGCGGTCGACCCGCAGTGGCGCCGCGGCGCCACCCAGGGGCACTCCGGCACCCACATGGTGCACGCGGCGCTGCGACAGGTGTTGGGCCCCAACGCCGTTCAGGCCGGGTCACTGAACCGGCCGGGCTACCTACGGTTCGACTTCAACTGGCAGGGGCCGCTGTCCGAGAGCCAGCGCACCGAGGTCGAAGAGGTGACGAACCAGGCCGTGCAGGCCGACTTCGAGGTGCACACGTTCACCGAGCAACTGGAGAAGGCCAAGGCGATGGGTGCGATGGCGATGTTCGGCGAGGCCTACCCCGACGAGGTCCGGGTGGTCGAGATCGGCGGCCCGTTCTCGCTGGAGCTCTGCGGTGGAACGCACGTGCACAACTCGGCGCAGATCGGGCCGGTGACGATCCTGGGCGAATCGTCGGTCGGTTCCGGCGTGCGCCGGGTGGAGGCCTACGTCGGGCTGGAGTCGTTCCGGCACCTGGCCAAGGAACGCGCGCTGATGGCGGGACTGGCGTCGTCGCTGAAGGTGCCCTCAGACGAGGTCCCCGCCCGGGTGGCCAACCTGGTCGAGCGGCTCAAGGCGGCGGAGAAGGAACTCGAACGCGCGCGGCTGGCCGGTGCGCGCGCGGCTGCGACCAACGCCGCGGCCGGCGCGGAGCGCATCGGTAACGTCCGGGTGGTGGCGCAACGAATGTCGGGCGGGATGACGGCGGCCGACCTGCGCTCCCTGGTCGGTGACATTCGCGGCAAGCTGGGCAGCGATCCCGCCGTGGTCGCCCTGATCGCCGAGGGCGAAGGCGGGTCGGTGCCGTATGCGGTCGCCGCCAACCCGGCCGCCCAAGATCTCGGCCTTCGCGCCAACGACCTGGTCAAGCAGCTCGCCGCAACCGTCGACGGACGTGGCGGCGGCAAGGCCGACCTGGCGCAGGGTTCGGGTAAGGATCCGGCAGCCATCGACGTGGCGCTCGACGCGGTGCGTGCCGAGATCGCCGCGATAGCGCGGGTCGATTGAGTGGTCTTGACACAGCATCGCTTGCCCGACCGACCCGGCGATCCGCAGCAGGATCCCGGGCGCGGGCGACGGCTCGGCATCGACGTGGGCAGCGTCCGCATCGGCGTGGCCTGCAGCGATCCCGACGCGATCCTGGCCACCCCGGTCGAAACCGTCCGCCGCGACCGCAACGGCAAGCATCTGCGGCGGCTGGCCGCGCTGGCCGCCGAATACGAGGCCGTCGAAGTGGTCGTCGGGCTCCCGCGCACGCTGGCCGATCGCACCGGCCCGTCGGCCCTCGACGCGATCGAGGTGGCCGAGGCGTTGGCTGAAGTTTTGGCGCGGCGAGCCGCGCCGGTGCCGGTGCGGCTGGCCGACGAGCGGTTGACCACCGTGGCCGCGCAGCGATCGCTGCGCGCGGCGGGGGTGCGGGCCAAGGAACAGCGTGCGGTGATCGATCAGGCGGCGGCGGTGGCGATCCTGCAGAGCTGGCTGGATCAGCGCCGCGCCGCGGTGGCGGGGGAGCTCAGCGATGGTTGACAGCGCACGGCGGGAACGAGCCGAGCCCGAGGCAGTGGGCGCGCCGTCGGCGCGCAGGTCGAGCCGCGTCGCCCGCAACCAGGCCAAGCGGGGCCGTCGGCGGCGCTTCGTCGTCAAGATCGCGCTCGCGGTGTTCGTCGTGGTGGTGGTCGCCGGCGTGTTCGCGGGCGGCAAGCTGTGGCACGCGCTGTTCGGGCTCGGCGACGACTACAGCGGTAGCGGCAAGCGGGACCTGGTGATTCAGATTCAGGCCGGTGACTCCACCACCAACATCGGCGAGACCCTGCAAAAAGAGCACGTCATCAAGACGGTGCGGGCGTTCGTCAACGCCGCGCACGGCAACAGCGCCATCAACTCGATTCAGCCCGGCTTCTACCGGATGCGCACCGAGATCCCGGCGGCCAACGCCGTCGCGCGGTTGACCGACCCGAATAGCCGGGTGGGCCGGCTGGTCATCCCGGAAGGCCGTCAGCTTGACGACACCACCGATATGAAGACCAACGTGGTGACGCCCGGAATCCTGACGCTGATCTCGCGAGCCACCTGCGTGGACCTCGACGGTGACACCCGCTGCGTCCAGGCGCAGGACCTGCGCGCGGCCGCGACCAACAGCTCTCCCTTGGCGTTGGCGGTGCCGCCGTGGGCCACCGAACCCGTCGGCGAGCTCGGCAGGGACCACCGCCGGATCGAGGGCCTGATCGCGCCCGGCACCTTCAACATCGACCCATCCGCTTCGCCGGAGGCGATCCTGGCCGCCCTGATCGGGGCGGGGGCCGAGGAGTACGTGAAGTCCGGGCTGGTGGACACCGCCCAGGCGATGGGGCTGTCGCCCTACGACATCCTGGTGGTGGCGTCGCTGGTGCAGCAGGAATCCAACTCCCAGGACTTCGCCAAGGTCGCGCAGGTCATCTACAACCGCCTGCACGCCCACCACACGCTGGAGTTCGATTCGACGGTCAACTACCCGCTGGACCGCCGCGAGGTGGCCACCAGCGACGCCGACCGGGCCCAGAAGACGCCGTGGAACACCTACGTGTCGCAGGGCCTGCCGGCCACCGCGATCTGTTCGCCCGGCACCGACGCGCTGCGCGCCGCCGAGCACCCGGAGCCCGGCGACTGGCTGTATTTCGTCACCATCGACGGCCAGGGCACGACGCTGTTCACCCGCGACTACCAACAACACCTGGCCAACATCGAGCTGGCTAAGCGCAACGGTGTCCTGGACAGCACGCCCCGCTAGCGCGGGCCCCCGCAGGGCGGCCGTGCTCGGCAAGCCGATCGCCCACTCGAAGTCCCCGGAATTGCACCTGGCCGCCTATCGTGCGCTCGGCCTGACCGACTGGACCTACGAGCGCATCGAGTGCGACGCCGAGCAGCTGCCCGGCGTGGTCGGCGGCCTCGGCCCCGAATGGGCCGGGGTGTCGGTGACCATGCCCGGCAAGTTCGCCGCCCTGCGCTTCGCCGACGAGCGCACCGACCGGGCGCGGCGGGTGGGCTCGGCCAACACCCTGGTGCGCACGCCGACCGGCTGGCGGGCCGACAACACCGACATCGACGGGGTGGCCGGGGCCCTCGGCAGCGCCTCGGGATGGGCGCTCGTCTGTGGATCGGGGGGCACCGCGCCGGCCGCCGTGGCCGGCCTGGCCCAGCTGGGCGTCGCCGGCATCACCGTGGTGGCCCGCAACGCCGAGAAGGCGGCCCGGCTGGTGGACCTGGGCAACGAGCTGGGCGTGCCGACGCGGTTCTGCGACCTGGACGGCGACGGGCTGGCCGATGCGGTGGCGGGCGCCGAGGTGCTGGTCAGCACCATCCCCGCGGAGGTGGCCGAACGCTACGCCGGCACCTTCGCACGCATCGGTGTGCTGCTGGACGTCGTCTACGATCCGTGGCCCACGCCGCTGGCCGCCGCGGTCGGCGCCGCCGGCGGGCGGGTGGTCAGCGGTCTGCAGATGCTGCTGCATCAGGCCTTCGCGCAGGTGGAACAGTTCACCGGGCTGCCCGCGCCGCGCGAGGCCATGACTTGCGCGGTGGCCGCACCGGATTAGTTTGCCGGGCATGCGGATTGCGGCGGCGTTCGTGGTGCTGGCCTGGCTGGCGGCGTTGAGTCGCTACGACATTCGCCAACGCCGCCTGCCCAACGCGCTGACGCTGACCGGGGCCGTGGTGGTGCCGGCCGTCGCGACGGTGGCCGGGCGCGGCTTAGCGGCACTGGCCGGAGCCGTGGCGCTGACCGCGGTCTACCTGGTGGTGCACTGCGTGGGGCCGGACGGAATGGGCGCCGGCGACGTCAAGCTGGCCATCGGTCTGGGCGCACTGACCGGTTGCTTCGGGATCGGCGTGTGGTTTCTGGCCGCGGTGGGGGCGCCGCTGCTGACCGCCGCGCTGGCGGTGGTCGCCATGGCGCGGGGCGCCGGTAGGTCGGTGCCGCACGGGCCGTCGATGTGTCTGGCCAGCGCGGCGGGCATCGGGCTGGCGCTGTGTTGACGCCCTCACTTCGGCACGGCGGTGGAGCGCAGCAGCGGCAACAACTCATCGCCCAGCCTGACCGTCTCCGACATGTACGGGGTGTCCGACAGCACGAAATGGCTGACCCCGAGGTCGGCGTAGTTGCGCAGCGCGTCCGCGACTTCGACGGCCGAGCCGACCAGCCAGGTCGTCCCGGCGCCCTCCCCGCCGTACTTGCTCGGCGTCGTGTACAGGCAGGAATCGAGCACCTCGCCGCGCCCGGCGAGGTCGTTGAGCCGCCGCTGCCCCTCGGACCCGGCCGGGTCGTGCAGCAGCAGCATGGTCGGCGTGCCGGCCAGCTTGGCGACCTTCGCCTCGGCGTCGCGCCAGGCCTGCTCGGACGTGTCGCGCACGAGCGTGGTCACCCGAAGCCCGAATTCCAGCGGCGCGTGTTCGCGACCGAGCTTGTCGGACAACGACTTCAGCCGGTCGATGCGCTCGGCGATCCCGTCCAGTGACTCGCCCCAGAACAGTTGGACATCGGCGTCGGTCGCGGCGACCTGCTCGGCGGTCGCCGATGCCCCGCCGAAGTAGAGCTTCGGGAACCGGCCGTCGGCCGCTCCGAGCGGGCGCGGCTGCAGCGTCGAGTGTTCGACGGTGAAGAACTCGCCGCGAAAGGTGACGTCGTCCTCGCTCCACAAGCGGCGAACCAGCCGCATGAATTCGCGGGTGCGGTCGTAGCGGCGCGCTTTGTCGACTTCGGCGTCGCCATACGCGGCCAGGTCGTCGGCGCCGCTCACGATGTTGATCAACAGCCGGCCGTCGTTGAGCCGATCCAGGGTCGCCGCCGCGCTGGCGAAATGCGCGGGATGCCAGTACCCGGGGCGGACCGCCACCAGCGGGGCGAAGTTGTTGGTGCGCGCGGCGATTGCTGTCGCGACGGTGAACGTGTCCGGTCGCCCCCAGCCGGTGCCGATCAGCGCGCCTTCCCAACCGTGTTGCTCGGCGCGCAGCGCCAGGTCGACCGAATAGTCCAGACTTCCCCAGCCGTCGACCGTGTCATCGCCTCGATGGCCCGGCTCGACGGTATTCGGTATGTACCAAAGAAATTGCCCCACCAGCCATCATGGTGGCACACGACCGCGATCGCGTGGCGCGGCTTCGCGGCTTATCCCATGGTCATCGCCGGAATCACCGCGGATGAAAGTCGACGGGTGAGCGAAAATTCAGCACGCAGCAAACCGTTGGCGGTAACGTCCGCTCCTGACAGCCTTCCGGGCTGGCCGTCCCGCGTACGACATCGATTCGCCCAGAGAGGCTTTGACACCCATGCCCGTCGAATCCCACGACCACACGCCGGCGGATCCGGCGGGGATCGACGGGGTGCTCGCCGAAATCGCCGCCGATGACCGTCATCGGTTGGCCTGCGGCGGGACCCAGCCGCCCCTGCGCGGCCTCGAACTCGTCCGCGACCATCGGTGGGGCGCGGTGCGGTTGGCCCGCGAGCACGGCGGCGCCGGCTACTCGGCGGCCCAATTCTTCGACCACCTCATCGCGCTCGCCGCGGCCGATCCCGACCTGGCACACATCCTGCGGATTCACTACGCGCTGGTGGAGGAATTACAGGTCGCGCCGCGGCCGCTGGGCAGCGACCGGTGGATCGCGGTGGTCGCCGAGGGTGGGCTGATCGGCGGCGCCAACGCCGAAAAAAGCCAGAAGTCGATCGGAGGCAACGAGCGTGACACCCGGTTGGTGTCGACCTCGGACGGGCTGCGGCTGCGCGGCCGGAAGTTCTACAGCACCGGCGCGCAGTTCTCCGATTACCTGCGCATCACCGCGCAGGACGACGACAACGCCCCAACCGCCGTGGTGATCCCGGTGGACCGGGCCGGTGTCGAGCACCTCGACGACTGGGACGGCATCGGCCAGCGCCAAACAGGCAGCGGCACAACGGTATTCAACGACGTCGCGGTTGCGCCCGACGAAGTGTTCCCGATGGCCGACATGATCGGGGTGAACCGCGCCCGGGGCGCACTGATGCAGCTCTACCTGCACGCGATCGCCGCCGGCATCCTGCGGGCGCTGACCGAAGACGCCGCGGCGCTGGTGCGTGGCCGGCGACGCACCTACACGTTCGCCAGTGTCGAGGAGCCCAGCTCGGATCCGCAGCTGCTGCAGATCGTCGGCGAGATCGACGCGGTGGCCTACGCCGCGCAGGCCTTGGTGCGCAGCGCGGCGGCCGAACTCGCGCCCGCGCTGGAGGCGGCGCGCAGCACGGGGATCGATCCCGATCTCGAAACCAGGTCGTCGATCGCGGCCGCGCGCGTCAAGGTCACGATCCAGGAGCCCGCGCTGCGGGCCGCCTCGCGCATCTTCGACGCCGGCGGCGCGTCGGCCGTCCAGGCGTCGGCGTTGCTGGATCGGCACTGGCGCAACCTGCGGACGTTGTTCTCGCACAACCCGACCGTCTACAAGGCGCGGGTGCTCGGCGATATCGCCGTCAACGGCGCGGACCTGCCCCAGAGCAGTTTCTTCTGACGCAGCGCGCGGATTTAAGTCAGCGCAGGTGCCCATGGGACAATGGGACCCGTGTTGCGTTGGATCACTGCTGGGGAGTCGCATGGCCGCGCGCTGGTTGCCGTGCTCGAAGGCATGGTCGCCGGTGTGGAGATCACCTCCCTCGACATTGCCGAACAGCTGGCCCGGCGCCGCCTCGGTTACGGCCGCGGCGCCCGGATGGCTTTCGAGCGGGACGCGGTGAGCGTGCTGGCCGGGGTGCGTCACGGCGTCACACTGGGCGGGCCGATCGCCGTCGAGATCGGCAATACCGAATGGCCGAAGTGGGAGACCGTGATGGCCGCCGACCCGGTCGACCCGGGGGAGCTGGCGGACAGCGCGCGCAATGCGCCGCTCACCCGGCCGCGGCCCGGCCACGCCGACTACGCGGGCATGCTCAAGTACGGCTTCGAGGACGCCCGGCCGGTGCTGGAGCGGGCGAGCGCGCGCGAGACCGCGGCCCGCGTCGCGGCGGCCACCATCGCGCGTTCGTTCCTGCGTCAGGCGCTCGGCGTCGAGGTGCTCTCGCACGTGATCGCGATCGGCCCGTCGGCGCCCTACCAGGGCCCGCCGCCGGGCCCGGGCGACCTGTCCGCGATCGACGCCAGCCCGGTGCGCGCCTTCGATAAGGCGGCCGAGGAGGCGATGATCGCCGAGATCGAAGCCGCCAAGAAGGACGGCGACACGCTCGGCGGGGTGGTCGAGGTGGTGGTGCTGGGCCTGCCCGTCGGGCTCGGCTCGTTCACCAGCGGCGACAACCGCCTCGACAGCCAGCTCGCCGCCGCCGTCATGGGCATCCAGGCGATCAAGGGCGTCGAGATCGGCGACGGTTTCGAGACGGCGCGCCGCCGCGGCAGCCGGGCCCACGACGAGATGTACCCCGGCCCCGACGGGGTGGTCCGCTCGACCAACCGTGCGGGCGGCCTGGAAGGCGGCATGACCAACGGCCAGCCGCTGCGGGTGCGCGCCGCGATGAAGCCCATCTCCACGGTGCCGCGGGCGCTGGCCACCGTCGACATGGCGACCGGCGACGAGGCCGTCGCCATCCACCAGCGCTCGGACGTGTGCGCGGTGCCCGCCGCCGGCGTCGTGGTCGAGGCCATGGTGGCGCTGGTGCTGGCCCGGGCGACCCTGCAGAAGTTCGGCGGCGATTCGCTGGCCGAAACCCGGCGCAACGTCGAGGCCTACCGACGCGCGGTCGCGGAGCGGGAATCACCGGCGGCCCGGGGTACCGCGTAGTGGCGCCGAAAGCGGTCCTGGTGGGTCTGCCCGGATCGGGCAAGTCCACCATCGGCCGGCGGCTGGCCAAGGCGCTCGGCGTCGATTTCCTCGACACCGATGTGGCCATCGAGCAGCAGACCGGGCGTCGCATCGCCGACATCTTCGCCACCGACGGCGAGCCGGAATTCCGCCGGATCGAGGAGGGCGTGGTGCGTGCGGCGCTGGCCGACCACCACGGCGTGGTGTCGCTCGGGGGCGGCGCGGTCACCAGCCCGGGGGTGCGTGCCGCGCTCGCCGGCCACACCGTCATCTATCTGGAGATCAGCGCCACCGAGGGCGTGCGGCGCACCGGCGGCAACACCGTGCGCCCGCTGCTGGCCGGACCGGATCGCGCCGACAAGTACCGCGCCCTGCTGGCCGAGCGCAGCCCCCTGTACCGGCGAGCGGCGACCATCCGTGTCGACACCAACCGGCGTAACCCCGGCGCGGTGGTCCGCTACATCGTCTCGCGGTTGCAGGCCCCCGCCGGGGCCGCCACATGACAGCGCCGGCGACGATGCAGAGCGCAGCGATGAGGAGGAGCGGCGCACGTGACTGAGCCCGGGGATCCGGTCACCATCGAGGTTGCCGTCGACCCGCCCTACCCGGTGATCATCGGCACCGGCTTGCTGGGCGAGTTGGACGAACTTCTCGTCGGCCGGCACAAGGTGGCCATCGTGCATCAACCGGTGCTGACCGAGACCGCCGAGGTGATCCGAAGCCGGTTGGCGGACAAGGGTGTTGACGCGCACCGCATCGAAATCCCGGACGCCGAGGAGGGCAAGGACCTGCCGGTGGTGGGCTTCTTGTGGGAAGTCTTGGGCCGCATCGGTATTGGACGCAAAGACGCTTTGGTCAGCCTCGGGGGCGGAGCGGCCACCGACGTCGCCGGCTTCGCGGCGGCCACCTGGCTGCGCGGCGTCGACATCGTGCACGTGCCGACCACGCTGCTCGGCATGGTCGACGCGGCCATCGGTGGCAAGACCGGGATCAACACCGACGCGGGTAAGAACCTGGTCGGGTCGTTCCATCAGCCACACGCCGTACTGGTCGACCTGGCGACGCTGCAGACGTTGCCGGCCAACGAACTCGTCGCGGGGATGGCCGAAATCGTCAAGGCGGGATTCATCGCCGATCCGGTGATCCTCGACCTCATCGAGGCCGATCCGCAGGCCGCGGTCGACCCGGCGGGTGACGTGCTGGCGGAGCTGATCCGCCGCGCGATCGCCGTCAAGGCGGAGGTGGTGGCCGCCGACGAGAAAGAGTCGGAGCTGCGCGAAATCCTCAACTACGGACACACATTGGGGCACGCGATCGAGCGTCGCGAGCGCTACCGGTGGCGGCACGGCGCGGCGGTGTCGGTGGGATTGGTTTTCGCCGCCGAGCTGGCCCGGCTGGCCGGCCGCCTCGACGACGCCACCGCGCAGCGGCACCGCACCATCCTGTCCGCGCTCGGCCTGCCGGTCAGCTACGACGCCGACGCGTTGCCGCAGTTGCTGGAATACATGGCGGGAGACAAGAAGTCGCGGGCCGGGGTGCTGCGGTTCGTGGTCCTCGACGGCCTGGGCAAGCCGGGCCGGATGGCCGGCCCCGACCCGTCGCTGCTGGCGGCGGCCTATGCCGGACTCGCGGAGGAGGCTTCGTGACCACGACGGTGAACGTCATCAACGGCCCGAACCTGGGCCGGCTGGGCGTGCGCGAGCCGGACGTGTACGGCGACACGACGCACGATCAGCTGGCCGCGCTGATCGAACGGGAGGCCGACGCGCTCGGCCTCAAAGCCGTTGTGCGACAGAGTGATAACGAAGCGGAACTGCTGGACTGGATCCATGCGGCGGCCGACGCGGCCGAACCGGTGATCCTCAACGCCGGCGGGCTCACCCACACCTCGGTGGCGCTGCGCGACGCGTGCGCGGAGTTGAGCGCCCCCCTGATCGAGGTGCACATCTCCAATGTCCATGCGCGCGAGGAATTTCGGCGACACTCCTACCTCAGCCCCGTCGCGACCGGCGTGATCGTCGGGCTGGGGGTGCAGGGCTATCTGCTCGCCCTGCGCTATCTGGCCGGGAAGCCCGGCGCCGACAGCTAGCCCTTGTCGTGTTCGGTGCCGGGCCTGGTGTGCTCGTCGCCGCCGCGGGTGCGGATCACCTCGGTCTTCGGGTCGTCTACGGCCTTGGGGATCGTTTCGGTCGGCGATTCGGTGGTGGACACCTTGTCGGTGGGCGCGTCGCGCTCGGCCGTGGCGACCGATGCGGTGCGCGCTTCGGTGTGGGCATCGGAGCCCTGCGCGGGAATCTCGCCGGTGGGCGCGTCGTCGGCGCGCACCGCGGAGAACACGTCGGTGTCGGCTCGGTCCTCGTCAGCGCCGGGCCGGCGCGCCGGGGGATTGCGGTCAACCCGCCAGCGCCCGATGGTCACGCCGATGATCCCGGGCACGAAGACAATCAGCGCGGTGAAGGCCGCGAACGTCGTCAACTCGTTGAGCAGCCCCCCGGTGTACAGGCCGCTGTAGAAGGTGGCGATCAGCCAGGTGACGGCTCCGCTGAGCACGCCGGCCACCAGGCCGGCCAGCAGCCAGGTCATCGCCAGGTCGCCGCGGCGATCGGGGTCGGGGTTGGCGATGGCGTCGGCCCGGCCGTCGCGAATCCCCCAGATGACCACGCCGATGATGAACACGAGCAGCAGCGCCACGCTGAACAGCGTCGCCTGCGTCTGCCACGCGTTGATCAGCGCACCCTGGAACAATCGGACCACGACCATCGCCGCGGCGTAGACCAATCCGCGCAGCATCCAGTTACTCATGGCCCAAAAGCGTAGCGAGTACCGTCAAGACCCGTGACACATTCACAGCGTCGGGAAAGGCTCAGAGCGCGACTCGAGGCCAGCGGATTGGATGCGCTGCTGGTCACGGACCTGGTGAACGTCCGTTATCTCTCCGGTTTTACCGGATCCAACGGCGCGTTGCTGGTGTTCGCCGACGATCGCGGCCCCGTGCTGGCCACCGATGGGCGGTACCGGACCCAGGCCGCCGAGCAGGCACCGGACCTCGAGGTCGCGATCGAACGGGTGCTGGGACGCTACCTGGCCGCACAGGCCGCGAAGGCGGGCGCGCGGAAGCTGGGCTTCGAAAGCAATGTGGTGACCGTCGACGGATTCGACGCCCTGACCCGCGAGCTGGACGAGCGGAAGTCGGCCACCGAGTTGGTCAAGGCGGCCGGGACCGTCGAAGCGCTGCGCGAGGTCAAAGACGCCGGCGAGGTCGCGCTGCTGCGGCTGGCCTGCGAGGCGGCCGACGCGGCACTGACGGATCTGGTGGCGCGTGGCGGCCTGCGGCCCGGCCGGACCGAACGCGCGGTCAGCCGCGAGCTGGAGGCGCTGATGCTGGACCACGGCGCGGACGCGATCTCGTTCGAGACCATCGTGGCCGCCGGGCCGAATTCGGCGATCCCGCATCACCGCCCCACCGACGCGGTGCTGGCCGGCGGCGATTTCGTCAAGATCGACTTCGGCGCGCTGGTGGGCGGCTACCACTCCGATATGACCCGCACCTTCGTGCTCGGCAAGGCCGCCGACTGGCAGCTGGAGATCTACCAGCTGGTCGCGGATTCGCAGCGGGCCGGCCGGGAGGCGCTGCGCGCCGGCGCCGGCCTGCGCGAGGTGGACGGCGCGGCCCGCCAGGTGATCGCCGACGCCGGCTATGGCGAGCAGTTCAGCCACAGCCTCGGCCACGGCGTGGGCCTGGAGATTCACGAAGCGCCCGGCATCGGCGCCACGTCGACCGGCACGTTGCTGGCCGAATCGGTGGTGACCGTGGAACCCGGCGTCTACCTGCCCGGCCGCGGCGGCGTGCGCATCGAGGACACCCTCGTGGTGCCCGACGAGGCTCACGGCAAGTCGCCCGAATTGCTGACCAAGTTCCCCAAAGAGCTGACCGTCTTGGCGTAGCCCGTACAGGGTTTCGCGCGTCACCGCCCGACCCCGGCCCGGCAGGCGCCGCCGCCACGCGCTCTAAACTGATCGACAAGTCACAGACAGTTCCGCAGACGGCTGTCCAAAGTCCGAGGAGATATACCGAACCGTGGCAAGCACTGCCGATTTCAAGAACGGACTCGTGCTGGTGATCGACGGCCAGCTGTGGCAGATCGTCGAGTTCCAGCACGTCAAACCCGGCAAGGGCCCCGCCTTCGTGCGGACCAAGCTGAAGAACGTGCTCTCCGGGAAGGTCGTCGACAAGACGTACAACGCCGGCGTGAAGGTGGAGACCGCTACCGTCGACCGGCGCGACACCACCTACCTCTACCGCGACGGGTCGGACTTCGTGTTCATGGACAGCCAGGACTACGAGCAGCACCCGCTGCCCGAGTCCTTGGTCGGCGACGCGGCCCGTTTCCTGCTCGAGGGCCTGCCGGTGCAGGTGGCGTTCCACAACGGGGCGCCGTTGTACATCGAGCTGCCCGTGTCGGTCGAGATGGAGGTCACGCACACGGAGCCGGGCCTGCAGGGCGACCGGTCCAGCGCCGGGACCAAGCCCGCCACCGTGGAGACCGGGGCCGAGATCCAGGTGCCGCTGTTCATCAACACCGGAGACAAGCTGAAGGTCGACACGCGCGACGGCAGCTACCTGGGGCGCGTCAACGCGTGAGCAGACCCGTCCGGGGACGCCATCAGGCCCGTAAACGTGCCGTCGACCTGTTGTTCGAAGCTGAGGCCCGTGGGCTGAGCCCGGCGGAGGTCGTCGACGTCCGCACCGGGCTGGCCGAAACGAACCCCGAAATCGCGCCCCTGCAGCCGTACACCGCCGTGGCGGCCCGGGGCGTCGGCGAACACGCCGCGCACATCGACGACCTGATCAGCTCGCATCTGCAGGGCTGGACGCTGGACCGGCTGCCCGCCGTGGACCGCGCCATCCTGCGAGTCGCGGTCTGGGAGTTGCTGTATGCCGACGACGTGCCGGAGCCGGTCGCCGTCGACGAGGCCGTCCAGCTGGCCAAGGAGCTGTCCACCGACGACTCGCCGGGCTTCGTCAACGGCGTCCTGGGCCAGGTCATGCTGGTGACGCCGCAGATCAGGGCCGCCGCCCGGGCGGTTCGGGGCGCGGTGGGTTCCGACATGACAGCGGAGGAGCACGGGCCGCAGCCATGACCCGGTTGGAGCTGCGCCTGCTCGTGGCGGCCGTCCTGGCCGCGACGGTGGTCATGGGTGCGGTGATCTGCGCCGCTTACGGCCTGACCATCGTCGCCTCGGTGCTCTCGATCTACGCGCTCGGCGTGGGCGCCTGGCTGTACCACTGCGTCGAACGGGTGGTCGTCGCCCGCCGCATCAGCACGGTGCGCTCGGCGGCCAAGCCGCTGCAGCCGCTGCTGCCGGTGATGGCCGCGATCATGGGACTGACGCAGGCCGTGGTCAGGTCCCTCACCGATGTCACCGAGCTGCCGGCCCGGCGCTGGGAGCTGCCGATGCTGCGGTGGGCGGACGGCGCCCGGGGGCGGCGGCGCTTAATAGAGGGTGACGTGGAAAGCGACGACGGGGCGGATTGATCGAGCTGCGGTGAAATGACCACGGGCGTGACGCGGCGGGTTGACAATACGAGCGGCACGTCAGCGGCGGCGAACGAAGAACAGGTGAGGTCATGATTCGATACAGCACCCAGCCGCGACGACTTCGAGTGTCCGCACTGGCGGCCGTGGCCAACCCGTCGTACGCCAGGGTGGACACCTGGAACCTGCTCGACGACGCCTGCCGTCACCTCGCCGAGGTGGACCTCGCCGGGCTGGACAAAGCCCACGACGTGGCGCGGGTCAAACGTCTGATGGACCGCATCGCCGCCTACGAGCGGTACTGGCTGTACCCCGGTGCGGCCAACCTGGCGGTCTTCCGAGCTCACCTGGAGAGCCTGTCCACCGTGCGGCTCACCGAAGAGGTTTCCCTGGCCGTGCGATTGCTCAGTGAATACGGCGACCGCGCAGGGCTTTTCGACACTTCGGCGCCGCTGGACGATCAGGAGCTGGTCGCTCAGGCCATGCAGCAGCACTTCTACACCGTGCTGCTCGCCGACGACGCCCCGAGCACGGCGCCGGACAGCCTGGCCGAGTGCTTGCGCGCGCTGCGCAGCCCGTCCGACGACGTGCAGTTCGAAATCCTGGTGGTGCCGAGCGTCGAGGACGCCATCACCGCGGTCGCGCTGAACGGCGAGATTCAGGCCGCGATCATCCGCGACGACCTGCCGCTTCGGTCCCGCGACCGGTTGCCCTTGATGAACACATTGCTCGGGCCCAACGAGGATGCGGAAGGCGTCATTCCGGACCGCGCCAACGATTGGGTGGAGTGCGGCGAGTGGATCAGGGAGCTGCGGCCCCACATCGACCTGTATCTGCTGACCGACGAGTCGATCGCGGCCGGCGACGACGCCGAGCCCGACGTCTACGACCGGACGTTCTACCGGCTCAACGACGTCACCGACCTGCACAGCACGGTGCTCGCGGGACTGCGAAACCGTTACGCCACACCGTTTTTCGATGCATTGCGGGCGTATGCCGCGGCGCCGGTCGGCCAATTCCACGCCCTGCCCGTCGCGCGCGGCGCCAGCATCTTCAACTCCAGGTCGCTGCAGGACATGGGGGAGTTCTACGGCCGCAACATCTTCATGGCCGAAACCTCCACCACCTCCGGTGGACTCGACTCGCTGCTGGACCCGCACGGCAACATCAAAAAGGCGATGGACAAGGCCGCGAAGACGTGGAACGCCGACCACACCTATTTCGTCACCAACGGCACATCGACCGCCAACAAGATCGTGGTGCAGTCGCTGACGCGACCCGGTGACATCGTGCTGATCGACCGCAACTGCCACAAGTCCCACCACTACGGGCTGGTGCTGGCCGGCGCCTATCCGCTGTATCTGGACGCGTATCCGCTGCCGCAGTTCGCGATCTACGGCGCGGTGTCGCTGCGCACCGTCAAGCAGACGCTGCTGGACCTGGAGGCGGCCGGTCAGCTGCACCGGGTCCGGATGCTGCTGCTGACCAACTGCACCTTCGACGGTGTCGTCTACAACCCCATGCAGGTCATGCTGGAAGTGCTGGCGATCAAGCCCGACATCTGTTTCCTCTGGGACGAGGCGTGGTACGCGTTCGCCACGGCCGTGCCGTGGGCCCGGCAGCGAACCGCGATGATAGCCGCCGAGCGTCTCGAGCAGATGCTGGCATCGCCGGAATACGTTGCGGAATATAGGGATTGGCGTACGTCGATGGAAGGGGTGGACCGGTCGGAGTGGGTTGAGCGGCGGCTGCTTCCCGACCCCGGTCGCGCGCGGGTCCGCGTGTACGCGACGCACTCCACCCACAAGTCCCTGTCTGCGTTTCGGCAGGCTTCGATGGTTCATGTCCGCGACCAGGACTTCAACTCCCGGGCCCGCGACGCCTTCGGTGAGGCCTTCCTGACCCACACCTCGACCTCACCGAACCAGCAACTGCTCGCCTCGCTGGACCTGGCGCGCCGGCAGGTCGACATGGAGGGCTTCCAGCTGGTCCGCCAGGTCTACGACATGGCGTTGGTCTTCCGCCACCGGGTGCGCAAAGACCGGTTGATCAGCAAGTGGTTCAGCATCCTCGACGAGTCCGACCTGGTGCCCGAGGAGTTTCGTGCCTCCACGGTCAGCTCGACCGCGTCGATCAGGCAGGGCGCCCTGGCCGAGTGGAACGAGGCCTGGCGCTCCGATCAGTTCGTGCTGGACCCGACGCGGGTCACGCTGTTCATCGGCAACACCGGAATGACCGGATTCGACTTCCGCGAAAAGGTGCTGATGGAACGATTCGGCATCCAGATCAACAAGACCTCGATCAACAGCGTGCTGCTCATCTTCACGATCGGTGTCACCTGGTCGAGCGTGCACTACCTGCTCGACGTATTACGCAGGGTGGCAATCGATTTGGATCGCATCGTGAAGGCGGCCAGCGTCGCCGACCGGGCGTTGCAGGAGCGTCATGTCGAGGAGATCACCGAGGATCTGCCGCATCTGCCCGACTTCAGCGAGTTCGACGTGGCGTTCCGGCCGGTCGATGAGTGCAAATTCGGCGACATGCGGTCGGCGTTCTACGCCGGATACGAAGAGTCGGACCGCGAGTACGTGCAGATCGGCAGCGCGGGCAGACGGCTCGCCGAGGGCAAGACCCTGGTGTCGACCACGTTCGTGGTGCCCTACCCGCCGGGCTTCCCGGTGCTGGTCCCTGGGCAGGTGGTATCCAAGGAGATCGTCTACTTCCTGGCCCAGCTCGACGTCAAGGAAATCCACGGATACAACCCGGATCTCGGGTTGTCGGTCTTCACCGAGACGGCGCTGGCGCGCATGGAGGCACAACGCAACGCGGCGATGGCGGCGGTGGGTTCGGTGACCGCTGCGTTCGAGCTGCCCGCCGACGCGTCGGCAACCAACGGGGCACGCGCCAACGGTGTCCCCGCCATGCCGTCGGTCGCGGACAGCTGAGCGATCAACCGGTCGTCGGTGCCGGGCTCGCGCCGCACGTGGTGCGGGCAGAGGTGTGCGTTGCGCCCATCGACCAGTCGGCGATACCTCGCCGAATCCCCTGCAGGAGCGCGTCCCTGCCCCCAGCAGCGGTCTGGTTGCAGCTCGAACTGAGGGTGTTGAAGGGGCTGGGGTCGGCACCGGCCGGGGCGGCGCCCAGGGCGCCGCAGCAGACCACTACCGCCGCGCCGACCAGTAGTCGGGCGATCACACGATCGTTACGACGCACAGGGCGTGCAATACCAGGCATGACCACGTCAGCGTAGGACGCGGCCGCTGAGAGGCCGCTGAGAACGCGCTGAACTCGACGTTTTCGCCCCGGGCGGCGGGACTGCAGAATTAACGACGTGCGGATATCCGGTGCCTGGCCGTCCCGGCGAAGCGGGCGAGCGCGTTCGTGGCACCTGGCGCACCTGGGCATTTCGGCCCGGTCGGCGGCCGTGTCGGCGATCGTCGTACTGTGTGCGCTCAGCGTGGCAGGCGCCGGCTTGGACGCGGTCTTGTACCGCAAGCTGTTGGCGGGCGTCGACTACGCCGCCGCCGAGCGGGTCCGCGACATCACCAAGGCGCTGCAGTCCGGTTCGGTCGACGACCTCGACAACGCGTTGCTGCACACCGACCAGCGGGTGGTCGCAACCCAATTGGTCGGTCCGGATGGCAATGTGGTGAAGCGGTCCGGCTCGGCGCCGAAAACACCGCTGGTCCCGGCGAATCAGTTCGACTTCAACCTGCGTCGCGGCCTGCCCGACGACGCGGTCGCCGGTGACGACATGCGGGTCAGCGGCCAAAAGGTCGCAACCCGATCCGGTGTGTACACCGTGCTGGTGGGGGGAGGCAGCGAGGCGGTCGAGGCGACCGCGCGGACGCTGGCGATCCTGTTGGCCTGCAGCGCACCGGTGATCGTCGGGGTGGCGGCGGCTGCAACCTACTGGCTGGTGCGACGGTCGCTGCAGTCGGTGGACGCCATCCGGACCAGGGTGGCCGACATCTCGACGTCCGATCTGGCCGAGCGGGTACCGGTGCCGGACAGCCACGACGAAGTCGCGGCCCTGGCAGTCACGATGAACGAGATGCTCTCGCGCCTGGAGGCGGGTCACCGTGCGCAGCAGCGCTTTGTCGGCGACGCCTCACACGAACTGCGCAGCCCGCTGACCACCATCATCTCCGGGCTGGAAGTGGCCGAGGCACACCCCGATCTACTCGACGCCGAATTGACGGTCAACACCTTGCTGCCCGAGGCGCGGCGCATGCATACCCTGATCGAAGATCTGCTGCTGCTGGCCCGCGCCGACGAGCAGACGCTGCTCCGGCGCAAAGAGCAGGTGGCGCTCGACGACCTGGCGCAGGCCGAAGTCGACCGCGCGCGGCGTGACACGCAATGCGTGATCCACACCGATATCCATCCGGTGCGCCTGGAAGCCGACCCGGTCGCCATGTCGCGGATGATCCGCAACCTCATCGAAAACGCTGTCCGTCATGCGGATTCGTGTGCCGCCATCGAAGTCGGCGGCCAAGGCGCAACGGTGACCCTCACCGTCAGCGATGACGGGCCCGGGATCGCCCCAGCCGATCGGCGCCGGGTGTTCGAACGTTTCGTGCGCCTGGATTCCGATCGAGCGCGTAGCGGGGGAGGGGCCGGGCTGGGCCTGGCGATCGTCGCCGAGATCGTCGCCGCCCACAACGGCGTGGTCACCATCGACGACCCGCCCTGCGGCGGAACAACAATGATTGTGACGCTGCCCGTGTCTCAGCACACCAGTCGGTAACCGACGCCCCGGATCGTCTCGATGGTGTTGGTACCGAAAGGAACATCGATCTTGCGACGCAGATATCCCACGTAGACCTCGACCACGTTGTCGGGGCCGTGGTGATGCGCGTCCCAGACGTTCTGCAATATCTCGGCTTTGGTCACCACCACGTCCTTGTTGCGCATCAGGAACTCGAGCACCCCGTATTCGCGCGGAGTCAGCGCGATGGGGGTCGAGCCCCGCTCGACCGTGTGCCGGGCGGGATCCAGGGTCAGCGTCCCCGCTTTCATGACCACCGGCCGCGCCGGTGCACCGCGACGAACCAGCGCCCGCAGCCGCGCCACCAGCACGCGGAATGAGAACGGCTTCGTCAGATAGTCATCCGCCCCGAGGTCGAAGGCGTCGGTTTCGTCGTACTCACCGTCCTTGGCGGTCAGCATGAGCACCGGTGTCCACACGTTGTGCGACCGCATCCGGCGCAGGACCTCATAACCGCTGAGCCCGGGCAGCATGATGTCGAGAACGACTACGTCAAACCCGTTTTCGGTGGCCTCCCGCAGGCCGTCGACGCCGTTGCCGACGGCAACGACGACGAACCCCTCCGCCTTGAGCCCCCTGGCCACGGTGGCGGACAGCCGCGGTTCATCCTCAACGAGCAGGACTCGCATGTGTCAAAGCTACGTCGAGTGTCGGGCGCACCCTCATTCGGGCGGCCGGTCGATGCGCATTTGGTCTGGCTGCTCGACGTCGGTGCCCGGATGGGCTTCTGCCTCATCGTCTTTGAGCTCACCGGGATGGCGACCGGGACGCTGCGGGATGACGACGAGCAACACCGCGATGAGCGCCGCGAGCGCCGCCGAGGCCCACGGGCGGCTCCACGCCAGGCCGCCGTCGGCGACGGGCTTGTCGATGAAGTCGCCCACCGTCGCCCCCAGCGGCCTGGTGAGGATGAACGCCACCCAGAACAAGGTGACGCGCGAGATGGACGTCCAGAAGTACAGGGCCGCGACCACGGCCAGGCCGGCCGCGAAGACCAGCGCGCCGCGTTCGTACCCGAAATCGCGGGTGTCCGCCAGCCAATCGCCGAGCGCGGTGCCCAGCGTCTGCGAGAACGTGATGGTCGCCCAGTAGAAGGCCTCGACTTTGGGCGTCGAGACGGTGCTGACCGATACGGTGCCCTGCGACCATCGCCAGAGGCACAGCGTCGCCACCAGGCACGCGAGCAGCAGCAGCGACCCGCCCGTGTAGCCGATGCCCAGCGACCGGTCCGCGAAATCGGCCAGCACGGTGCCGAACGTCGTCGAGGCCACGATCGTCGCCCAGTAGAGGACGGCGTGAAATCGCTTGGCGAGTATCTGCGCCGCGACCAGCGCCACCAGCGCCACGCCGAAAATCGCGACCCCGGCGGCGTAGCCCCAATTCAGCGTCATCGTGACGGTGTCGCCGCCGGTCTCCCCCAGCGTCGTCGCCAAGACCTTGATGACCCAAAAGCCCAGCGTGACCGCCGGCACCTTGGTCAGCGCGTGTTTCGAAACGTCAGTCATGCAAGCCATCTTCCTTCAGGTTCTGCTCATCAGGATCGCAAAGACGGCGGGTTCTCGCAGGTGGCGCAATAGCGCGGCGGTTGACGGTTTTGGCTGGTCGCGCCCGAAGGCGCCCCGGCGCAATGCGCCCCGCCACCGGGGCGGGCCCTCATCGGCGACCCGAAAAGCGGCCCTGAGCTGCATTAGCGTGGCCCCCGTGGCGCAACCATTACCTCTTGGCGGACCCAGGGCCGACCGCGCCCGCCGGGTCGCCGATGTGCTGCGCCAGCAGATCCACTCCGACGCCTACCCGCAGGGCCTGCCCGCGGAACTAGACCTGGCCGCCGAGTTCTCGGTGTCGCGCAACACCATTCGCGAGGCGCTGGCCGTCCTCAAGCACGAGGGGCTGATCGATCGCGGACCGAAGGTCGGCACGCACGTCGCGCAGCGCAAGTACGATCACGGGCTCGACGCGCTGCTGGGCCTGAAGGAGACGTTCAAGGATCTCGGCGAGGTCCGCAATGAGGTGCGCGCCGCGATGCCGGTCACCGCGCCGCCGTCGGTGGCCCGCCGGCTGGGACTTCGGCCGGGCGAGCAGGCGGTGTTCGTCGAGCGGCTGCGTTACCTGGGTGACCTGCCGCTCAGCCTGGACCTCACCTACCTCGCCCCAGAACTGGGCCGCGAGGTGCTGAACCACCCGCTGGAGACGAACGATCTGTTCGCGCTCATCGAGGAGGTGAGCGGGCAACGGCTGGGCTCGGCGGCGCTGGCGCTCGAGGCCATTCCCGCCGACGCGCATTCGGCGGCCACGCTGCAGGTGCCCGACGGTGCGGCGCTGCTGATGCTGGAGCGGCTCACCAGCCTCGCCGACGGCACCCCCGTGGACCTGGAGTACATCCGGATGCGGGGCGATCGAATCACCATGCGGGGCAATCTTTTCAGAGCCGAGCCGATGAGGAGCAACCCATGACGCTGATCAACAACAACCGCGCCGACGTGCCGGTCACCATCGACGAGTCGCTGTGTATCGACGGCTGCACGCTGTGCGTGGAGGTCTGCCCGCTCGATGCGCTGGCCATCAACCCCGACACCGGCAAGGCCTTCATGCACGTCGACGAGTGCTGGTACTGCGGTCCCTGCGCGGCCCGCTGTCCCACCGGCGCCGTCACCGTCAACATGCCCTATCTCCTTCGCTGAAAAGCCGCCGACCCCAGGATCTTTCATGAAACGACGCGCCATCCGGCTGGCGTCGGCGGTGTTCGCGATCGCCGCGCTCACCTCCGGTTGCTCACTGGAATCCCTGTCGCAGTCCTCCGGCGTGGTCAACGTGGTGGTGGGCTATCAGTCCAAGACCATCAACACCGTCACCGCGGGCACGCTGCTTCGCGCGCAGGGCTACCTGGAGCGCCGGCTCGCCGACATCACCACCCGCACCGGCACCAAATACGCGGTGCGATGGCAGGATTACGACACCGGCGCCCCGATCACCGCGCAGATGCTCGCCGAGAAGATCGACATCGGCTCGATGGGCGACTATCCCATGCTGATCAACGGCTCCAAGACGCAGGCCAACCCGCTGGCGAAAACCGAGATCGTCTCCATCACCGGCTACAACCCCAAGGGCGCGCTGAACATGGTGGTGGTAGCGCCCGGTTCGTCGGCGGCCACGCTGAGCGACCTGGCCGGCGCCAAGGTCTCGGCGAGTGTGGGGTCGGCCGGTCACGGCACCTTGATGCGGGCGCTGGACAGGGCCGGGATCAAAGGCGTGGAAGTGCTCAACCAGCAACCGCAGGTGGGCGCCTCCGCGCTGGAATCCGGCCAGGTGCAGGGCCTTTCGCAGTTCGTCGCCTGGCCGGGCCTGCTCGTCTTTCAGGGCAAGGCCAAACTGCTGTACGACGGCGCCGAGCTGAACCTGCCCACCCTGCACGGGGTGGTGGTGCGGCGCTCGTACGCGGCGTCTCACCCGGAGGTGCTGGGCGCCTTCCTGCAGGCGCAACTGGACGCCACCGACTTCCTCAACGACAAGCCACTGGAAGCCGCCCGCATCGTCGCCCAGGGCAGCGGCCTGCCGCAGGAAGTGGTGTACCTCTACAACGGTCCCGGCGGTACGTCATTCGACACCACGCTCAAACCGTCACTGGTCGAGGCGCTGAAAAACGATGTGCCGTACCTGAAGTCGATCGGCGACTTCGCCGACCTCGACGTGTCCGGCTTCGTCCAGGACGCGCCGTTGCGCACCGTGTTCCGCGCGCGCGGCCTGAACTACGACGCGGCCCGGGCCGTCACCGCCAACCCGTCCGCGCTGCGCGGGGATCCCGCCCTGGCCAGCGAACTGTGGCTGGACGGTTCGAATGCCACCCAGACGGTCGCCAACCCGACGAGTCTGCTTCGCGCGGTGCGCGAGGCGACCGCCCACGGCACCAAAGTCCGTGCCGCCTACGTTCCCGACGCCGAGCTGGGCACCCGATGGTTCGCCGACAAGGCGGTCTGGGTGCAAGACGGCCAGAACTACCTGCCGTTCGGGACGCCGGCCGGCGCGCATCGCTATCTCGCCGCACACCCGGGCGGCGCCATCGTGAATTACCAGCAGGCCCTTGGAGGTTCGGTATGACCGCCTATCTCACCGGCGACCCGGCAGCCCCGGTATCGGCGCAAGTCGTCGACCCGGTCCCGGCGACGGCCACCCCGCGACGTGCCGGCTCACCGTGGCAGTGGCGGCTGCTGCGGCTCGCCTCGGTCGCCGCCGCGATCGGGCTGTGGCAGGCGCTCACCGCCGGCAAGGTGCGGTTGCTGCTGCGCTTCGACACGCTGCCCACCGTCACCGAGATCGTGCACGCGCTGGGACGCCGGCTCGGAACGTCCGAGTACTGGCTTGACCTGGCGCAGTCGCTGATCCGGATTCTCACCGGCTTCGGACTGGCCGCCGTGGTCGGGGTAGCGACGGGCGTGCTGCTGGGCCGTTCGCGCTTGTTCGCCAACACCTTCGGCCCGCTGACGGAGTTGGTCAGGCCCGTGCCGGCCATCGCGATGGTGCCGGTGGCGATCCTGCTGTTCCCCACCGACGAGGCCGGCATCGTGTTCATCACCTTCCTGGCGGCCTACTTCCCGATCCTGGTCAGTACCCGGCACGCGGTGCGGGCGTTGCCCACGCTGTGGGAGGACTCGGTGCGCACCCTCGGCGGCGGCCGGTGGGATGTGCTGAAGCAGGTGGTGTTGCCGGGCATCCTGCCCGGAGTGTTCGGCGGCCTTTCGGTCGGCATGGGCGTGGCGTGGATCTGCGTGATCTCCGCGGAGATGATCTCGGGCCGGCTCGGGATCGGTTACCGCACCTGGCAGGACTACACCGTGCTGGCGTATCCGCAGGTGTTCGTCGGGATCATCACCATCGGCGTGCTGGGTTTCGCGACCGCGGCGGCCGTGGAGGTCGTGGGCCGCCGGGTGACCGGCTGGCTGCCGCGAGCGGAGGAGGAAGGCCGGCAATGACTTTAAAAAAGGCTGGAGTGAGTCTCGAACTGGATCGAGTTCGCTTGTCCTACACCGGCGAACCGGTGATCGACCGGCTGAGCCTGACGGTGCGCCCCGGAGAGATCCTGGTGCTCACCGGCCCCTCGGGCTGCGGCAAGTCGACGGTGCTCCGCGCCCTGGCGGGGCTGCTGCGGCCCGACGAGGGCCGGATCGTCGCCGACGGCGACGAGGTGACCACCACGTCGGGGGATCGGGGCATGGTGTTCCAGGACAACGCGTTACTGCCCTGGCGCACCGTGCGCTCCAACATCGAGCTGGCCCTGCGGCTGCGCGGCGTCTCCCGCGCCGGGCGGCGCGCCGAGGCGGACCGCTGGATCGCCGAGCTCGGCCTCACCGGCTTCGGCGACTACCTGCCGAAGAGCCTGTCGGGCGGCATGCGCCAGCGCGTCCAGCTGGCCCGCGGGCTGGCCGGCGCGCCGCGCGCGGTGATGATGGACGAGCCGTTCGGCGCCCTGGACACCCAGACCCGTACCGCCATGCAGCGGCTGCTGATCGACACCTGGCGTGCCCATCCGACGACGATCGTCTTCGTCACCCACGACGTCGAGGAGGCGCTGCTGCTCGGCGATCGCATCGCCGTGCTGGGCAGGGCCGGTCAGCCGCTGCGCGCCCTGATCGACGTTCCGGAGCCGCGCGTCGAGCGGCAGCGCGCGGCGTTGCGCGCCGAAGTCATTGCGGCACTGAATCACTCGGCGGAGGCGGCATGATGCAGATTCCCGACCCGGCGACCCCGGTCCGGCTCGACTGTGACGTCCTGGTCATCGGCGGTGGCACCGCGGGCACCATGGCGGCGCTGTCGGCCGCCGAGAACGGAGCGCAGGTGCTGCTGCTGGAAAAGGCCCACGTGCGCCACTCCGGTGCGCTGGCGATGGGCATGGACGGCGTGAACAACGCGGTGATCCCCGGCAAGGCCGAACCCGAGCACTACGTCGCCGAGATCACCCGCGCCAACGACGGAATCGTCAACCAGCGCACCGTGTATCAGACCGCCACCCGCGGGTTTGCGATGGTGCAGCGGCTGGAACGCTACGGCGTGAAGTTCGAGAAGAACGAGCACGGCGAATACGCCGTGCGCCGGGTGCACCGCTCGGGCTCCTACGTGCTGCCGATGCCCGAGGGCAAGGACGTCAAAAAGGCGCTGTATCGGGTGCTGCGGCAACGGTCGATGCGCGAGAAGATCCAGATCGAGAACCGGCTGATGCCCGTCCGGGTGCTGACCGACGGCGGGCGGGCGGTCGGCGCGGCGGCCCTGAACACGCGCACCGGTGAATTCGTCACGGTCGGCGCCAAGGCGGTGATCCTGGCCACCGGCGCCTGCGGCCGGCTCGGCCTGCCCGCGTCGGGCTACCTGTACGGCACCTACGAGAACCCCACCAACGCCGGCGACGGCTACTCGATGGCCTACCACGCGGGTGCGGAACTGTCGGGCATCGAGTGCTTCCAGGTCAACCCGCTGATCAAGGACTACAATGGCCCGGCGTGTGCGTACGTCGCCAATCCCTTTGGCGGCTATCAGGTCAACGCGCTCGGCGAGCGGTTCGTCGACTCCGACTACTGGTCGGGGCAGATGATGGCCGAGGTCAAGACCGAGATCGATTCGGCGCGCGGGCCCATCTACCTCAAGGTGTCGCACCTGCCCGACGAGACGCTGACCGCGCTGGAGAACATCCTGCACACCACCGAGCGGCCGACCCGGGGCACCTTCCACGCCAACCGCGGCCACGACTACCGCACCCACGACATCGAGATGCACATCTCCGAAATCGGGTTGTGCAGCGGGCATTCCGCGTCGGGTGTGTGGGTCGACGAGCACGCCCGCACCACGGTGCCCGGGCTGTACGCCGCCGGTGACATGGCGTGCGTGCCGCACAACTACATGATCGGGGCATTCGTGTTCGGCGACCTGGCCGGCACGCACGCCGCCTCGACGCTGGCCGATACCGCTGCACCGCAACAACTTCCGGCAGAACAGGTGCGCGAGGCGCACGAGCTGATCTACCGGCCGTTGCGGCATCCGGACGGCCCGCCGCAGCCCCAGGTCGAATACAAGCTGCGCCGCTTCGTCAACGACTACGTCGCGCCGCCCAAGACCGGGGCCAAGCTGTCGCTGGCCATCCGCACGTTCGAGCGGATGCGCGTGGAGATCGCCGAGATGGGCGCCCGCAATCCGCACGAGCTGATGCGCGCGGTGGAGGTGTCGTTCATCCGCGACTGTGCCGAGATGGCCGCCCGTTCGTCGCACACCCGCACCGAATCACGGTGGGGCCTCTATCACGATCGCGCCGACCTGCCCGGCCGCGACGACCACCAATGGGGCTATCACCTCAATCTGCGCAAGGACGCCGACGGCGAGATGGTGTTCCTCAAGCGGCCGGTGGCACCGTATTTCGTGCCGGTCCCGGAGCTCGACGGCCTGCCGCCCACCGACCAGACCGTGTATCCCGTGGAGCAGCCGCCATTGGTCGGCGGCCAAGCGCCGGCCACCACGGTGTCCCGAATCGACGCGGCCGCAACGGTGTTCGAACCGCCGTCACCGCGTATCGCCGAGGTCCTGGCGCTCGAGGAGCCCACGATGGCCACCCTGCGGCCCTACCTCGCCGACGCGGATCCGGGGGTGCGCCGCACCGCGGTCTCGACGCTGACCGAGCACATTCCCGACGGTTACGCGCCGGCGCTGGTGGCCGCGCTGAACGACGACGACGCCGCCGTCCGCCTCACGAGCGCCGAGGGCATCCGCGAGCTGGTCGAGGTGCTGCCGGAGCCGGAAAGCGTTCGGGAGTACCTGGACTCGGTCGATCGGCTGGTGCGCGCGGCGTCGTTGTACGTGCTGGCCGCGCGCCGGGCCGGTGACGCCGTGCAATACCGTCGCGCCCTGGGCGACGTCGATCATCGGGTCCGCATCGAGGCGGTGCGGGCGCTGGTGTCCGTCGACGACGTGGACGGTGTCGTCACCGCCGCGGGCGACGAGAACCGGGAAGTGCGCATCGCGGCGGCCGCCGGGCTCGCGACCCTGCGCAATGGTGTCGATGCGGTGCGCCGGCTCGTTGCCGACTCCGACCCACTGGTTCGCGCCGCCGCGCTGACCGCGCTGGGCCAATTAGGTTGCAGCGCAGACGATTACGTCGCGATCAAGCAGGCGTTGCGGTCGCCGGCCTGGCAGGTGCGCGAGGGCGCGGCGCGCGCGCTGGCCGGCGCGCCTGCCGACTTCGCAATTGCGCAGCTGTCCGAGGCGCTGGGTGACGCCCATCTGGACGTGCGCAAGGCCGGGGTGCTGTCCCTGACCCGGTGGGCCGGTGAGCCCGCCGCTCGGGACGCCTTGGGGCTTGCGCTCAAGGACGGCGACGCCGACGTGCGCGCCTACGCCCGCCGGGCGCTCGACGAGGAGGGCTCGGCGGAGAAAGCCTGATCAACGCAGAATCTTGGCGTAGAGCAGGCTGTCCTGGGGCTCTGGCCCCATCGTGGGGTAGACCGCGTGCCGGGCCAGCCGCCCCTCCAGGAAGAAGCCGGCGTGCTCGAGCAGTCGCGCCGAGCGTTCGTTGTCCACGCTGCAGGTGGCCCAGACGCGATACATCTCGCGATCGGCGTCGAGCGCGGTGAGCAGCATGCCGAGCGCCTCGGACATCAATCCCTTGCCCCACCAGCGTCGGCCCAGGCAGTAGCCGACTTCGACCGAGTGCGGCGCGGTGCGCCGACAGCTGGCCAGCCCGATCACCTCGCCACGGTGCCGCGACTCGATGACCCAGGTCTTCTCGTCCGCGCTGGCGTTGAGTTTTTCGGTGATCACGCGCCGCGTCGCGGCGACGTCGGGATGCGGCGCCCACAGCAGGTACTTGGTGACCTGCGGATCGCGGGCGACTCGCTGGAACAGCGCCCCGGCGTCGTCGAGCGCGGGCGGGCGGAGCAGCAGTCGCGGACCGCTGATGCGGTCGGGTGGGTATCCGGGCATCGGAATGTGACTTTAGAGGCCGAGGGCACGATAGGTGTTGCGGACGAATCTGGGTTGTGCCGTGCGGAGTTTGGCCAGCGACGTGTTGCCGGCGACGGCGGTGGCGGCATCGACGGTGAGGTCCGGCAGATTCTGGATCAGGTAGAGCAGGATGAGATCCGCGCTGGGGTCGGCCTGCCACCAGGTGCCGTAGGCTCCGGGCCAGCTGAACGTGCCGAGACCGCCCGGCCCGAAAAGCGGTGTGCACTTGGCCGGATCGGTCACCAGCGACAGGTTGAGCCCGAAGCCGCGGCCCACCCAGTACGGCGCGCCCAGGAAGTTGTGCCGCTTCTGTTCGTCGGTGAGCCGATCGGTCCGCATCAGCCGGACGGACTCTTCCGAAAGCACCCGCACGCCGTCGACCGTTCCGCCGCCGAGCAGCATCCGCACGAACCGCAGGTAATCGTCGGCGCTCGACCACAATCCGCCGCCGGCGTTGCAGAACGAGGGCGGCGTGATGTGCGGTGGGCCCATCACCCCGTGCTGCAGCCGGCTTTGTCCGTCGAGCCGGTACATCGTGGCCGCGCGGCGGCGCGCCTCGGGCGAAACGAAGAACCCGGTGTCGGTCATGCCCGCCGGGCCCAGTACCCGCTCCTCGAGCACCTGGTGGAAGGGCTTGTTCTCGATGCGGGAGGCGATGACCCCCAGCAGGTCGATGGAGTGGCTGTAGGTGACCCGGTCGCCGGGCTGATGCACCAGGGGCAGCTTGGCCAGCTCGGCCAGCCAGGCGTCCGGGCCCTGATTGAAGGGCAGCCGCATGTAGGCCTTGGAGATCGGCCCGGACACCGAGAAGCCATAGGCCAGCCCGCTGGTGTGGGTGAGCAGATCCTCGATCAGGATGGTGCGGTTCACCGGGTGGGTCCGGTCGAGCGGGCCGTGCGGATCGTCGAGCACCCGCACGCCGGCCAGCTCCGGCGCCCAGCGGGTGACCGGATCCTTGAGCGTCAGCCTGCCCTCGTCGACCAGGCTCATCACCGTCGCGACCGTCACCGGCTTGGTCATCGACGCGATGCGAAACAGCGTGTCGCGCTGCATCGGCAGACCCGCATCCACGTCGCGGTAGCCGATCTCGTTGACCTGTAGCAATTCTCCGCGCTGCCACACGACAGTCACCGCACCGGCGAGCAGGCCGGCGTCGCACACTTCCCTCACGGAGGCGGCATTGCCGTTGAGGGCCGAGCGATTCACCTGGTCAGATTAGCGGGCCGGGCGCGGCGCCCGGTTACCCGTCTCGCGGCCAAAATTTCATGACGGTTGCGGTTGAGCAAAGGTACTGCAGCGTACCCGCGATGCGAGGGCCGATATCGCCTGTGTGGTTTTACTGTTGGCTGCTATGTCCGGACTGAACAATTGTGTGAAGCGCTGGCGCACAGCGCTTCACGTAACCGTATCGGCATTGGTGGTTGCCATCGTCGGACTTGCCAACACTCCCGTCGCTCATGCGGCTGCCGCCACGGCGACGCTGACGGTTGAACACACATGGCAGACCGGTTTCATCGCCCGCTTCACCATCGTCAATTCGAGCCTGGCGCCGCTAACCGATTGGAGGCTCGATTTCGACTTGCCGGCGGGAGAATCCGTCGTGCACACGTGGAACAGCACGATTACCCAGTCCGGCACGCACTATGTTCTCACTCCCGCGAATTGGAATCGCACCATTGCGCCCGGTGGTTCCGCGACCGGTGGCATGAGAGGCATGCTGACCGGTTCCTACTCGCCGCCGGCGAACTGCGTGCTCAACGGGCAATATCCCTGCACCTGATCGAGCACCCCTAGCGGCCGGCTGGGCGTCGCGACGCGTCGGTGGGAGACAAACACCCTGTGTCCCTTCTCAGAGATTGATGGGGCGGGTGTGACGGGCGCGGGCGACGGGCGACCGGCGCGACATGTCCCTCGCAGCGCCTCGCTCGAAATAAGTGCTACGCTGCCACGCAGTCGACATCCTTTAACGATCCGTCCGGCGAGGCGGAGAAGGAGGTCAAGTTTCGTATGGGTGCTGCGGGCGACACCGGCTTAGGCAGCGATTCCCGGGAGTTGATGTCGGCGGCCGACGTGGGCCGCACCATTTCCCGCATTGCGCATCAGATCATCGAAAAGACCGCGCTGGACGCTCCCGACGCGCCACGGGTGGTGTTGCTGGGCATCCCGACCCGCGGTGTCATCCTCGCCAAGCGGCTCGCGGCCAACATCGGCGAATACAGCGGCGTCGAGGTCGGCCACGGCGCCCTGGACATCACGCTCTACCGCGACGATCTGATGCAAAAGCCGCCGCGGCCGCTGGAGGCCACCTCGATTCCGGCCGGCGGCATCGACGACGCGTTGGTGATCCTGGTCGACGACGTCCTGTACTCCGGCCGCTCGGTGCGTTCCGCGCTGGACGCGCTGCGCGACGTGGGCCGGCCGCGGGTCGTCCAGCTGGCGGTGCTGGTCGACCGCGGCCATCGCGAACTGCCGCTGCGAGCCGACTATGTGGGCAAGAACGTCCCCACCTCACGCAGCGAGAGCGTGCACGTGCTGCTGAGCGAGAACGACGGTGACGACGGGGTGGTGATCTCGCGATGACGCGCCACCTGCTGGCCGCCGGCGACCTGAGCCGCGACGACGCCACCGCCATCCTCGACGACGCCGACCGGTTCGCGCAGGCGCTGGTGGGCCGCGAGATCAAGAAGCTGCCGACGCTGCGCGGCCGCACCATCGTCACGATGTTCTACGAGAACTCGACCCGCACCCGGGTGTCCTTCGAGGTGGCGGGCAAGTGGATGAGCGCCGACGTGATCAACGTCAGCGCGTCGGGATCGTCGGTGGGCAAGGGAGAGTCGCTGCGCGACACCGCGTTCACGCTGCGCGCCGCCGGCGCCGACGCGCTGATCATCCGGCACCCGGCTTCCGGCGCCGCGCATCTGCTCGCGGACTGGACCGGCGCGAAGGACGACGGCGGGCCGTCGGTGATCAATGCCGGCGACGGCACCCACGAGCACCCGACCCAGGCGCTGCTGGACGCACTCACCATTCGCCAGCGCCTCGGCGGCATCGAAGGCCGGCGCATCGTGATCGTCGGCGACATCCTGCACAGCCGCGTCGCCCGCTCGAACGTGATGCTGCTGGACACCCTGGGCGCCGAGGTGGTCCTGGTCGCGCCGCCGACGCTGCTGCCGGTCGGGGTCGAGGGCTGGCCGGTCACCGTATCGAACGACTTCGACGCCGAGCTGCCCGCCGCCGACGCGGTGCTGATGCTGCGCGTGCAGGCCGAGCGGATGAACGGCGGCTTCTTTCCGTCGGTGCGCGAATACTCCTCCCTGTACGGGCTTTCCGATCGCCGCCAGGCGCTGCTGCCCGGCCACGCCGTCGTGCTGCACCCCGGGCCGATGCTGCGCGGCATGGAGATCGCCTCGTCGGTGGCCGACTCATCGCAATCTGCTGTGCTGCAACAGGTTTCCAATGGTGTCCACGTGCGAATGGCGGTGCTGTTCCACGTGCTGGTCGGCACCGAACTAGCCGGAGAAGAGGGTGCGGCGTGAGCGTGCTGCTGCGCGGGGTTCGGTTGTACGGCGAGGGCGATCGCGTCGACGTGCTGATCGACAGCCCCGGGTTTGACGGCCAGATCGCCGACATCGGGGCCACGTTGGACATTCCCGAGACGGCCGACGTGATCGACGCCACCGGCCACGTGCTGCTGCCCGGCCTGGTCGACTTGCACACGCACCTGCGCGAACCCGGGCGTGAATACGCGGAGGACATCGAAACCGGCTCGGCTGCGGCGGCTTTGGGTGGCTACACCGCGGTGTTCGCGATGGCCAACACCAACCCGGTCGCCGACAGCCCGGTGGTCACCGACCACGTGTGGCATCGCGGCCAGCAGGTCGGCCTGGTCGACGTGCACCCGGTGGGCGCCGTCACCGTCGGGCTGGCCGGCAAGGAGCTCACCGAGATGGGCATGATGGCGGCCGGTGCCGCGCAGGTGCGGATGTTCTCCGACGACGGCATCTGCGTGCACGACCCGCTGGTGATGCGCCGCGCCCTGGAATACGCCACCGGCCTGGGCGTGCTCATCGCCCAGCACGCCGAGGAGCCGCGGCTGACGGTCGGCGCCGTCGCCCACGAGGGCCCCACCGCGGCCCGGTTGGGCCTGGCGGGCTGGCCGCGGGCGGCCGAGGAATCGATCGTGGCCCGCGACGCGCTGCTGGCCCGCGACGCCGGCGCCCGGGTCCACATCTGCCACGCCTCCACGGCGGGCACGGTCGAGATCGTGAAATGGGCTAAGGAGCAAGGGATTTCGATCACCGCCGAGGTCACCCCGCACCACCTGATGCTCGACGACAGCCGGCTGGCCAGTTACGACGGGCGCAACCGGGTCAACCCGCCGCTGCGCGAAGCCGCCGACGCGACGGCGCTGCGCCAAGCGCTGGCCGACGGCGTCATCGACTGCGTGGCCACCGACCACGCCCCGCACGCCGAGCATGAGAAGTGTGTGGAGTTCTCCGCGGCGCGTCCCGGCATGCTGGGGCTGCAGACGGCGCTGTCGATCGTGGTGCAGACCATGGTCACCCCGGGGTTGCTGACCTGGCGGGACGTCGCCCGGGTGATGAGTGAAAACCCCGCACGCATTGCGCGGCTGCCCGATCACGGGCGGCCGCTGGAGGTTGGGGAGCCCGCCAACCTCACGGTCGTGGATCCCACGGCCTCATGGACGATCGCCGGCGCCGACCTGGCCAGCCGGTCGGCCAACACGCCGTACGAGGCGATGACCCTGCCCGCCACCGTGACCGCCACGCTGCTGCGCGGCAAGGTCACCGCCCGAGACGGGAAGTGCCCGGCATGAACTCGGGCACGCTGGTGGGATCGCTGATCTTCGCGGCCGTACTGGTGGTCGTGCTCACGGTGGTGATCCAGCTGATGATGCGGACCTGGCACCGTCGTTCCCAGCAGCAGGCGGAGCTGATCGGGGCGCTGCCCGAGATCCCGGACCAGGTGGGGGCGGCGACCATCACCACCCGCGGGCACTACTGCGGTTCCATGATGGCGCCGGGCTGGAGCGAGCGGATCGCAGCCGGTGATCTGGGTTTCCGTAGCAAGGCGGTACTGACTCGCTATGAGGGGGGCATCATGGTGGAACGCGTACGGGCCCAGCCTATTTGGATACCTGAGGATTCGATCACGCACATCCGGATGGAGCGCAGGATGACGGGCCGGGTCGGGATCCTGGCGATCCGCTGGCGGCTGCCCTCGGGCGTCGAGATCGACACCGGCTTCCGGGCGAATCACCGCAACGAATACGACGGCTGGCTCAAATCGCAACATGAGGGGGAGCGGCGCCCGTGAGTAAAGCGCAGTTGGTACTCGAGGACGGCCGCGTCTTCACCGGCACGCCGTTCGGCAAGGTCGGCCAAACATTGGGCGAGGCCGTCTTTTCCACCGGCATGTCCGGCTACCAGGAGACGCTGACCGATCCCAGTTACCACCGGCAGATCGTGGTGGCCACCGCTCCGCAGATCGGCAACACCGGCTGGAACGGCGAGGACGCCGAGAGCCGGGGCGACAAGATCTGGGTCGCCGGCTACGCGGTGCGCGATCCGTCGCCGCGGCCGTCCAACTGGCGGGCCACCGGAACGCTGGAGGACGAACTGGTCCGCCAGCAGATCGTGGGAATCGCCGCCATCGACACTCGCGCGGTGGTGCGGCATCTGCGCACCCGCGGCTCGATGAAGGCGGGCGTGTTCTCCGGTGACGCGCTCGCCGATCCGGACGAACTGCTGCGGCGGGTGCGCGGCCAGCAGTCGATGCTGGGCGCCGACCTGGCCGGCGAGGTCAGCACGCCGGACACCTACATCGTGGAACCCGAAGGCGCACCGCGGTTTACGGTTGCCGCGCTGGACCTGGGGATCAAAACCAACACCCCGCGCAACTTCGCCCGCCGCGGCGTCCGCACCCACGTGCTGGCATCGTCGGCGACCTACGAGCAGATCGCCGACATCAAGCCCGACGGCATCTTCCTGTCCAATGGCCCCGGCGACCCCGCCACCGCCGATCACGTCGTCGCGATCACCCGCGAGGCGCTGGGCGCCGGGATCCCGCTGTTCGGCATCTGTTTCGGCAATCAGATCCTGGGCCGGGCGCTGGGACTGTCCACCTACAAGCTGGTGTTCGGTCACCGCGGCATCAACATCCCGGTGATCGACCACGCCACCGGCCGCGTGGCGGTCACGGCACAAAACCACGGCTTCGCGCTCGAAGGGGAGGCCGGCCAGTCCTTCGACACGCCGTTCGGCCGAGCGATCGTGAGCCACACCTGCGCCAACGACGGAGTGGTCGAGGGCGTCAAACTCGCCGACGGGCAGGCCTTTTCGGTCCAGTACCATCCGGAGGCCGCGGCCGGCCCGCACGACGCGGAATACCTGTTCGACCAATTCATCGAGCTCATGGCAGGGGAGGGCCGCTAGTGCCACGTCGCTCCGACCTCAACCACGTGCTGGTGATCGGCTCAGGGCCGATCGTCATCGGGCAAGCCTGCGAATTCGACTACTCCGGCACCCAGGCGTGCCGGGTGCTGCGCGCGGAGGGGCTGCAAGTCAGCCTGGTCAACTCCAACCCGGCGACCATCATGACCGACCCGGAGTACGCCGACCACACCTACGTCGAGCCGATCACCGCCGCCTTCGTCGAGAAGGTGATCGCCCAGCAGGCGCAGCGCGGCAACAAGATCGACGCGCTGCTGGCCACCCTGGGCGGGCAGACCGCACTCAACACCGCGGTCGCGCTGTACGAGAACGGCGCGTTGGAGCGCCACGGCGTGGAGCTCATCGGTGCCGACTTCGACGCCATTCAGCGCGGCGAGGACCGGCAGATGTTCAAGGACATCGTCGCCAAGGTGGGCGGCGAATCCGCCCGCAGCCGAGTGTGTTTCACGATGGAAGAAGTCCGCGAGACGGTTGCCGAGCTCGGCCTGCCGGTCGTGGTGCGACCCAGCTTCACCATGGGTGGCCTGGGTTCGGGGATGGCGCGATCCGTCGAGGAGGTCGACCGGATGGCCGGCGCCGGGCTTGCCGAAAGCCCGAGCGCCAACGTGCTGATCGAGGAATCGATCTACGGCTGGAAGGAATTCGAGCTCGAGCTGATGCGCGACGGCAACGACAACGTGGTCGTGGTGTGCTCGATCGAGAACTTCGACCCGATGGGCGTGCACACCGGTGACTCCGTCACCGTCGCGCCGGCGATGACGCTGACCGACCGCGAATACCAGCGGATGCGCGACCTGGGCATCGCGATCCTGCGCGAGGTCGGCGTGGACACCGGGGGCTGCAACATCCAGTTCGCGGTCAACCCTGTCGATGGCCGGCTGATCGTCATCGAGATGAATCCCCGGGTGTCGCGGTCGAGTGCCCTGGCGTCCAAGGCCACCGGCTTTCCGATCGCCAAGATCGCGGCCAAGCTGGCCATCGGCTACACCCTGGACGAGATCGTCAACGACATCACCAAGGAAACGCCGGCCTGCTTCGAACCCACCCTGGACTACGTCGTGGTCAAGGCTCCGCGCTTCGCCTTCGAGAAGTTCCCGGGCGCCGATCCCACCCTGACCACCACCATGAAATCGGTCGGCGAGGCAATGTCGTTGGGCCGCAACTTCGTTGAGGCGCTCGGCAAGGTCATGCGGTCGCTGGAGACCACCCGCGCCGGCTTCTGGACCAAACCGGACGATCCGGCGCTGGACGGCAAGGGGCCGGACGAGGTGCTGACCCGGCTGCGCACTCCGACCGAGGGCCGGCTCTACGACATCGAATTGGCGCTGCGCCTGGGTGCTTCGGTGGAACGCGTTGCCGAGGCAAGCGGAGTGGACCCGTGGTTCGTCGCGCAGATCGGCGAGCTCATCGACTTGCGCGCCGAGTTGATCGCCGCCCCGGTGCTCGACGCCGACCTGTTGCGCCGCGGTAAGCACAGCGGGCTGTCGGACCGCCAGATCGCCGCGCTGCGGCCGGAATTGGCCGGCGAGAACGGCGTGCGGTCGCTGCGCGAGCGGCTGGGTGTGCACCCGGTGTACAAGACCGTCGACACTTGCGCGGCGGAGTTCGAGGCCAAGACGCCGTATCACTACAGCAGCTACGAACTGGACCCCGCCGCCGAGACGGAGGTGGCGCCGCAAACCGAGAAGCCCAAGGTGTTGATCCTGGGTTCGGGGCCCAACCGTATCGGCCAGGGCATCGAATTCGACTACAGCTGTGTGCACGCGGCAACGACGTTGTCGCAGGCCGGCTTCGAGACCGTGATGATCAACTGCAACCCGGAGACGGTGTCCACCGATTACGACACCGCGGACCGGCTGTACTTCGAACCGCTGACCTTCGAGGACGTCCTCGAGGTGTTCCGCGCCGAGCAGCAATCGGCGGGCGGCGGCCCGGGTGTGGTCGGGGTGATCGTGCAACTGGGCGGCCAGACTCCGCTCGGGCTGGCACAGCGCCTCGCCGACGCCGGGGTGCCGATCGTCGGCACACCACCGGAGGCCATCGATCTCGCCGAGGACCGCGGCGCGTTCGGCGACGTGCTCACCGCGGCCGGCCTGCCGGCGCCGAAGTACGGCACCGCAACCACTTTCGCGCAGGCCCAGCGGATCGCCGAAGACATCGGGTACCCGGTGCTGGTGCGGCCGTCGTACGTGCTGGGCGGTCGGGGCATGGAGATCGTGTACGACGAGGAGACGTTGCGGGGTTACATCACCCGCGCCACCGAGCTCTCACCCGAGCACCCGGTGCTCGTCGACCGCTTTCTGGAGGACGCGGTGGAGATCGACGTGGACGCGCTGTGCGACGGCACCGAGGTGTACATCGGCGGCATCATGGAGCACATCGAGGAGGCCGGCATCCACTCCGGCGACTCGGCGTGCGCCCTGCCGCCGGTCACGTTGGGCCGCAGCGACATCGAGAAGGTCCGCCGCGCGACCGAGGCCATCGCGCACGGCATCGGTGTCGTGGGGCTGCTCAACGTGCAGTATGCGCTCAAGGACGACGTGCTCTATGTCCTGGAGGCCAACCCGCGCGCCAGCCGCACGGTGCCGTTCGTGTCGAAGGCCACCGCGATCCCGCTCGCCAAGGCGTGTGCCCGGGTCATGTTGGGCGCCAAGATCTCTCAGCTGCGCGAGGAGGGGTTGCTGGCGGCGTCCGGCGACGGGGCCCACGCGGCCCAGAACGCGCCGATCGCGGTCAAGGAGGCGGTGCTGCCCTTCCACCGGTTCCGCCGGGCCGACGGCTCGGGCATCGACTCGCTGCTGGGCCCAGAGATGAAATCCACCGGCGAGGTGATGGGCATCGACCGCGACTTCGGCAGCGCGTTCGCCAAGAGCCAGACCGCCGCCTACGGGTCGCTGCCCGCGCAGGGCACCATCTTCGTGTCGGTGGCCAACCGGGACAAGCGATCGCTGGTCTTTCCGGTCAAGCGGCTGGCCGACTTGGGATTTCGCGTGCTGGCCACCGAAGGAACCGCGGAGATGTTGCGCCGCAACGGAATCCCCTGCGACGAGGTGCGCAAGCACTTCGAGGACCCGCAGCCGGGCCGCCCCGAGATGTCGGCGGTCGACGCGATCAAGGCCGGCGAGGTCGACATGGTGATCAACACGCCCTACGGCAACTCCGGGCCGCGCATCGACGGTTATGAAATCCGTTCGGCCGCCGTGTCGGTCAACATCCCCTGTGTGACGACGGTGCAGGGCGCCTCGGCCGCCGTCCAGGGCATCGAGGCGGGCATCCGCGGCGACATCGGCGTGCGCAGCCTGCAAGAACTGCACAGCCAGATCGGTCAGGGCGGCGTGCCCGGTAACGGGGCCCGGTGACCGGATTCGGCGTCCGCCTCGCGGAGGCGAAAGCGGAACGCGGGCCGCTGTGTGTGGGCATCGATCCGCATCCCGAGCTGCTGCGCGCCTGGGACCTGCCCACGACCGCCGAGGGGCTGGCCGCGTTCTGCGACATCTGCATCGAGGCGTTTTCCGGATACGCCGTCGTCAAGCCTCAGGTCGCGTTCTTCGAGGCGTATGGAGCCGCGGGATTCGCGGTGCTGGAACGCACCATCGCGGACCTGCGATCGGTCGGGGTGCTGGTGCTGGCCGACGCGAAGCGCGGCGACATCGGCACGACGATGGCGTCCTACGCCGCTGCCTGGGCGGGTGATTCGCCGCTGGCCGCCGACGCCGTGACGGCCACCCCGTACCTGGGGTTCGGCTCGCTGCGGCCGCTGCTGGAGACCGCCGCGGCCCACGACCGCGGGGTGTTCGTGCTGGCGGCCACTTCCAACCCCGAGGGCGCCACGGTGCAGCGGGCCGCCTTCGACGGCCGCACGGTGGCCCAGCTGGTCGTCGACCAGGCCGCGGTGGTGAACCGGTCCGCGACCCCGTCCGGGCCGGGATATGTCGGCGTGGTCGTCGGCGCGACCGTGTTGCAGGCGCCCGATCTGAGCGCGCTCGGCGGTCCGGTCCTGGTGCCCGGGCTCGGTGTGCAGGGCGGGCGACCCGAGGCGCTCGCCGGGCTGGGCGGCGCGGAACCCGGGCAGCTGCTGCCCGCGGTGGCCCGCGAGGTGCTGCGGGCCGGCCCCGGCGTGACGCAGCTGCGGGACGCGGCCGATCGCATGCTGGACGCGGTGGCCTACCTGGCCGTATGAGTGGGGTGGACGTCTAGTCCGACGCCAGTGCGGTGTTGGGCCGCGCGGTTTCGACGATGACGGTAGTGGCCTTGACCACGGCCACCGCGACGCTGCCGGGTCGCAGCTGCAATTCCTCGGCGGCTTCGGTGCTCATCAGTGAGACGACGGTGAATGGACCGCATTGCATCTCCACCTGGGTCATCACCTTGTCGCTGACCACCGACGTGACCAGCCCGACGAAGCGGTTGCGGGCCGAGCTGCCGATGCTGAGCGGGTCCGCCGGCGGGGCGGGTGCGTTGGTGCGGGAGAAGTGGGCCAGGTCCTCGCTGGCGATCACCTTGCGGCCGGCGGCATCGTGACTGACCGTCAATGTGCCCTGGTTGATCCAGCGCCGCACGGTGTCGTCGCTGACGCCCAGCAGCTCAGCCGCCTGGCGAATTCGCAGGTTGGACACCGGTCGATCGTATCGGATTGCGCACTGCCGATTAGCTGAAATACGGTGGCGAGGGCCTAGTTATCCGCAAGGACGGAATAAGCGCCTGCCCAATTCCGCGCATGCGGCGATTCATTGGAAATCCGTCCGAATCCACGGAGATGGGCAACCGTCGTCGCCGCGCGCGACCGGCCGCGGCCGCGGATCACCACCGCCAAAGATGTTGCCGCCCTAGATGATTGGTGAAAGTCGGCGGTGTTCTGGAGCGGGCGTCGTGCCGGCGTCGAACCGGTCGGCCGACCAGCGGTGCGGACGCACCGGGCACCCGATGTCCTTTCGCCGGATGCGGCGGCCAGCCCCTCCCGCGCCCTCGACGACGAATCTCGGTGATAGCCGCGTTGGTTGCTGAGCGATCCGTGCGCGACCCGTTTGACCGGCGACGCGACACGCGCGACACGCCGCAACAAATCCGTGATCCCCCGCACCGGGCGTCGGGGCTGCCGGCCGGCGCCTTTTCCGGGCCGCCCGGCCGGAAAGCCCTGCCCCGCCGGCGGACGACAAAACCCCTGGTAGACGGCCTAACGAGGGGCTGAAGCGCGGCCGGTATCGCCCCGCGGGCGGCGCCACACGCGACCGTCGGCGACGCGCGTGGGAGCGCCGTTTTGGCCGGTCACACGCCGGTCCATGCTGGGACTTTGCCCCCTCAAGCAGGGGGCCGGGTTAGATTTCGTCAGGAGGCCTGAGTACGGTCGTCTCCGCTGGCAGAAGTGCCGGCGAGACAAAATGAGATCGATTGAAATTGATTGATCAGATACGGAGGAATCGTGGCCCTTCCCCAGTTGACCGACGAGCAGCGCGCGGCCGCGTTGGAGAAGGCGGCTGCCGCACGTCGAGCGCGAGCAGAGCTGAAGGACCGCCTGAAGCGTGGCGGCACCAACCTCACCCAGGTGCTCAAGGACGCCGAGACCGACGAAGTCCTGGGCAAGATGAAGGTTTCCGCGCTTCTCGAGGCGTTGCCGAAGGTTGGCAAGGTCAAGGCGCAGGAGATCATGACCGAGTTGGAGATCGCCCCGACCCGCCGTCTGCGCGGCCTCGGCGATCGTCAGCGCAAGGCCCTGCTGGAAAAGTTCGGCTCCTAACCGAACCGTGGGCGCACCGGCCCAGGAGCGCCTGTGAGCGCCGGCGGGGGACCGGACGTCCAGCACGGCACACGTCCTGAACCATCGGGTAACGGACGTGTGGTCGTGCTGTCCGGTCCCTCAGCGGTCGGCAAGTCGACTGTGGTCCGATGCCTGCGGGAGCGGGTCCCGGACCTGCATTTCAGCGTCTCGGCCACCACACGGGCGCCGCGGCCCGGCGAGGTCGACGGCGTCGATTACCACTTCGTCAGCCCCGACCGATTCCAGCAGCTCATCGACGAGGGTGCGCTGCTGGAGTGGGCCGAAATCCACGGGGGCCTGCATCGATCTGGCACCCTGGCCGAGCCGGTGCGGGCCGCCACCGCCCGCGGATTTCCCGTGCTGATCGAAGTCGACCTGGCCGGGGCCAGGGCCGTCAAGAAGGCGATGCCCGAGGCGCTGGCGGTCTTCCTGGCGCCGCCCAGCTGGGAGGATCTGCAGGCCAGGCTCGTCGGCCGCGGCACCGAGACACCCGAGGTCATGCAGCGGCGGCTGGAGACCGCTCGCACCGAAATGGCGGCCCGAAACGACTTCGATCGGGTGGTCGTGAACAGCGAATTGGAGTCGGCCTGCTCGGAATTGGTATCCTTGCTGGTGGAAACTGCGCCGGGCCGCCATGACCCGTCCAGCGAGACCAGCAGCCGGACCATATCCCAGCACGACTGACCACGAATTTTCCAGTATCTTTCAGCGGCGACGAGCCGCTCCAATGCGCCAGGAGATTGACCTAAGTGAGCATTCCCCAGTCCGACGCGGCACTGGCCGCCGTCCCCGACCGGTTCGATCCGTCCGCAGGGGGACCGGGCGCATACGACACCCCGCTGGGCATCACCAACCCGCCCATCGACGAGCTGCTGGACCGCGTTTCGAGCAAGTACGCCCTGGTGATCTACGCCGCCAAGCGGGCCCGTCAGATCAACGACTACTACAACCAGCTCGGTGAGGGCATCCTCGAATACGTCGGTCCGCTGGTCGAGCCGGGGCTGCAGGAAAAGCCGCTGTCGATCGCGATGCGCGAGATCCACGGCGACCTGCTCGAGCACACCGAGGGCGAGTAACCGGGCCGGGCCGGGCGACGCGCTGTGGACAGCCGCAAGCGGATCATCGTCGGCGTCTCGGGCGGCATCGCCGCCTATAAGGCGTGCACCGTCGTCCGCCAGCTCGCCGAGGCCGGTCATTCCGTTCGCGTCATCCCGACCGAGTCCGCGCTGCGCTTTGTCGGGGCCGCCACGTTCGAGGCGCTGTCCGGCCAGCCGGTGCACACCGGCGTCTTCAACGACGTGCCCGAGGTTCCGCACGTCCAGCTCGGCAAGCAGGCCGACCTGGTCGTGGTGGCGCCTGCCACCGCGGACCTGCTGGCCCGGGCGGTGCACGGCCGGGCCGACGATCTGCTGACCGCCACCCTGCTCACGGCGCGATGTCCGGTGCTGTTCGCGCCGGCGATGCACACCGAGATGTGGCTGCACCCCGCCACCGTGGACAACGTGGCCACGTTGCGCCGCAGGGGAGCGGTGGTGCTCGAACCCGCCGCCGGGCGGCTCACAGGGACGGACAGCGGGTCGGGCCGGCTGCCCGAGGCCGAGGAGATCACCACCCTGGCTCACCTGTTGCTGGAGCGCCAGGACGCGCTGCCCTACGACCTCGCCGGCTGCAAGATGCTGGTGACGGCCGGCGGCACCCGCGAACCGGTCGATCCGGTGCGCTTCATCGGCAACCGCAGCTCCGGCAAGCAGGGCTATGCCGTGGCGCGGGTCGCGGCCCAGCGGGGCGCTGAGGTCACTCTGATCGCCGGGCATACCGCCGGGCTGATCGATCCCGCGGGTGTCGAGGTGGTCCACGTCAGCTCAGCCGAGCAACTGGGCGACGCCGTGGCCAAGCACGCGGCCGAGGTGGACGTGCTCGTGATGGCCGCCGCGGTCGCCGACTTCCGGCCGGCCCGGGTTGCGGCCGCCAAGATCAAAAAGGGCCCGCAGGATCAGGATCAGCCGCCCACGATCGAGTTGGTCCGCAACGACGACGTTCTGGCCGGCGCCGTGCGGGCACGCGCCAACGGTGAGCTGCCCAACATGCGCGCCATCGTGGGGTTCGCCGCCGAGACCGGCGACGCCAACGGGGACGTGCTGTTTCACGCCCGGACGAAGCTGCGCAACAAGGGTTGTGATCTGTTGGTCGTCAACGCGGTCGGCGACGGTAGGGCCTTCGAGGTGGACAGCAACGACGGCTGGTTGCTGGCGGCCGACGGTACCGAGTCGGCGCTGCAACACGGCTCCAAGACGTTGATGGCCAGTCGTATCGTTGATGCGATCGCCGCGTTTCTGCACGGGGACAGCGGGTAGAGCGGTCGAGTTCTTCTCGGCACCGGACCAGGTGCTGGCGGGCCGACGCCAGTCGATATAATTCGGCTAACTAACTATTTGGAAGGATCGGCATTGTGAGCGAAAAGGGTCGCCTGTTTACCAGTGAGTCGGTGACTGAGGGACACCCCGACAAGATCTGCGACGCGATCAGCGACTCCGTTCTCGACGCCCTGTTGGCGGCGGACCCGAGCTCACGTGTCGCGGTCGAAACGCTGGTCACCACCGGACAGGTGCACGTGGTGGGCGAGGTGACGACGACGGCCAAAGAGGCGTTCGCCGACATCACCAATACGGTTCGCGCGCGCATTCTCGACATCGGCTACGACTCGTCGGACAAAGGCTTCGACGGGGCCACCTGCGGCGTGAACATCGGTATCGGCGCGCAGTCGCCCGACATCGCCCAGGGCGTCGACACCGCCCACGAGGCCCGGGTCGAGGGCGCCGCTGACCCGCTGGACGCCCAGGGCGCCGGCGACCAGGGCCTGATGTTCGGTTACGCCATCAACGACACCCCCGAGCGGATGCCGCTACCGATCGCGCTGGCCCACCGGTTGTCGCGCAAGCTCACCGAGGTCCGCAAGAACGGCACGCTGCCTTACCTGCGGCCCGACGGCAAAACACAGGTCACCATCGAGTACGAGGACGACGTCCCGGTCCGGCTGGACACCGTGGTCGTGTCCACCCAGCACGCCGACGGCATCGACCTGGAGAAGACGCTGGACCCCGACATCCGCCAGCACGTGCTCAAGACCGTGCTGGACGAGCTGGCCCACGACACCCTGGACTCGTCGGCGACGCGGGTGCTGGTCAACCCGACCGGCAAGTTCGTCCTCGGCGGGCCAATGGGCGACGCGGGCCTGACCGGCCGCAAGATCATCGTCGACACCTACGGCGGCTGGGCCCGCCACGGCGGCGGCGCCTTCTCCGGCAAGGATCCGTCCAAGGTGGACCGGTCGGCGGCCTACGCGATGCGCTGGGTGGCCAAGAACATCGTCGCCGCCGGCCTGGCGGAGCGAGTCGAGGTGCAGGTGGCCTACGCCATCGGCAAGGCCGCCCCGGTCGGGCTGTTCATCGAGACGTTCGGCACCGCGACCGTCGACCCGGTCAAGATCGAGAAGATCGTTCCCGAGGTGTTCGACCTGCGGCCGGGCGCGATCATCCGCGACCTGGACCTGCTGCGCCCCATCTACGCGCAGACCGCCGCGTACGGGCACTTCGGCCGCACCGACGTCGAATTGCCCTGGGAGCAGCTGAACAAGGTCGACGACCTCAAGCGCGCGATCTAGGGCCGGTCAGCCGGTGAATCGGTAGTCGTCCAGATCGAATCGCCGGCTGCGCCAGTACACCTCCGGGGTGGTGCCAGGGCGCAGGGGCACGTCACCGTTCTTGTCGAAGTAGTAGCTGTTGGCCAGCTTGCAGCTGTCCTGCCAGAAGATCTGCCGGTGCCGTCGGCGCATCATCTCGGCGAAGTAGCGGTCGTTGGCTTCCTGGCTGACCTCGACGCGGGTCGCGCCGACCCACTTGGCCCGCTTGAGGCAGCGCACGATGTGATGCGTCTGCGCCTCGATGAGCGCGAAATACGACGAGCCGACGTAACCGTAGGGGCCGAAGACGGTGAACAGGTTGGGGAAGCCGGGCACGGTGACGCCCTCATAGGCCTGCAGCCGGTGCTCGTCCCAGAAGCGGCTCAACGACTTTCCGCCGCTTCCGGTCACCGCGAACGTGGGTACGTTGTCGGGGTCCATCACCTTGAAGCCGGTCGCCAGGATCAGGACGTCGATCTCGTGGTTCTCGCCGTCGGTGGTGGCGACCGCGTCGGGCGTGATCTTGTCGATCGGTTCGGTGACCAGTCGCACGTTGTCGCGGTTGAACGTGGCCAGGTAGCCGTTGTGGAAGCCGGGGCGTTTGCAGCCGACGGCATACTTCGGCGTGAGCTGCTCGCGCACGGCCGGATCCCGAACCTGTTGCCGCAGATAGGATTTGCCCAGTGCCGCCATCCTCTTGGCCAGCGGGATGACGGTGAAGTAGTGCGCCGAGATGGGGAAGGTGAGCTCCACGTAGGCCTGGCTGAGCAGGCGCTGCACGAACTTGCCGCCGGGGATTCGCATCGCCCACCGCGCGGGCGTGGGCAGCGGGACGTCGAACTTGGGGAAACACCAGATCGGCGTGCGCTGAAATACGGTGAGCGACGAGACGATTGGCGCGATCTCGGGGATCACCTGGACCGCCGAGGCGCCGGTGCCTATCACGGCGACGCGTTTGCCGGTCAAATCCTGATTGTGGTCCCACCGCGCGGTGTGCATGGTGGTGCCGGCGAACGAGTCCACGCCGTCGATGTCGGGCAGGTTGGGCACCGTCAGCACGCCGCACGCGCTGATCACGAACCGCGCCGTGATTTCGCCCGAAGGGTCGGTCTGTACCCGCCACAGCCGGCGCTCGTCGTCGAACTCGGCGGCCTGCACCTTGGTGTTGAAGCGGATCCGCGATCGGATGCGGTATTTGTCGGCGCAGTGTTCGGCGTAGGCCTTGAGCTCTCGGCCCGGCGCGTAGGTGCGCGACCAGTGCCGGCTCTGCTCGAAGGAGAACTGGTAGGAAAACGACGGAATGTCCACGGCGATACCGGGATACGTGTTCCAGTGCCAGGTGCCGCCGACCCCGTCGCCGGCTTCGATCACCAGATAGTCGGACAGCCCGGCCCGGTCGAGGTTGATGGCCGCGCCGATGCCGGAGAACCCGGCGCCGATGATCAGCGTGTGGTAGTCGGGGGTTTCGTCGTCGGTGGGGATCATCGTTGCCTGCCTAGGGGTGCAGAGCCTTGTGGAGCGCCGCGAGGCCACGCTCGGCGGCCTCGGCGGCGGCGGGTATCGCCAGCGCGAAACTGACGAACCCGTGCACCAGGGTGGGCTCGTTGCTCAGCTCGACCGGCACGCCCGCTGCCTCGAGGAGCTCGGCGTAACGGGTCCCCTCATCGCGCAGCGGATCGTGTTCGGCGGTGGCGATGTAGGCGGGCGCCAGCCCGGACAGGTCCGCGGCGTTCGCCGGAGCCATGGTGGTGGGCAGCGCCTTCGGGTCGGTGACATCGAGGCTGGGCACATACCAGGCCAGGAACGCGTCGATGACTTCACGGTTCAGGATCGGCGCATCCGCGTTGTCGGTATACGACGGCAGCGACAGATCCGCGATGACCGTCGGGTACCACAGCAGCTGGAAGCGCAGCTCGGGCCCGCCGTTGTCGGCGTTGTCGCGGGCCAACAGCGCCGTCACCGCGGCGAGGTTGCCGCCCGCCGAGTCGCCGGCCACCGCGATGTTGGCCGGGTCGCCGCCGAGCTCGGCCGCGTTCTCGGCGACCCACTGCAGGGCCGCCCAGCAGTCGTCCACGCCCGCCGGGAACGGATGCTCGGGGGCCAGCCGGTAGCCGACGGACACCACGATTGCCTCGGCGCCCACGGCGTGCGCGCGGGCGACCGGGTCGTGGGTGTCCAGGTCGCCGAGGCAGAACCCGCCGCCGTGATAGAAGACGACCACGGGCAACGGCGTGACGTCGCTGTCGGGCCAGTAGATGCGCACCGGGATGTCGCTGCGGTCGCCGTGCGAGACCGTGCGGTCCTCGATCCGCAGGTCCGGCAGCATTTCCGCCGGCACCTTGAGCAGCCGCAGCCGCTTGCGGGCAACCTCGACGCCGTCGGCCTCGCGGAAGGTCATCGGATAGGCGTCGAGCAGCGCCTTGAAGGTGGGATCGATACCGGGGCGGGCGGGGGTCGGCTCGCTCATGCGTTCACCGTACGCCGCGGGGTCACCCGTGCAGCCCGGCGCGCAGCGCGGTCAGTCCGCCCTCGAGCGCCGCGGTGGCGGCGGGCACCACGCCGGCATAGCCCAGGTAGCCGTGCACCAGCGTCTCGGCGTTGTGCACCTCGGCGGCGACGCCGGCGGCGGTCAGCAACCCGGCGTACCGGATGCCGTCGTCGCGCAGGGGGTCGTACCCGGCGACGGCGATGTAGGCCGGCGCCAGATCGCTCAGGTCACGCGCGCGCCCCGGCGCCATGTCCGACGGCGGATCGGACATGGCGACTTCGCCCGCGTACCAACGAGAGAACGCCGCGACGGCGTCGGTGCCCAGGATCGGCGCGGTGGCGTTTTCGGTGAACGACGGCAGCGACGCGTCCCACATGGTCGACGGATACCACAACAGCTGGAACACGATCGAAGGGGCGCGGTTGTCGCGCGCCCGCTGCGCCACCGCGGCGGCGATGGTGCCGCCGGCCGAATCCCCGGCCACCGCGATCCGGCTGGGATCGGCGTGCAGTTCGGCCGCATTCTCGGCGACCCAAAGCGTTGCGGCCCAAGCGTCTTCGACGGCAGCGGGGTAGGGGTGCTCGGGGGCGAGCCGGTAATCGACGGCTACCACGATCGCGTCGGCGCCCACCGCGTGCTGGCGCGCCGTGCCGTCGTGGGTTTCGAGGTCGCCGATGACGAAGCCGCCGCCGTGAAAAAACAGCACGACCGGGGCGGCGGCGCACTGTCGATCATCGTCGGGATAGCTTGGCGGCCAATAGATCCGGAGCTCGATGGAGCCGGCGGGGCCGCGGATCGTGCGGTTCTGGACCCGCAACTCGGGATGCAGCGGCCGGCGCGGCAGGTCGCGGAACCGCTGACGTGCCGCGCGGATTCCGTCCTCAGTGGATAGCCGGAAGGGAACCGCATCCAGTACCTTCTGCAGGATGGGGTCGATAGCGGGTTTCTCCTCGGCTGTGTTATCCAAGCTGGGCATGGACGTACCGTACGCACCCCGCCTGGTGGCCGGCGCCTGGGTGGTGGCCGGCTGGGTGGCCCTCGGCTACGGCATCTACCTGACCGTGCTCGCGCTGCGCTCGCCGCCGGGGATCGAGCTGACCGGTCACTGGGTGTTTCAGCCGGCGTTCAAGGCCTCGATGGCGCTGCTGCTCACGCTGGCCGCGGCGGGCCACGCCAAGGTCCGCGAGCGGCGGTGGTTGATGCTGGCGCTGCTGGGGTCGGCCGTCGGCGACTGGGTGCTGGCGATCCCGTGGTGGCCGCTGTCGTTCGAGGTGGGGCTTGGGGCATTCCTGTTGGCGCACTTGTGTTTCATCGCCGCCCTGCTGCCGCTGGTTCCGGAGTTCTCCGGAGCTTCGGAGGATGACCGCCCGTCGACGATGCGCATCGTCGCGGCGGTCCTGATGTGCGCGGCGTCGATCGCGTTGCTGGGCTGGTTCTGGCCCCACCTGGGCGCACAAAAGCTGACGCTGCCGGTGACGCTCTACATCGTGGTGCTGACCGCGATGGTGTGCGCGGCCCTGCTGGCGAAGCTGCCGACGATCTGGACGGCGGTGGGGGCGCTGTGTTTTGCGGCCTCGGACTCGATGATCGCCATCGGCCGCTTCATCCTCGGCAACGAGGCCCTCGCGGTGCCGATCTGGTGGTCCTACGCGGCGGCCCAGATCCTGATCACGGCCGGCTTCTTCTTCGGCCGCGAGGTTCCCGCGCAGGCCGCCGGGGACGCCCCGGCGCCCGTCGAGAGCTGATTGTCGCCGGTGTCCGGTACGCTGCGGACTCCGACGGTAAACCATTGGATGACAACATGATTCGCGGTCCGGAGACGCGGTGAGTCCGAGCGCGCGCACGCCCGTCGAGGTGGAGCCCATCGCCCGGGTGCTGCCGATGCTGTCGGTGCCCCACCTCGACCGCGACTTCGACTATCTGGTGTCGGCCGAACAGTCCGACGACGCCCAGCCCGGGGTGCGGGTGCGGGTGCGTTTCCACGGCCGGCTGGTCGACGGGTTCGTGCTGGAGCGCCGCAACGACACCGATCACCCCGGCAAACTGGGCTGGCTGGATCGCGTCGTGTCGGCCGAACCGGTGCTCACCCCGGAAATCCGCCGGCTGGTCGACGCGGTGGCCGCGCACTACGCCGGCACCCGCCCGGACGTGTTGCGTCTGGCGGTGCCGGCCCGGCACGCCAGGGTGGAGCGGGAACCCTCGGTCGGTCCCGAGGCCGCGGCCCCGGGGCCCGTCGATCCGTCGGGCTGGGAAGGTTACGGCCGGGGCGCTCAGTTCCTGGCCGCCCTGGCCGAATCGCGGGCCGCCCGAGCCGTGTGGCAGGCGCTTCCCGGCGAGTCGTGGGCGGACCGGTTCACCGAGGCCGCCGCGCAAACGGTGCGGACCGGCCGCTCGGCGCTGGCGATCGTTCCCGACCAGCGCGACCTGGACGCGCTGTGGCGAGCCGCGACGACGCGGATCGACGAGGGCAGCGTGGTCGCCCTGTCGGCCGGCCTGGGGCCGGCCGCCCGGTACCGGCGGTGGCTGGCGGCGCTGCGCGGCTCCGCGCGGTTGGTGATCGGCACCCGCAGCGCCGTGTTCGCACCGCTGAGCGACCTGGGGCTGGTCATGGTGTGGGCCGACGCCGACGACAGCCTGGCCGAGCCGCGCGCGCCGTATCCGCATGCCCGCGAGGTGGCCATGCTGCGCGCGCATCAGGCCCGGTGTGCGGCGCTGATCGGCGGCTACGCGCGCACGGCCGAAGCCCACGCGCTGGTGCGCAGCGGCTGGGCGCACGACATCGTGGCCGCGCGTCCCGTGGTGCGCGCCCGCACGCCGCGAGTGATCGCCCTGGACGACACCGGCTACGCCGACGAGCGCGACCCGGCGGCGCGCACGGCCCGCGTCCCGTCCATCGCGCTGCGCGCCGCCCGCTCGGCGCTGCAGGCCGGGGCCCCGGTGCTGGTGCAGGTGCCCCGGCGCGGGTACATCCCCGCGCTGGCCTGCGCGCGGTGCCGCACGATCGCCCGGTGCCGGCACTGCACGGGCCCGCTGTCGTTGCAGGAGGGCGGGGCCGCCTTGCTGTGCCGCTGGTGCGGCCGCGTCGACCCGACCCGACGGTGCGCGCGCTGCGGGTCTGACGCCGTGCGCGCGGTCGTCGTCGGCGCGCGCCGCACCGCCGAGGAACTCGGCCGCGCGTTCCCGGACACGGCGGTGATCACGTCGTCGGGCGACGGCGTGGTGCCCGAGGTCGCGGCCGGTCCGGCCCTGGTGGTGGCCACCCCTGGTGCCGAACCGCAGGCGCGCGGCGGTTACGGGGCGGCGCTGCTGTTGGACACCTGGGCGCTGCTGGGCCGCCAAGACCTGCGCGCGGCCGAGGATGCGTTGTGGCGCTGGATGAGCGCCGCCGCGTTGGTGCGGGCCCGTGGCGACGGCGGCGTGGTGGCGATCGTCGCCGAATTGTCTCTGCCCACAGTGCAATCGCTGATCCGTTGGGATCCCGTGGGTCATGCGGAGGCCGAGGTGACCGCGCGGGCCGAGGTCGGTCTGCCGCCCAGCGTGCACATGGCGGCCGTCGACGGGACCGCCGGCGCCGTGGCGGCGCTGCTCGACGAGGTCCGGTTGTCCGATCAGGATTCCCTCGACGCGGATTTGCTTGGACCGGTGGACCTTCCGGCCGGCGTGCGCCGCCCGGCCGGAACGCCGGCCGGCGCCCCGGTGACGCGAATGCTGGTGCGCGTGCCCCGTCAGCAGGGCCTGGCGCTCGCGGCGGCGCTGCGGCGCGGCATCAGCGTGCTCAGCACACGGCAAACGCATGAGCCGGCCCGGGTCCAGATCGACCCGCTGCACATCGGCTAACCTTCACCAATCATTACCCTAGGCGACAATATACGCATGCAATAATCTCTTTTTACGACATTAGAGTGTTGCTACACTTTCTAATCCTTAGCCGCCGAAAGGCCGGAAACCATCCGGGGAGGGCGTTATGGCAGCGGATCACACCGCGGTTGACGAATCGTTGGACGTCATCACCGATGCGCTACTGACGGCCTCCCGTTTGCTGATGGCCATCTCGGCCCGCTCCGTCGGGCAGGTCGACGAGACCATCACCATCGCGCAGTTCCGGACGCTGGTGATCCTGTCCAATCGCGGCCCCGTCAACCTGGCCACCCTGGCCGGTCTGCTGGGTGTGCAGCCGTCGGCCACCGGCCGGATGGTGGACCGGTTGGTCGCCGCCGGGCTGATCGACCGCCTGCCGCACCCGACCTCCCGGCGCGAGCTGCTCGCCGCGCTCACCACGCGCGGCCGCGACGTCGTCCACCAGGTCACCGCGCACCGGCGCGCCGAGATCGCGGCCATCGTCGCGAAGATGCCGCCACCCGAGCGGCACGGGCTGGTGCGGGCCCTGACGGCCTTCACCGCCGCCGGCGGCGAGCCTGACGTCCACCTGGACGCCGAGGTCGACCTGTAGCGGCTACTCGGTCCGCTTCCGGCCGGTCACCAGCAGGTACTCCCAGCCCATGACGCCGTCGGTGAGGTGGTCCTGCGCGAGTTCGACGAGTTGGGCGTCCAGCTCGGCCGTCAGCACCCGGTTGTGACCGATGTTCGCGTACGCCTCGATCGTCGGGCCGTAGTGCTGCTTGAAGTAGGCATGCACGGCCTCGGCGCTGTCGAACCGGTTGACGGCCAACATGCCTCGCGCCGTGGTGATCTCGCCGATCTCGTCGCCGAGCAGCGCGGTGACGTAGCCCGGGCGGCCCCAGAGCGCCGCAGGCGGCACGGGGTGCGACAGGCTCGGCCGGTAGGGCCGAATGGTGGCCAGCATCCGGCCGAAGAACCCTTCGGGAGTCCAGCTGATCACGCCGATCGTGCCGCCCGGCCGGCAAACCCGGACCAGTTCGGCGGCAGCGCGGGGCTGGTCGGGGGCGAACTGCACGCCGATCGCGGACACGACGACGTCGAACTCGCCGTCACCGAACGGCAGCGCGTGTGCGTTGGCCTCCCGGTAGTCGATCGTCAAGCCCCGCGACTTCGCCCTGGCCTGCGACCGGCGCAGCAGCTCCGGGGTGAGGTCCGTGGAAACCACGGAGGCGCCGGTCGCCGCCGCCGGCAGCGAGATGTTGCCGGAGCCGGCGGCGACATCGAGGACCCGCAGGCCCGGACGGATGCCGGCGGCTTCGACCAGGGCGGGACCGAGGGGGGCCATCACCTCCTCGGCCATCAGCGCGTAGTCGCCCAGGGCCCATACCGTGCGATGCGTGGCGGCCACTGATGCTTCGTTGATGGGAGCGTCGAGGGTCATGCAGACCTCCTTAGGGGGGTGGCGTCTGGACCTCGTTGTCGACGTGAGTTCGCGGTAGGTTCTGACCCGCGCAGTTAATGGCTACCAGAAATAATAGCCATAAGAAACAGTGTACTCACGCATATTCGCGGGTTTGGGCGGGTCCGGCTTGCGCATGCCGCTTCCTAGACTGGGTCGGTGCGTCTCGTCTTCGCCGGAACTCCCGAACCCGCGCTGCCCGCGCTGCGGCGTCTCATCGACTCACCGCGGCACGAGGTGATCGCGGTGCTGACCCGGCCCGACGCCGCGGCCGGACGGCGCGGTAAGCCGGAGCCGTCACCGGTGGCCCGCGAGGCACTCGACCGCGGCATTCCGGTGCTGCGGCCATCGCGGCCCAACTCGGACGAATTCGTCGGGGAGCTGTCGCGGCTGGCGCCCGACTGCTGCGCCGTCGTGGCCTACGGCGCGCTGCTGCGCGACGGCCTGCTGGCGGTGCCGCCGCGGGGCTGGATCAACCTGCACTTCTCGCTGCTGCCCGCCTGGCGCGGCGCCGCCCCGGTGCAGGCGGCCATCGCCGCGGGCGACAGCATCACCGGCGCCTCGACGTTTCAGATCGAGCCGAGCCTGGACTCGGGCCCGATCTACGGCGTCGTGACCGAGACGATCCGGCCGACCGACACCGCCGGGGAACTGCTTGACCGACTGGCTGTTTCGGGCGCGGCGCTGTTGTCCACCACGCTGGACGGCATCGCCGACGGGACGCTGACGCCGGTGCCGCAACCCGCCGACGGGGTCAGCCTCGCGCCCAAGGTCACCGTCGAGCAGGCTCGGGTGCGCTGGGACCAGCCTGCGCTGGCCGTCGATCGCCGCATCCGCTCCGTCACGCCCAATCCCGGCGCCTGGACGCTGATCGGCGATCTGCGCATCAAACTGGGGCCGGTGCACGTTTCCCGCGACCCCGCACTGCCCGGGCCTTCAGAACCCTTGCCGCCCGGCGCCATTCACGTCGATCGCAAGAGTGTCTGGATCGGCACGGGTTCCGATCCGGTGCGGCTGGGCCACATTCAGCCGCCTGGAAAGCGATTCATGAACGCCGTCGACTGGGCGCGCGGGGCTCGGCTCGACCCCGCGATGCGGGCGACGTGAGCACCGGGCGCGACAGAGCGCAGCGCGGCCGGGCGGAACGCACGCCGCCGCAGCGCGACCGCCGGCCCCGGCAACGGGACCGCCGACCATCGCGCCGGCCGCTGGACCCGGCCCGCGCCGCCGCGTTCGACGTGCTCCGGGCGGTCAGCGAACGCGATGCCTACGCGAACCTCGCGCTGCCCGCGCTGCTGCGCGAACGCGACATCACGGGCCGCGACGCGGCGTTCGCCACCGAGCTCACCTACGGCACCTGCCGCACGCGGGGCCTGCTCGACGCCGTCATCGGCGCGGCGGCCGGGCGCCCGCCGCAAGCCATCGACCCGGTGCTGCTCGACCTGCTGCGGCTCGGCGCGTATCAGCTGCTGCGTACCCGGGTCGACGCGCACGCCGCGGTGTCCACCACCGTCGAGCAGGCCGGAATCGAATTCGACTCGGCGCGAGCGGGTTTCGTCAACGGAGTGCTTCGCGCCATCTCCTTGCGCGACGAGCGGTCCTGGGTCGCCGAGCTGGCCCCGAACCCGGCGCAGGATCCGATCGGGCATGCGGCGTTCGTGCATGCCCACCCCCGGTGGATCGCCCAGGCCTTCGCCGATGCGCTGGGCGCCGCCGCCACGGAACTCAACGCGATACTGGCCAGCGACGACGAACGGCCTCAGGTGCATCTGGCCGCCCGCGCCGGCGCACTGACCGCCGCCGAGCTGGCCGACGCGGTTGGCGGGACGGTCGGCCGCTATTCGCCGTACGCGGTGTACCTGACTGGCGGTGATCCCGGGCGGCTGGCGCCGGTGCGCGACGGCATGGCGCTGGTCCAGGACGAGGGCAGCCAGCTGGTGGCCCGGGCGCTTACCCTGGCGCCGGTCGACGGTGACGAGGGCCGGTGGCTGGACCTGTGCGCCGGGCCGGGTGGCAAGACGGCGCTGCTGGCCTCGCTGGGCGTGCAGCACCACCCGGGGTCCGGGTTCCGGCTCACGGCGGTGGAGCCGGCGCCGCGCCGCGCCGATTTGGTGGCCGAGAACACTCGTGGGTTGCCGGTCGACGTGCTGCGCACCGACGGGCGACACACCGGTCTGGAACCGGCGTTCGACCGGGTGCTCGTCGACGCGCCCTGTACCGGGCTGGGGGCGCTGCGCCGCCGGCCGGAGGCCCGGTGGCGGCGCCAACCCGCCGATGTGCCCACGCTGACCAAGCTGCAACGCGAGTTGCTGGGCGCCGCGATCGCGCTGACCCGTCCCGGCGGCGTGGTGCTCTACGCGACCTGCTCGCCGCACCTGGCCGAAACCGTCGGCGTGGTCGCCGACGCGCTGCGCCGCCACCCGGTGAGCGCGCTGGACGCCCGGCCGATGTTCGAGCCCGTCTCCGACCTGGGCGACGGGCCGCACGTGCAGCTCTGGCCGCATCGGCACGGCACCGACGCGATGTTCGCGGCCGCGCTGCGCCGCGAGGCGGGGTAGTGGGGGCGCGCCGGATGTGAAGCGGGCCGCGCGGCTCAGTAGTCTGGCGCTCATGCCTCGCACTACGGAACCGTTGAAGGGGCCTCTGATCGCGCCGTCGATCCTTTCCGCTGACTTCTCCCGGCTCGCCGACGAAGCCGCCGCCGTGACCGGCGCCGACTGGTTGCACGTCGATGTGATGGACAACCACTTCGTGCCGAACCTGACCCTCGGGCTGCCGGTGGTGGAGAGCCTGCTGGCCGCCACCACCATTCCGATGGACTGCCATCTGATGATCGAGGACCCGGACCGCTGGGCGCCCCCGTACGCCGAGGCGGGGGCGTACAACGTCACTTTCCACGCCGAGGCCACCCAGAATCCGATCGCGGTGGCCCGCGACATCCGCGCCGCCGGCGCCAAAGCGGGCATCAGCGTCAAGCCGGGGACCCCGCTGGAGCCCTACCTGGAAATCCTGCCGCAATTCGACACCCTGCTGATCATGTCGGTGGAGCCCGGGTTCGGCGGCCAGAGCTTCATCCCCGAGGTGCTGAGCAAGGTGCGCACCGCCCGCAAGCTCATCGAGGCCGGCGAGTTGACGATCCTGGTCGAAATCGACGGCGGCATCAACGAGGACACCATCGAGCAGGCCGCCGAGGCCGGCGTCGACTGCTTCGTCGCCGGGTCGGCCGTCTACGGCGCCGACGACCCGGGGGCCGCGATCGACGCGTTGCGCCGCCAGGCCGCCGACGCGTCCCCGCACCTGCGTCGATGACGGTTCCGCCGGGCGACAGCCTTGACGCCGCGATGCGCCTGGCGATCGACCAGTCCAATCACGTCAAGGGGACCACGTATCCGAACCCACCGGTGGGGGCGGTCGTCTTGGACGCCGGTGGCGAGGTGGTCGGTGTCGGCGCCACCGAACCGGCCGGCGGCGATCACGCCGAGATCCTGGCGCTGCGGCGGGCCGGTGAGCTGGCGGCCGGCGGCACCGTCGTGGTCACCCTCGAGCCGTGCAACCACTACGGCAGAACCCCGCCGTGCGTCAACGCCCTGCTGACCGCGAAGGTGGGCACCGTGGTGTACGCCGTCGCCGACCCGAACCCGGAAGCCGCCGGTGGAGCGGCCCGTCTCGAGGAAGCCGGCGTACCCGTGCACTCCGGCGTGCTGGCCGACGAGGTGACCGGCGGCCCGCTGCGCGAGTGGCTGCACAAGCAACGGACCGGGTTTCCGCACCTGACCTGGAAGTACGCCAGCAGCGTCGATGGCCGCAGCGCGGCCGCGGACGGCTCCAGCCAGTGGATTTCCAGCGAGGCCTCGCGGCTCGATCTGCATCGTCGCCGCGCGGCCGCCGACGCGATCGTGGTGGGGACCGGCACCGTGCTCGCCGACGACCCGGCGTTGACCGCCCGGCTGCCGGACGGCTCACTGGCCGGCCGGCAACCGCTGCGAGTCGTCGTCGGGAAGCGTGAAATACCCTCGGAAGCAAAGGTTCTCAACGACGATTCGCGGACCATGCTGATCCGCACGCACGACCCGCTAGAGGTGCTCAAGGCCGTGTCGGACCGCACCGATGTGCTGCTGGAGGGCGGCCCCACCCTGGCCGGCGCCTTCCTGCGGGCCGGGGTGGTCAACCGGATCCTGGCTTACGTCGCTCCGACCCTGCTGGGCGGCCCGGTCACCGCGGTCGACGACGTCGGGGTCACCACGATCGCGCGGGCGCTGCGCTGGCAGTTCGACGGCATCGACCGGGTGGGACCCGACGTGGTGCTCAGCCTGGTGCCGCGCAGCGGCTAGCGCTCGCTCAGCGAGACCGCTTGCGGCTCGGCGATTTCCGGCTCTTCGGCGTGCTCTTTGCGTCCACCGAGCAACAGGCCCAACAGCGCGCCCGCGATGCAGATCACGACGGTGGCCAAGAAGATGTCGCCGTACATCTGGGCGAAGGCCTTGAGGTACAGCGTGCCCTGCGCGGCGATGCGCTCCAACAGGGTGGCGTTGGGCGGGATCTCGGCCGTCAGGTTCGCCACGATCTGGTTGAACCGGTAAAGGCCCCACGCGCTGAGCGCGGCAACGCCGATCAGCATCCCGGTCATCCGGGCCACCACCACCGCCGCCGAGGCGATGCCGTGTTGGGCGGATGGCACCACGCGCAGCGCGGCGGAGGTGAGCGGCCCGATCACCAGGCCGAGGCCGATGCCGGCCACCAGCAGGTCGGCGTGCAGCACGGGCACGCTGAACACCCCGAAGATGTTGTGCTTCTGGTTCATCACGTCCTGGCGCCAGAAGTGAATCAGCCAGTACCCGTAGGCGGCGATCAGCAGTCCGACGAAGGTCATGATCCGGTCACCGATCCGGGTGGCGATCCAGCCGCCCAGCACCGCCCCGATCGGCAGGGCGATCAGGAACCACAGCAACAGCCCGGCGGCCTGGGCCTGGTCCTGGCCCAGCACGCCCTGGCCGAACAGCTCCACGTCGACCAGCGTCACCATCAGCGCGGCACCGGCGAACAGTGAGGCGCCCAGCGCGGCCAGGAACGGGCGGAAGTGCACGCCCGCCGGTTCGATCAGCCGGGTGCGCGCGAAGCGTTCCCAGAGCAAAAACAGCACCGCCACCACGACCGCCCCGATGACCAGCGGTAACCCGTAGCTCGGCAGAATCTGCTTGCCGTCCGGCTGCGGGTTGTACAGACCGATCACGGCGAGGCCCAGGGCGGCCGCCAGCAGCACACCACCGACCAGGTCGACCTTTTCGGGCTGCTCGACCCGTTGGTGCGACGGCAGGCTGAACTGGATCATCACCATCGCGATGAGGGTCAGCGGGACGTTGATCCAGAAGACGTAGCGCCAGTCGTGGGTCAGGAAGACGATGAAAATCCCGTACAGGGGGCCCAGCACGCTGCCGAGCTCCTGCGCGGCGCCGATGCCGCCCAGCACACCGGCGCGGTTGCGCTGCGCCCAGAGATCGGCGCCCAGCGCGAGGGTGACCGGCAACAGCGCGCCGCTGGCCACACCCTGGATGGTGCGGCCACCGACCAGCAGGTGGAAATCGCCCCAGTGACCGGCCAGCGCGGTGACCACCGAGCCCACGATGAACAGTGCCAGGCTGACCTGCAACACCAGCTTGCGGCCGAATCGGTCCGAAGCGCGGCCCAACAGCGGCATGGCGGCGATGTAGCCCAGCAGGTACATCGTGATGATCCAGGTGATGCGCTGCAGCTGGTTGATCGGGATGTGAACGTCGGTCATGATGTCGCGCATGATCGTCACGACGACGTAGGCGTCCAGGGCGCCCAGCAGGACCGCGAGGCTGCCCGCGCTGATCGCTACGCGACGTCCGGTCTGGTGGCCGGGTTGGGCCTCGGTGTCCGCGGTCACTGGCTCACCGGGGGCTTGCTGACCTGAACCGGCTCGCCCCAGTTGGACAGGGTGATCTGGGCGGTGTTGCCCGAGCTCTTCTGCAGATTGGCCTGGACCAGCTGGTGGTCACCGCTCTCTTGGATCCACACCGTGCTGGGTACCGGCTGCGTCGCGTTGAACTGCGGCACGATCTTGTTCACCGCGTCCGCGGAGACGTTTCCGCTGATCCGGACCGTGTTCTGGCCGTTGATGTTGTCGCGGCCCTCGGCCTTGGCGTTGCTGAAGTTCGCCAGCACGTTGCCCAGCCCGGTGTCGGGGTTCAGCAGCACCGAGACGTCGTAGATGTCGGACGCTTTGCCGAAGTCGCTCCACTTGTTCGGGGTGAGGGCGGCATACAGGGTTCCGTCGACCACCACGAAGTTGGCGTCGATGTCGGAACCACCCAAAGTGATCGTCGCGTTGCCCGAGGCGGCGGTGGCAGGCGCGGTGGTGAGGTCACCGGTCAGCGTCTTGAGCGGTAGCCCCTGAATCTTGCCCTGAACGCTGAGCACGAGGTGCGCGCTCTTCACGTTTTTGGTGGCGGCCGCCGACTGCTTGACCAAGGTCGTGGCGTCGGGAAGCGGCGCGCCGCTCTGCTTGGAGCCCGACGAACAGCCGGCGATCAGGGCGGTGGCGAGGGTAAGGGATGCGATGACGGCCGATAGACGGCGGCGGGTCTGCATACTGTGCATCGTAGAGGGTGCCGGTGACTGCTCTGGTGAACGCGGGGGGCCGGTGTCGCCCGGGTCGCGGTCTTTGCCCTGCTCATCAGTCTGCCTGAGGCCCAATTAGCCTAAGAGGATGTTTACCGGCATTGTCGAGGAACTCGGCGAGGTGACTGCTCGTGAGGTCCTTTCCGAGGCGGCGCGGCTGACCATTCGCGGCGCCGTCGTGACGGCCGACGCGGGCCACGGCGATTCGATCGCCGTCAACGGCGTGTGTCTGACCGTCGCCGAGCTGTTGCCCGGTGGTCAGTTCACCGCCGACGTGATGGCCGAATCGCTCAACCGGTCCAACTTGGGCGAATTGCAGGTCGGCAGCCGAGTCAACCTGGAGCGCGCCGCGGCCGTGAACAGCCGGCTGGGCGGCCACATCGTGCAGGGGCACGTCGACGGGACGGGGCGCATCGTGGCCCGGACCCCGTCCGAGCACTGGGAAGTGGTGCGAATCGAGATGCCCGCCGAGGTGGCCCGCTACGTCGTGGAGAAGGGATCGATCACCGTCGACGGGATTTCGTTGACGGTGTCCGGGCTGGGCGGAGGGCCGGGGGACTGGTTCGAAGTCTCGTTGATACCCACCACCCGCGAATTGACCACCTTGGGCCGCGCTGCAGTCGGGACGCCGGTGAACCTCGAAGTCGATGTCATCGCCAAATATGTTGAACGACTACTCACCCCGAATATCCGATCTGCCAGCGGTTTAGCTGACACAGGCGAGAATAGCACGTAAGCACAGCGCTCTGGTTTAAGATAACCGTGTGACCCCCAGTGCGCCCGACCTAGCTGCACTCCTGCCGTCCTGGCAGCTGGCCATGCGGGCCGAACGCAAATCCCCGGCCACGGTCGCGAGCTACACCGAAGGGGTGTTGGCGTTCCTGCGCTGGTGCGAGTCCGCGGGCATGGCGCCCGAGATCACCAAACAGACTGTGCAGGCATTCACCGCCGACCTGCTCGACGGCGGTGCCCAGGCCGCCACCGCTCGTTCTCGGCATATGGCACTGCGCCGATTCGCGGCATGGCTAGCCGACGAAGACGAGATCGACGCCAATCCACTGCTCGGTGTCAAGCCACCCAAGCTCGACAACAAGATGGTGGAAGCACTCAGCGACGAGCAACTACGGCTACTGATTAAGGCGTGCGCCGGGAAAGAACTGATCGACCGCCGCGACGAGGCCATTGTGCGACTGATGTCCGAGACCGGATTGCGGGCCGGCGAAGTCATCGCAATGAGCGCGGCCGATGTCGACCTACAGGAAGGGCGCGCGACCATACGGCGCGGCAAGGGCGGCAAGGGCCGCTCAGTTCCCTTCGGGCCGCAAACCGCCGCCGCGATCGACCGCTACCTTCGCGCCCGCCGCAGCCACCGACTCAGCGGCACCGATCCACTCTGGCTCGGCGGCGGCGGTCAGACCTTCTCCTATCACGGCTTGAATATCGCGCTCAAGCGCCGAGCTGCAGTCGCCGGCATTGCAAACTTCCACCTTCACCTAATGCGCCACACCGCTGCCACCCGGTGGCTCCGCGCGGGAGGAAGCGAACAGGGACTGATGAGCGTGGCTGGTTGGACTACCCGCTCCATGCTTGACAGATATACGGGCGCTAGCGCGGCGGAACGCGCTGCGGTAGAAGCACGCGGACTGAATCTAGGTGAGCTGTGAACACCGAGGACGTGATCCGCCAATTGGAACAGTCGCCGCGCGAAATTAGAGTTCTGTGTCCACACGGGCACTTCATCGCCAACATCACGCTATTCGTGAGGGACGGCCAGATGACGACACGGTGGGGCCTATCGGGAAAAGATATGCGCCGCAGGGATTCTCAAAGGGGTGGGGTTTTCTCCGCCGATGTTCACGTATCGGCCAACACAAACACTGTGCTTGAGTGCGTCAACGGGCGCTGCAACTACCGCGGCTCCTACAACGAGCGCCGACTAGCTCTTGAGCTAGCCCGAGAAGCCGTCGCCGGACGCGCCGAACACCGCTTAGCTTCCTAATGCAGCGTTATGCGCTAGAGTGCATAACCATAACCGCCCTCCCGGCTACGGTTTCACCACCGGGGGTACGCCCTTAGGCAAGGTCTCAACGGGCCTTCGATTAGCGAAGGCTGTCCGTTGACCGAATCAGAAATCTCGCTGAAGGCGAGCATCGCTGCTCACACCAGTTGGGCGAACACTCTCAACCGCACCGCCCGTACCGCCAATGCGCGCAGGGCATTCGAAGACAAGTTCCTCGCCGAGGCTGATGGCGACGAGTTGCGCGCTCAGTCGTTGCGCAAAGCATATTTCGCCAAGCTGGCGCTGAAATCAGCCCAGAGCCGCCGCCGGGGCGGTGGTGCAGCATGACCGGCCCGCCAAAAGAAGAAAGGCCCCCGAAGGGGCCAATCAACAGTTCAAGCGGCCTCCACGCCACACCATTAACCATTCGTCAGTATACAGGCAACCACCCCCAGGAATGGCACTGCGACTTGGGCCTGATTGACGACGACAACACCCCCGACCTTCGCTCGGAGGGGTGGGCTCAGGGGGAATCGTGACCCGCCGCCAGCAGCCCGAGCCGGCGCCGGAACCCAACGGCAACCAGATCAAGTTCGCGTGGATCTACGACCTCTGCGCCAATCCCGCGCTGTCGCCACCGGCCAAGCTCGTCGCCACGCTGACCGTACTCAAGCTGGCGGGCCGCAAGGGGTACTTCAAGGCGACCCATAAAGCAATGGCGAACCTCTGTGGCATGACCTATCGGTCGGTCCGCCGCGCGGTTGACGAGCTGTACCGCGAAAAATATTGGGACATCACGGATACATCCGGCGGCGCCAACGTGTACACGATCATCCCGCCAGACGAACGACTCGAGTTGTGGGAAACCTTTAAGCACTTTCACGAAGAAGATTGCCGGAAATGGCTCAAAGCGGAGAAAGAATTTGTCCGAGAATGGTTAGACGCGGAATACGAATTCGTACGGCAGTGGCTCGACGCGGAGAAACGATTCGTCCAGGAATGGCTCGATGCGGAGAAACAAATCCAGACGGAATGGCTGAGGGCCGAAGCCGACGCCTGTAACAAATTCGAGGCCGAAGTATTCGATGCCGTCATGGACCGCTGCGGAAATTCCGAATTCGCCTACCGGGTCGCGCACATCGCCTGGGAAGGCCACCAAGCCGGCCAACTCACACTGGCGGAGGCGCTCAAAAAAATCGCCGCCAAACCCCAAGAGCACTTCCAGGACCCCGATCCGCAGCCCGACGAAGCACCCGAAATGGACAGACCCCTGTCCACCAATGGACAGACCCCTGGCCATGGTTGGACAGACCCCTGTCCACCTGTGGACAGACCCCTGTCCAACTCCGATTCACTGACCAGCGTAAACGACCATTCCCATAAGTCTTTTAAGTCTGTTAAGACTTTAAAAGAACTTAAAGGCGAGCACGCTGCGCGCCCGCCCGCAAGCGGGCGCTCCGCATGCCCGCCTAAAACCTGCAACCTCTGCTACGGCACTGGCAAGTTTCTGGACCGCCACGGCTACGTAATCAATCTCCTCAACGACGAAGACGACGAAGAATACGAAGTGGACTGCCAGCACTCCATGGCAGGCAATCTCGCCGAAATCCGCCGCATCGAATCCGAATCCGAAGGATTTTGGCAAATAGCTAAAACGGGACACTACGAAATCGACTCACAATTCGACCACCTCAAGTCAACCCTCGATGACGACCTTGATTATTAAAGGAGAACCAACGAAATGCTTTCCCTGACCGCCATCACCAAGACGGGGGGCCGCGTCATGACTGAGCAGTGGCGCGACATCCCCGATTGGGTCGGCTACTACCAGATATCCAACTACGGCAGGGTACGAAGCGTCAGCCGCAATCTCGTTCGCTCGAATGGGTGGCGCTACCGCGTACGCGGGAAGGTGCTCAAGCCCATCCCGGTTAACGGACGCCCCCAGCACCTATCAGTCACCCTGGCCAGAGATGGTCACAGACATGTCCGGCTCGTGTCCGTACTGATGCGGGAAGTCTGGGGAGAACTGTCTAACGGCGTTAGACAGTCTGGGGCTGCAGCATGAGCGGCTGGGAGATGAGTGCCGAAGAATTCGTCGGCTCTTTTTTGCACGGCATCTATTACCGCATGAAGGTTGATGAACTCGGCGTTGAATTCGACAAATGCGACGAGTCCGACTTACGCGCTATCGGCGCTATGTCCACGCTGGGATACAGGCTAGCCGCGAAGGCGGAAACACCCGCGGATTGTAGTTTTAGTCGCCTGTGCGTCCTCACAGGGGCCATTCTGCTAGCCAAACGTGGCCCCGAGGGTGCACGTGTCGCAGCGGAATGGCGAACCGCACTAAACGAATACATGGAACTCAACGGAAATTACAACGAAGGTGGTAAACTCAGTGACTGAGCAGCACGGTGAAAACCCCCCGCCCACGGTTAGCGCCCCGGCGGACACGGTGAATAACTTCCCTGCGGTACGGCCCACGGAACTCTCCCCGGCCGAAATCACATCACGCCCACGGGGTGTCGCGATGGACGACGCGAAACGCATCGCCGAGATTGAAGCCAAGTTGAAACGGCTCAACGGCAAGGCGGAACTTAACGGCAAGCAGTGGCAATATTTCTGCGAGCTCGTCGGTGAACGTGAGTCAATCCGCAACCCCAACTGGCGTGAAGACATCAAAAACTTCTTAGACCAATTAGGGAAGAAAAATGTGGACTCAGGCCCAGCAACAGAGGCTCGATGAAATCTCAGCGGAACTCATACCGCTTGTCGAGAGCAAAAGCATCAGCGACGCGGCATATTGCCGCATGAAGTCACTCACCGATGAAGGTGAAAGGCTATTGACCAAAAAGAACACCCACCAGGCGGCTTTGAAGTGGGCCGGCTCGGCTGACCCCATTCCATACGGCGGACCGACCAATGGGTACGGCGACCGCGACAACGGCATCGCGTTCAAGGGCTTCGGCCCTGGAATGGAAAACCGTATCCAGCCGACCTCCGTCTACTCGATGGACCGCGAGCAGATCGCGGCGCTGAAACAAGCTGCTCAGCAGCGGATGCCGTTCAAAGTGCATGTCGGCTCCAAGGGCCTCGAGCACGGATTCATGGACGGTATGCGGACCAAGGCCGCGCTGACTGAAGGTGGCTTGAACAACGCGCTCCCGCCGATCCAGCAGCCCGGACCTGGCGGCTTTTGGGGCCTGCCCTACGAGCTGACCCGAGTCGCGAACTTCTTCCCGGCCGCGGCGATGGACGGCCCGGGTATCGCGTACTTCAAGCACACCGCGAATGCGGCTGAGGCTGCTTACACGGCCGAGGGTGCAACGAAGCCCGACATCTCGCCCACCGTGACCGAGACGTACGTGCGCCCAGCCAAGGTGGCTGGCAGGTTCCTCGCCACCCACGAGCTGGTTCAGGATGCCGGTGATGCGTTCGCGCAGATGCTGGTTACCGAGCTGGCTCGCAGCGTCTACAACGCTGAAAGCAACTTGTTGCTGAACGGCACCACGGGCGCTAATGGATTCGCCGGCATTAACAACGTGTCGGGAACCCTGACCACTGCACTCGATTCGGCCAATAGCGAGAGCCCGCTCGACACGCTGAGCCGCGCTTTTGTCGCCTTGAGGAACGACTACTTCGTCCCGGATAGAGTCTTCATCCATCCGAGCACGCTGGGTGCCATTCGCCGGTTGAAGGACGACAACCACCGCTACCAGTTGGATCTCCTGCAGGGCGCTGGCGCTATCAGCGGCACCAACGAAGAGGAAACCATCTTCGGTGTGCCGTGCACGCAGACCACCCAGCAGGCCGCAGGTACAGCCGCAGTGCTATCGGTGCAGTCAGGTGCAGCCGTGCTGTACGTCCGCGAAGCTCTCACAACGTTTTTCGACCCATATAGCCAGGCGTCGTCGAACATTTATCAGTACATCGCGGAAACCCGTATTGCGCTGGCCACCCCGCGGCCGACCGCTATCAACCTCGTCTCCGGATTGCCGACCTCGTAATGGCCGCCAGGGTAATCAAACGAGGAAAGGCCGAGAACGTGGTGATCGACGGTGCACCGGCGCCTGAGAAGCAGGTGACGGTGAAAGTCATTGATAGGTGGTCGGTTGTTCACGACGACCAGCGGTACGTCAAGGGCGACTCCGTGAGTGTGCCCGAAAGCGTTGCCCAGGAATGGGAAGACAGCGGCTACGTCGAACGCGTCAAGTAGATGATCTTCGGTGGCCTGGCGTCAACCACTGCCAGAAGGGCTCCATGCCCGGGCATCAGTGATGGCTCAGCCAGGACGGCGCTCCTTTAATTGCCCGAGCTGCGACCAGCGCCGGGCCACCGAAACCCCACCGCGAGACCGAGGATCACCATTGACGATTCGACAGCGCGATAAGCGGGATACCTCTCGCTACCGCACGAGGCGTGCTGACTTCGTGGCGCAAGCCCGCGCGGTCAACGCACCGTGCTGGCTGTACCCGTTAGGGCATTGCGTGTTCGATGGCGCACCCATCGACTACAACGCGGTCGGTAGAACTCCGCTCTCGCCTGAGTTACATCACAAGCGCCCAGTTGCTACCCACCCCCACTTGGTGATGGAGAGCGCCAATTGGGCCATAGGTCATGCCCGTTGCAACCAGGTGTTAGGTGTGAGGTCGCCTCTGGCGAAGCCGCGCAGACCATCGACACCTCGGCGCGGCAGATGGGCGCGGGCAGCATGGTGACCGCTATTAGACACGGCCGGGAATCAGACCGGCAGCCTCACGCACCAGGTGAGCAAAATTGCTCACCAGCATTGCCAGAATGTCTGCTGGCTTACTGCGAGTCTCTGACCTGCGCAAATGGCGAGGGGGTGGGCAAATCGCCCTCCGACCATCCGGCCACCCTAGGGGGCGCCTCGGAGATTTTCGCGCACACGAATTTAATTGCCAACGAACACGCGCGGACGCTATTGCACACGCCCACGTGTTCTACCAGCGGAGATGGATAAGATTATGGCCGAGCATGGGACTTTGAGCCGCTATAACAACGGTTGTCGCTGCGAACAATGCCGTACAGCAAACTCCCGTTATCGTGCAGCAAAGCGCGGGAACGGGGCGCCGGCAGACGAGGGTGCTGGTCAAGGCCCTGGGATGGTGGAGCAAGCTGTGCGCATTGAGGCGGGGTTTGCTGCGGAAGCTAGGCCTGGGCTTGCCGCTATGGCGTTCCAGCTTGCCGCGTTGATGGATAACCCCCGTGCAACGAACCAGTGGCCGGCGGCGAGCAAGGTTCTGGCCAATTTGCTTGATCAGCTGCAGAAGGTGAACGCGCCGAAGCGCCGTTCCCACCTGGCGCTGGTTAAGGAAATGACCTCGAAGGGCGGTGCCTGATGGCGGATTTTCACGCCGCTGATTTGTGGGTAGCCGTGGTGCCCCACACGGATGGCATCTCTGCCGCGATGGAGAAGGCCGGTAAGGACGCGAAGGACAAATTCGGGGGCGCGGTTAAGGGCATCGGCAAGAGCGTCGATGATGAGCTGGATCGTTCCGGCGCGAAGGCGAAGGACACGTTCGACAGCGTCGGTAAGACCGCTAGGGACTCGCTGAGGGGCGCGTTCAGGGACATTCCGACAGCTCTGGACAGCACCAAGCACGCGTTCGACGGGCTGGGTGACCTTGCCAAGACGGTGGGATTGGACATTTCTGGTTGGCAGCAGCCGTTGGAGGGCGCTGATCCGCACATCAAGGGCTTGGACGACAAGCTCAAGGACGCGTTGGGCAGCGTCGGGAGTATCTCGTCGACGTTTGAGGGCCTGCCGGGGAAGATCGGTGCGGCGGCCTCACAAGCGACGCTGTGGGCCGGGGAGATCGGAGCGGTCGTCGCGGGGCTGCAGCTTGCGGAGCCGATCATCGACAGGATCGACCAGAAGATCCACGACAGCAGCTCGTTTGGTAGATGGTTTGAGGATCTGCCCAAGCCCGAAGACATGGGGAACTGGCTCGGAGAACACCTCGGGGCCAAGCAATCTCGAAAGTTCTTCGGCAACCTCTTCGGGTATGACCCAGAGCGGGGCAAGGGCTCGGATGACCCGCTGCCACCGGGGGCGACGAGGTTGTCGGATGGCAGCATCAGCTTCTCTGGCGGCGGCATTGAGCCCTACCCGCAAAACTTTATCGGCCCTATACCTCCTGGGGCGGTGCGGGCTCCGAATGGGGTGGCTCCTCCGGTTCCGGCGGCTTCGGGGCCGGGCAACTTTTACAAGGACTGGTATTCGGGCGGATCGTCATCGTCGTCGACACCCACGCCTGAGCCGGCGCCCGCGCCTTCACACAGCAGCGGCAGTGGTGGCGGCGGTACCAGGATCGGCGGCAGCAGCCTTAGCACACCCAGCGTCAGTAGCCGCGCGGACCTCCATGCGGCTGGCGGCAGGGTGGCGAATCTGTTCGCGTTCGCGAAATCCCTTGAGGGAACCCCGTATAGCCAGGCACTGCGCAATGACTGCTCGGGCATGGTGGCCAAGCTGGCCAACGTCGCGCTCGGGCTCGACCCCGTAGCCAGTTTCAGCACCGTGAATGAGGGCCAGTGGTTGTTCTCTCATGGCTTCGAGCCAGGTCTTGGCGGTCCGAACGACTTCAATATCGGTTGGTATGACCACGGTGGCGGCAATGCCGGCCACACAGCGGCAACGCTGCCCGGTGGTATTCATGCCGAATCAGGTGGCTCCCATGGCTCATTCGCACTCGGGGCCGGCGCTGCGGGTGCCGAAGATCCCGAGTTCACTCAGCACGCGCACCTGTCCATGGGCAACTTCAAGGCGTCGTCGCTGGCGGGCGCTCAAATCCCTACCGGCGCTGAGCATGACCCGCTGTATGTGACGTCGACGGGGCCTGGCGGTCAGAGCGGCGGTAGTCCGTTTGAGTCTCAGGGTCAGCAGCTCGGCCAGGGCTTGGTTAATGGTGTTCTGCAGATGTTCGGGTTGGATGGTTCCGTGTTCGGCGGGAAATCCCCGCTGGACTTCGGTGCCGTCAAACTCGGCGGCGGCCTACTCAACTACGGCATGGGATTAATGAACAGCATGGGCGGCGGTCCGATGGGAGCCCCCGGCATGAGCTCGGGTGGCGGCGGCGGTGGCCTGTTGTCTGAGCTCGCCGGACTGATCCCTCATCCCGGCCCGATGGTGTCCGCAGGCGCGGGTCCGGCTGGCGGTTCGTTCGGCATCAAGGACGCTGTGGGCGGCCCGACAACCATCCACCAGGACAACCGAATCATCACCTCGGGCAACACGATCAAAGACAATGGCGAGCTGATCATGCTCCAACAATGGGAACGGAACTCGCGATTCCACAGCTACCAGGGCGGTCTGCCGGCGCCGTCGTAGGGTAGATCAGCGGCGCTTCAGAATTTTAGGCCAGCCCGAAGCTTGCTGAAGATCTTGTCCGCCGCGGCGCGGTGCTCGACTGGAATAGAGTTGCCCTCCGGAATGGTGATTTCACCGTTGGTGAAGATGACCTTGATGGGGATGGCGGGCTCAAACGTGGTCGGTTTGCCTGTAGCCGCATAGAAGGCCCCGTATTCAAGCCTGAGGATGTCAGCTAGTGGCCGGACCCACGCGGACCAGTTTGATGGGGTGAGCTCTTCCTGGCGCTCGGCCTCTTGGTCATATAGCTCGTGTTGGTACTCAACCCTGATATGGCCAATTGCGCTCTCGGTGACAATCCAGCATTGCCACACCGTTGTGGATGCTGTGGGGTAAGACACCTGTGACCAGCTTGCCGCCGTGTCCGCGTCGCCGATGATTGAGTTCAGTGCGACGACGACCGCCTTCGGAGCTACCCGTCCCTCAACGTCTGCTAGCGGTTGAGTGTTCGACCAAGTTTTTTCGTTAATTTCCACGAGGACAAGCCTTCCAGAAAATCATCGATCTTTGACATGCATCGTCGCGCATGAAACGGGCCGCCCCTTGGAGAGTAGGGGCGGCCCGTTCAATTACTCAGACGCGGATGTAGGCGGATCGGTTCCACGCCGCTGGCGAGGTTTCGCGACACTTCGGATCACCGCCCACATCACCGCGATGACGAAGCCGACCGTCACGACGTTAATCACCAACCCTTGACCGGCTGACGGCAGCAGCGCGACGACGGCCAGCGCACCCAGCACGACAATGAGACGCGCCCAGACGGGCGCCTTCTGCCAGATGTTCGGTTCGTCGGTGCTCATCGCCCGGCCCACTCATCGGCCTGGTCGGCTGCATCCAGCAGAGCCGCAGCCAACTGGCGCGCCTGCTCGGCGGTGAACTCCACATCGCTATCAAGATCCACGCGAACCGCCGGCGGCTCGGGGCGCGGTGCAACCGTGCCATCCGCCCGCTGGATTGCGGAGGCTCGCACGACCACATCCGAGCGCATGGGGACACTGTGGGGCGGACCGAGGACGACGCGCTCGCCGTACTCCCATATGTCGGCGGAAAGGGCGCCAGCGGGCAGTGGGACGTTGGGCCTTGGAGTCGGTGTGGTGGGCATGGTGTGATTTACCTCTCAGTTAGGTGCATCGAGGCAGGTAGCTCGATCAAACATATTTCACACCACAGCGCCGACATGTGGCCTGGTCTTTGCAGGTCAAGCACAGCGTTTGTTCGCCGCTAATCGCCAAGTACGTCGAGCGGTTGATGCAATCGGACCGCTAGTCGCGACGTCCGGCGCTGCCAACCCACTCGGCTGCGCAACGCCTTCCGCGGACGTCCCGCTGTTCGAGCCGCGGCAATAACGGGGGCGTCCCCGTGGTTCATACTGAATGCAACACGTGGGCTTCTCGTGTGAGCCGTTTCGACAGTGTTCCCGCCGGACAGCGGGAACGGCGAGGTAGCAAAAGATGACGAGGTTGGACTCCGTCGAGAGGGCGGTTGCCGACATTGCGGCCGGCAAGGCCGTCATCGTCATCGACGACGAGGACCGCGAGAACGAGGGCGATCTGATCTTCGCCGCCGAAAAGGCGACCCCGGAGATGGTGGCCTTCATGGTGCGCTACACCTCGGGATACCTGTGTGTGCCGCTGGACGGTGCGATCTGCGACCGGCTGGGTCTGTTGCCGATGTACGCGGTCAACCAGGACAAGCACGGCACCGCCTACACCGTCACGGTCGACGCACGACGCGGCGTGGGCACCGGGATTTCCGCCTCGGACCGGGCAACCACGATGCGCCTGCTGGCCGATCCCGCCAGCGTCGCCGACGACTTCACCCGGCCCGGTCACGTGGTTCCGTTGCGCGCCAAGGACGGTGGCGTCTTGCGCCGCCCCGGTCACACCGAGGCGGCCGTCGACCTCGCCCGGCTGGCCGGACTGCAGCCCGCTGGCGCCATCTGCGAGATCGTCAGCCAAAAGGACGAGGGCGCGATGGCGCAGACCGACGAACTGCGGGTGTTCGCCGACGAACACGACCTCGCGATGATCACCATCGCCGACCTGATCGAGTGGCGACGCAAGCACGAGAAGCACATCGCGCGGATCGCCGAGGCCCGGATTCCGACGCGGCACGGGGAATTTCGCGCCATCGGCTACGCCAGCATCTACGAAGAGGTAGAGCACGTCGCGCTGGTGCGCGGCGACATCGCCGGGCCCAACTCCGAGGGTGACGACGTGCTGGTGCGCGTGCACTCCGAATGCCTGACCGGTGACGTGTTCGGTTCACGCCGCTGCGATTGCGGGCCCCAGCTGGACGCGGCGATGGCGATGGTCGCTCGCGAGGGACGCGGCATCGTGCTGTACATGCGCGGCCACGAGGGCCGCGGCATCGGGCTGATGCACAAGCTGCAGGCCTACCAATTGCAGGATGCCGGTGAAGACACCGTCGACGCCAACCTCAAGCTCGGATTGCCTGCTGATGCAAGGGATTACGGTATCGGTGCGCAGATACTGGTCGACCTCGGGGTGCGCTCGATGCGGCTGCTGACCAACAACCCGGCCAAGCGGGTCGGGCTGGACGGGTACGGCCTGCACATCATCGAGCGCGTGCCGCTACCGGTGCGCGCCAACGCGGAGAACATCCGTTACCTGATGACGAAGCGGGACAAGATGGGCCACGATCTGGCCGGACTGGACGACTTTCACGAATCCGTTCACCTGCCAGGTGAATTCGGCGGTGCTTTGTGAGTGGTGGCGCGGGCGTGCCGGAGATGCCGGCGCTTGACGCCGCTGGTGTGCGGCTCGGCATCGTGGCAAGCACCTGGCACAGCGAGATCTGCGATGCGCTGCTCGACGGCGCACGCAAAGTCGCCGCCGACTCGGGTGTCGACGACCCCACGGTGGTCCGCGTGCTCGGCGCGATCGAAATTCCGGTGGTGGCACAGGAACTCGCCCGCAACCACGATGCCGTCGTCGCGCTGGGCGTCGTGATCCGCGGGCAGACACCGCATTTCGAATATGTCTGCGATGCGGTAACCCAGGGACTGACCCGGGTCTCGCTGGACGCCTCGACACCGGTCGCCAACGGCGTGCTGACCACCGACAACGAGCAGCAGGCGCTGGATCGGGCCGGGCTTCCGGCGTCGGCCGAGGACAAGGGGGCCCAGGCGGCCGGGGCGGCCCTGTCCGCCGCCCTCACCCTGCGTGAGTTGCGCGCTCGGTCGTGACGTCGCCGCCGGACCGCGAGACCTGGGACGCGGTGTTGCGTCCCCACCGCACCCCGTTATTCGCTTACGGGGCGGCGTTCCTCATCGCCGCTGCGCACATCGTGGTGGGCCTGCTGCTCAAGGTTGGCTCCACCGGGGTGGTCTTTCAGACCTCCGATCAGGTGGCGATCGCGGCGCTGGGCCTGGTCATCGCCGGCGTCGTGCTGTTGTTCGCGCGGCCGCGGCTGCGAGTGGGACCGGCCGGTGTTTCTGTGCGAAACCTGTTGGGGGACAAGCTGATCGAATGGCCGGATGTCGCCGGCGTGTCGTTCCCGGTGGGCCACCGGTGGGCGCGGATCGACTTACCCGACGACGAGTACATACCGGTGATGGCCATCCAGGCCGTCGACAAGGGCCGCGCCGTCGCCGCCATGGATACGGTGCGTTCGCTGGTGGTGCGCTATCGACCGGACCTGAAGACGCACTGAGCGCTGTACCATCGGCCGATGGCACTTCAGGCACCGGCGGCCGCGCTCGCCGTCGTCGCCATGCTGGCGCTCAGTGGGTGCAACGTAGTGGTGGGGGGACGGGCGGTCGGGGCGTCCGGTCCGTCGAAGGAAGCGCCGTCTGCGCCCGTGAAACACCCGATGGCCCGGGCGCAAGACCTGCTGCTCCAGACCGGGGACGACACGCCTTTCGGGCCGGCGACCGCGATTCCGTTGGGCGACAACTACTTCACCATGGCCCAGCCCGCGGATTGCGAGGCGGCGGTGCTGTTCGAGAACTCGCCCCTACGGCCGCCCGGCGCGTCCGAGCACGCCGAGTCCGCCTACCAGTTCGCCGGTCCGGCAACCTACGGCGAGTCGGTCGACCTCTACGGCGACCCGCTGGACGTTCAACACGTGGTGGTCGACGGTTTCATCGCCATCGCCCAGTGCCGCCACGAAGCGGTCGGGGTGAGCCGAGACGGACAGTCGGCGTCGATGCACCTCAGCGACGTCGACACCTCCTCGCACGCCGCCGTGGTGTGGACCATGACCCAGCCGGGCTGGATCTGTCACTACGGGCTGGCGGCCCTGCCGCGAGTGGTCCTGTTGCTGTCGGCCTGTGACGACAAGCCCGGGTTCCCCATGGCGGACTGGACGTCGAAACGCCTCGCGCAGATCAGCGGGCGTACCGCCTAGAAACCGGGGCGGGCTACGGCGGGGGAAGCCGCTCAGTACCGAACGCAATCGGTCAACATTTGCCGCAGCACCGGCATGGCCTGCGCGGCCCCTCGACTGTGCTCGATCGCATGCAGCAGGTCCAGCCGCTGGTCGGGCGACGAGGCCAGGTACTGCTGCAAGAACTGCTGATTCGGCGGCGACTGCTCGAGGTACTCAGCGGCGCTGGGATTTTCCGCGTGCACGGCCCGCATCGCCTGGTCGTAACTACAGGTGGCGTTGATCATCGGAGCGTAATCAGGGTCGGCCGATGCGATGCCGGCCCCCGCCGTCGACGCCAGCGCCAGACCACCGATGGTGGCGGCCACGTCGATTAGCCAGCGCTCCACCATCTATCGGACTCCTCGCTCGGGGCCTCATTTTAACGTCGAGCCACAAGCTCGGTGGGCGGAATTCAAAGCCGTCCACGCCGGCGGGGCTTCTAACTACCTGCCGTTCCTTCGTCGGTGTCGGGGCTCCAGCTGCTCGGCAACAGCGGCAGCCTCGGGTTGTCATCCAATGACGCGCCGGCAAGCGTGGTCAAACCCACCGGAGTGGCGCCGGCCTCGCTTACGGTGCCGGCGAACCCCATGCGCCCCGCGCCCCGATCCGAAGCCGTCGCCGAACGGTCGGCGAATTGTGCCCCGGACCCGTCGTCGAGATATTCGTAGCGGTGACCGGGGTCGATCAGGCCCGGCCTGGTGCGCCGGCGGCGCCGGGCCTCCCGGGCGGCCGCGACGGCCGGCGCCGCGACGGCGTCGGGCTCGGGCGACTTCTGCCCGGCGCGCGTCCCGACACTCATGTTCGTGCCGGCCCCGAGGCCCGGAGGGCCGACCACGTAGGGGTAGCTGACGGCCGGGACCCCGGGGGCGGGCGGCGCCGGCGCCGCGGCGGACGCCGAAGCCGTCGCCGGGGTGGGCGCATGCATCGGGGCGGTCGGCGGGGTCGAAGCCGGCGCGCCGAGGCCGGGGGCCATCGCGGCGGGCGCTCCGGTGTGGGAGGGAGCCGGCGCGGGCGCGGCCACCGCACCCGGCAGGGTGGGGGCCGGTTGTGGCACGCCCGCCAGCCCGGCCAACCCCGTCAAACCCGCGGCACCCGCGACGGGGATGGAGGGGGCGATCAGACCGAAAGAGAGTTGCATCAAATTCGGCACCTGGGGAAGGAACGTGTAGAGCGCCTCGCCCGCCCAGTGCGGGACCTTGGCTGCGAGCAGCGGGTCGCCCATCAGAGTGTTGAGCACGGTGGACGGGTTGGATCCAGATTGGCTCAGGTCCCCGTCGAGTTCTTGGGCGACTTCTTGCACCCGGGTGACCCACCAGCTCAGCTGATCTGCGCCCCCGCCCGCATCTTGGTTGGGCGGGTTCGCCAGCTGGATCGGCGGGGGCGGGGCGGTCGGCGGGACCCACGTTTGCGCGGTTTCGGACACCGCTTCATAGATCGCCATGGTGGTGGCCGCCTGCAGCCACATCCGCAGATAGTCCATTTCGTTGAGCGCGATCGGAATCGTGTTCACGCCAAGAAAATTCGTCGCAACCAACTGCGCGAAAGCGGCGTGGTTGGCCTCCAGCTCCTCCAGTGTCGGCATGGCCGACAACGCGGCGGTATAGGCCGCGGCAACGGTGTCGGCTTCCAAGGCGGCCGCCGAGCTGTCGGCGCTGTTCTGCAAGAGCCATGCCAGGTACGGCACGTGCGCGGCCACGAATTTCTCCGCAGTCGGACCCTGCCACGTCCCCGCCTGCACCTCGGCCAGCAAGTCGCTGAGTTCGGCGGCCGCCGTGTCGTATTCGGCGCTCAAGGCCTGCCACGCCTGTTCTGCCGCGAGCAGCGATCCAGGCCCCGGGCCGCTGGACAGCGCCGCCGAATGCACTTCGGGTGGGAAGGCGGCCCAGATCGGCATGGTCACGTGGCATCACCGACGTGCGCCCGTGTTGCCATGTTGAGCTCCTCCCGACGAACCGTCAGCGAGCCGCTTCATCCGGGCCTCCCAGTGCTTTTCAGCGTTATCGGCGATGCGGCGTGGCGGTCTGTGCGGCGGCTCGCCATCGCCAGTACCCCGCGGATCAACCGGCGCGTCCACCTGATGCGACGAGCCGGCTGAACACTGTGACCGCGCGGATAGCGATCCGCAATTACCAAATCTTACGCTGAAATTATCCGCAAATACGGATATAAATGGTGGATTTCACCGGAGATGCTAAGCAAATTGTCAGTCATCGGTCAGCCGGACCAGGAAGCCGTTCAGGATCAGCGTCCGCGCCAGCCCCGCCTGCTGCGCCGCGGTCAGCCCGGGTAGGTCCCCGACCCGGAACGGCCCGCTACTGCCGGCCAAGAACAGCATCGCCGCTTCATGGTCGGCGCCGGCGCCCACTGACAGCTGAGCGAACTGCAGCACGACGCGGTCATCGACGCGCGCCACCCGCGCATAGAGCGGTTCATACTTTGCGACCAGCGTTTGCCCGTCGATACCGACTGTGTCGCTGACCCGCCCGACCGGTGGGCATCGGCCGCGCCGGACCAAGACGTCGGCCAGCGCGTCGAGGCTTTCGTTGAGGATCTCGGCATTGTCGACGGCTCGCAGGCTGTCCCGCACGATGCCGCCCAGGCCGGCACGGGCGGTTGCGTCATTCAGGTGTCGCGGCGACAGGCGCGCGTGCACGCGTGGGTCACGCAAACTCAGCGCGTACAACGCGTGGGTGATGAGCGTGAGGACGGTGGGCGCATGAAGACCGATCGTCAGATGGACCGACGGCTCGGAGTGCGTCTCGGCCGAATGCACCTGGCCGCGCGGCAAATACAGCACGTCGCCCGGTTGCATGCGCATGTCGGTCGACGACGCGAGCCCGCCCGCCCCCACCCCCTTGCGCCGCTGGATCTCGTGCGGCGGCACGGCGGCGGTGTCGGACACATGCCACGTCTTGGATCCCTCGATCTGCAGGACCAGCACGTCGTGTGGGTCGTAGTGCGGGACAAAGCCGGTCGATTCCGGTGGCGTGACATAGGCGTTGACTCGCGTCGGGAAGTTCAGCTCGACCTCGATGGAGTGCGACAACGACGCGATCGTGCGCGAGTACCGCTCGAGCCCGTTGAAGACGATGGTGTAGCCGTCGGCCAGGCCGTCGCGTACCAGAACCGGGTCCAAGCCGCCGTCGGCGCGGCGGTAGGTCGCCGGATCCCTGTCCTCGCCGCCCTTGACGAGCCGCACGGCAGACGGTTCCGGCTGCACCCGTTCGAGGAGCTCGCCGACCGCCGAAGGGCCGGGCAGCAACGGGTCGAAGTAGCCCGGAAGGCATCGCTTGATGTGGTGGTGCCTTATTGCCCAGATCTCGTCGAGGAAGGTGTCGACGTCGACGGGCTGCAGCAACCAGGCTAGCGAGGAATCGACGGTAATCCCCCCAGACATCGTGGCGACCGGTACGCACCACAGTAGACCGGCGCCGCACGCTCCCCGCCTTTCTGGGCACCGCACCGGCGGCTATTAGCCTGGATCTGTGCCCGATCCCGCCACCTACCGCCCCGCGCCCGGGTCCATCCCGGTCGAGCCCGGCGTCTACCGATTCCGGGATCCGCACGGGCGAGTCATCTACGTCGGCAAAGCCAAGAGCCTGCGCAGCCGGCTGACGTCATACTTCGCCGACATCTCCAGCCTGCACCCGCGAACCCGGCAGATGGTGACCACCGCGGCCAAGGTCGAGTGGACGGTGGTCAACACCGAAGTCGAGGCGCTGCAGCTCGAATACAACTGGATCAAAGAGTTCGACCCACGTTTCAACGTCCGCTATCGCGACGACAAGACCTATCCGGTGCTGGCGGTGACCCTCAACGAGGAATTCCCGCGGCTGATGGTCTATCGCGGCCCCCGCCGCAAAGGGGTGCGATATTTCGGACCGTACTCGCACGCGTGGGCCATCCGGGAAACGCTGGATCTGCTCACCCGGGTGTTTCCGGCTCGCACCTGCTCCGCGGGAGTGTTCAAGCGGCACAAGCAGATCGACCGACCTTGCCTGCTCGGCTACATCGACAAGTGCTCGGCGCCGTGCATCGGCAGGGTCAGCGCGGAGCAGCACCGCCAGATCGTGGACGATTTCTGCGACTTCCTGTCCGGCAAGACCGACCGGTTCGCGCGGGAGCTGGAACAACAGATGAACGCCGCGGCCGAGCAGCTGGATTTCGAGCGGGCCGCCCGGCTGCGCGACGACCTGGGCGCGGTGAAGAGGGCGATGGAAAAGCAGGCCGTCGTGCTGGGCGACGGCACCGACGCCGACGTGGTGGCGTTCGCCGACGACGAGCTCGAGGCCGCGGTGCAGGTGTTCCACGTCCGCGGCGGCCGGGTCCGCGGTCAGCGCGGCTGGATCGTCGAAAAGTCCGCCGACCCCGGCGATTCCGGTGAGGAGCAGCTGGTCGAGCAGTTCCTCACCCAGTTCTACGGCGAGCAGGCCGAATTGGGCGGTGCCGCAGACGAATCGGCGAACCCGGTGCCGCGCGAGGTGCTGGTGCCCTGCCTGCCGTCCAACGCCGACGAGCTGACGAGCTGGCTGTCCGGTTTGCGCGGATCCCGGGTGGCGCTGCGGGTGCCGCAGCGCGGCGACAAACGAGCGCTGGCCGAAACGGTGCAGCGCAACGCCAAAGATGCGCTGCAACAACACAAGCTGAGGCGGGCGGGCGATTTCACCGCCAGATCCGCTGCGCTGCAGAACATCCAGGAGGCCCTCGGCTTGTCCGACGCGCCGCTGCGCATCGAATGTGTGGACATCAGCCATGTGCAGGGCACCGACGTGGTGGGCTCGCTGGTGGTGTTCGAGGACGGTCTGCCGCGCAAATCGGACTACCGGCACTTCGGCATCCGGGAAGCCGCCGGGCAGGGGCGCTCCGACGACGTCGCCTCGATCGCCGAGGTGACCCGCCGGCGCTTCGCGCGGCACCTGAGTGAACAAAACGACCCGAATATGCTTTCGCCGGAAGGAAAGTCTCGCCGCTTCGCCTACCCGCCGAATCTGTATGTCGTCGACGGCGGTGCGCCACAGGTCAACGCGGCCAGCGCGGTGCTCGAGGAACTCGGCATCACCGACGTCGCGGTGATCGGCCTGGCCAAGCGGCTGGAAGAGGTGTGGGTGCCCTCGGAGCCCGACCCGGTCATCATGCCGCGCAACAGCGAGGGGCTGTATCTGCTGCAGCGCGTCCGGGACGAGGCGCACCGGTTCGCGATCACCTACCATCGCAGCAAGCGATCCAAGCGAATGACGGCGTCGGTGCTCGATTCGGTGCCAGGATTGGGAGAACATCGCCGTAAGGCGTTGGTAAGCCATTTCGGATCGATAGCCCGCCTCAAGGAGGCCACCGTCGACCAGATCACCGCCGTTCCCGGCATCGGTGTGGCAACCGCCACGGCCGTCCTGGAGGCGCTGCGACCCGATCAGTCCGAGGCGGCGCAATGACGGGCCCGGGCGAGTTCGCGGGCGGCCACTCGGTGGACGCCCCGCCCGGTATCGATGTCGTTCTGGTGACCGGATTGTCCGGGGCGGGTCGAGGTACGGCAGCCAAGGTGCTCGAAGACCTCGGCTGGTATGTGGCCGATAACCTGCCCCCGCAGCTGATCACCCGGATGGTCGATTTCGGTCTGGCCGCCGGCTCGCGGATCACGCAGCTGGCGGTGGTGATGGACGTGCGATCGCGTGGCTTCACCGGCGATCTGGACTCGGTGCGCACCGAGCTCGCCACCCGAAACATCGCCCCGCGCGTCGTGTTCATGGAAGCATCCGACGACATGTTGGTGCGCCGCTACGAACAGAATCGTCGCAGCCACCCGCTGCAGGGCGATCAGACCCTGGCCGAGGGGATCGCCGCCGAGCGCCGGATGCTGGCATCGGTTCGCGCCACCGCCGACCTGATCATCGACACCTCGACGCTCTCGGTACGCGGCTTGCGCGAGACCATCGAGCGGGCATTCGGCGGTGCCGCCAGCGCGAGCACCAGCGTCACGGTGGAGTCCTTCGGCTTCAAGTACGGCCTGCCGATGGACGCCGACATGGTGATGGACGTGCGGTTCCTGCCCAACCCGCACTGGGTCGACGAATTGCGGCCACGCACCGGCCAGGACCCGGCGGTGCGCGATTACGTGTTGAGCCAGCCCGGCGCGGCCGAGTTCCTCGACGCCTACCATCGATTGCTATCTCTGGTCGTCGACGGCTACCGCCGGGAGGGCAAGCGCTATATGACGGTCGCCATCGGCTGTACCGGCGGCAAGCATCGCAGCGTCGCGATCGCCGAGGCTTTGATGCAGTTGCTGAACGCCCAGAAGGGGGAAGCCCAACTGTCGGTGCGGGTGCTGCACCGGGATCTGGGCCGCGAATGACCGAGCCGATGAACCGGGGCATCGTCGCGATGGGCGGCGGACACGGCCTGTACGCCACGCTGTCGGCGGCCCGCCGGCTGACTCCCCATGTCACCGCGGTCGTCACCGTCGCCGACGATGGTGGTTCCTCCGGCCGGCTGCGCAGCGAACTGGACGTCGTGCCCCCGGGCGATCTGCGAATGGCGTTGGCCGCCTTGGCATCTGACAGCCCCCACGGACGGCTGTGGGCGACGATTCTGCAGCACCGGTTCGGCGGCACCGGCGCCCTGGCTGGGCATCCGATCGGCAACCTGTTGCTGGCCGGCCTGTCCGAGGTGCTGGCCGATCCGGTGGCCGCGCTCGACGAGCTGGGGCGCATCCTCGGCGTCAAGGGGCGGGTGTTGCCGATGTGCCCGATCGCGCTGCAGATCGAGGCCGACGTTTCGGGCCTGGAAAGCGACCCGCGGATGTTCCGGCTGATCCGCGGCCAGGTGGCGATCGCGACCACCCCGGGCAAAGTGCGCCGCGTGCGGCTGCTGCCCGACAACCCGCCGGCGACACGGCAGGCCGTCGACGCCATCATGGCCGCCGATCTGGTGGTGCTGGGCCCGGGCTCGTGGTTCACCAGCGTGATCCCGCACGTGCTGGTGCCCGGGCTGGCGGCGGCGTTACGGGCGACCACCGCGCGGCGGGCCCTGGTGCTCAATTTGGTGGCCGAGCCCGGGGAGACGGCCGGCTTCTCCGTCGAGCGTCATCTGCACGTGCTCGCCCAGCACGCACCGGAATTCAGCGTGCACGACATCATCATCGACGCCGAACGGGTGCCCAGTGAGCGCGAACGCGAGCAACTGCGCCGCACCGCCACACTGCTTTCGGCCGAGGTCCACTTCGCCGACGTGGCCAGACCTGGTACACCTTTACATGATCCAGGCAAGCTCGCGGCGGCCCTGGACGGGGTCCGGGCGGCCCGTAAAGCGCCGGGAGCGTCTCCGGTCACGGCCACCGCGGATATTCGGGTGGACGGTGCAAGCCCACAAGCCGGGGGCGGGCCGGCCGGCAGTGGACCAAGGGGTGACGACGCGTGGCGATGACGACCGAAGTCAAGGACGAACTGAGCCGCCTCATCGTGAAATCGGTCAGCGCCCGCCGGGCGGAAGTCACCTCTCTGCTGAGGTTCGCCGGCGGGCTGCACATCGTCGGCGGTCGCGTCGTGGTCGAGGCCGAGGTAGACCTGGGCAACGTCGCGCGACGGTTGCGCAAAGACATCTTCGAACTCTACGGATACAACGCCGTCGTGCATGTGTTGTCGGCCAGCGGGATTCGCAAGAGCACCCGATACGTCTTGCGGGTGGCCAATGACGGTGAGGCACTCGCCCGCCAGACCGGCCTGCTCGACAATCGCGGCCGCCCGGTTCGCGGCCTGCCGGCGCAGGTGGTGGGCGGCAGCGTCGGCGATGCCGAAGCCGCATGGCGGGGAGCCTTCCTGGCGCATGGTTCCCTGACCGAGCCGGGACGTTCGTCGGCGCTGGAAGTCAGCTGCCCCGGCCCGGAGGCGGCGCTGGCACTGGTGGGCGCCGCGCGGCGGCTCGGCGTCAGCGCGAAGGCCCGCGAGGTGCGTGGCGCCGACCGGGTGGTGGTGCGCGACGGTGAGGCGATCGGGGCGCTGCTGACCCGGATGGGCGCCCAGGACACCCGGCTGGTGTGGGAGGAGCGCCGGATGCGGCGCGAGGTTCGGGCCACCGCCAACCGGCTAGCCAACTTCGACGACGCCAACCTGCGCCGATCGGCGCGGGCGGCCGTGGCGGCGGCGGCGCGGGTGGAGCGGGCGCTGGAGATCCTGGGCGACACCGTTCCAGACCATCTGGCCTCGGCCGGGAAGCTGCGCGTCGAGCACCGGCAGGCATCGCTGGAAGAGCTCGGCCGGCTCGCCGACCCGCCGATGACGAAAGATGCTGTGGCGGGCCGTATTCGGCGGCTGTTGTCGATGGCCGATCGTAAGGCGAAGGTCGAGGGTATTCCCGACACCGAGTCGGCCGTCACGCCGGATTTGCTTGAGGACGCCTGATCGCGTCATTGTTGGGCATTTGCTGGTGAGGACGGGCTTCGGGGGGCTACGGTCGGGTGATGAAACGGCTTTCGAGTGTCGATGCGGCTTTTTGGTCGGCAGAAACCGCGGGCTGGCACATGCACGTGGGGGCGTTGGCGATTTGCGACCCGAGGGAGTGCTCTGAGTACAGCTTTCAGCGCCTGCGTCAATTGCTGATCGAGCGCCTGCCCGAGGTGCCTCAATTGCGGTGGCGGGTCACCGGCGCGCCGCTGGGCCTGGACCGGCCCTGGTTCGTCGAAGACGAAGACCTGGACGTGGACTTCCACGTCCGCCGCATCGGCGTTCCCGCGCCGGGCGGTCGTCGCGAGGTCGAGGAGCTCGTGGGTCGGTTGATGTCCTACAAGCTGGACCGCTCCCGGCCGCTGTGGGAGATGTGGGTGATCGAGGGCGTCGAGGGCGGCCGGATCGCCACGCTGACCAAGATGCACCACGCGATCGTCGACGGGGTCTCGGGCGCCGGTCTGGGTGAGATTCTGTTGGATGTCACGCCGGAACCGCGTGCGCCGCAACAGGAAACGGTCGGATCGCTGGTGGGTTTCAAACTGCCGGGATTGGAGCGGCGCGCCGTCGGAGCGCTCATCAACGTCGGCGTGAAGACGCCGTTCCGCATCGCGCGGCTGATGGAGCAGACCGTGCGCCAGCAGGTCGCGACCCTGGGTGTGCGCAGCAGGCCGCCGCGATATTTCGAGGCGCCCAAAACCCGCTTCAATGCACCGGTCTCGCCGCACCGGCGCATCACCGGCTGCCGCGTCGAGCTGGCCCGCGCCAAAGTCATCAAGGACGCCTACGGCGTCAAGCTCAACGACGTCGTGCTGGCACTGGTGGCAGGCGCCGTGCGCGACTACCTACAGAAGCGCGGTGAGCTGCCGGCCAAACCGCTCATCGCCCAGATCCCGGTCTCGACACGCACCGACGACGACAAGGACGACGTCGGCAACAAGGTCAGCTCGATGACCGTCTCGTTGGCCACCGATGTCGACGACCCGGGGGAGCGGCTGCGGGCCATCCACGAAAGCACCCAGAGCGCCAAGCTGATGGCCAAGGCGTTGTCGGCGCACCAGATCATGGGACTGACCGAGACCACCCCGCCCGGATTGTTGGGGCTGGCCGCCCGGGCCTACACGGCCAGCGGGCTGTCGCGAAACCTGGCTCCCATCAACCTGGTCGTCTCAAACGTCCCCGGCCCGCCGTTCCCGCTGTATATGGCCGGCGCCAAACTCGATTCGCTGGTGCCGCTCGGGCCGCCGGTGATGGACGTTGCGCTGAACATCACCTGCTTCTCCTACACCGACTACCTGGACTTCGGTTTCGTGACGACGCCCGAGGTGGCCAACGACATCGACGATATGGCCGATCGCATCGAGCCGGCGCTGACCGACCTCGAGAAGGCCGCCGCGCGGGAGAATGGCTAGGCGTCAATCGGGTTCGTCGTCGTCCTCGCCGCGGAGCAATCTTTCCGGGTGGTGGAAGATATTGGTGCGGGGGCGGCCTGTGTCCAGGCGCGGTGGCGGGATCCATTCGTTATGACCCCGGGCGTTCTTGCGGGTGGTCCAGCCGCCGGCGCGTAGCAGGCGGTGGTGGGGTCCGCAGGCGAAGGTGAGGTTGTTGACGTCGGTGGTGTGGCACTTGGCGTAGTCGGTGATGTGGTGAACTTCGCAGTAATAGCCGCGCACGGTGCAGCCCGGGGCGCTACAACCACGGTCCTTGGCGTACAAGACAATTCGCTGGCCGGGTGAGGCCAGGCGCTTGGTGTGATAGAGCGCCAGCGCCTTGCCTTTGTCGAAGATCGCCAGATAGTGATGGGCGTGGCGGGCCAGACGGATGACGTCGCTCATCGGCAGGATGGTGCCCGCGCCGGTCAGGCCGCGCCCGGCGGCGGATTCCAGCTCGGCCAGCGTCGTGGTGACCACGATGGATGCCGGTAACCCGTTGTGCCGACCCAGTTCTCCGGAGGCGAGCAGAGCCCGCAGGGCGGTGTTGAGTGCGTCGTGGTTTCGCTGGCCCGCTGACCGCGGATCGTGCTCGATGGCGTCCTGGGTGGGTGCGTCATCCACACAGGGCCTGTCGTCGAGGGGGTTGCACATGCCGGGGGCGGCGAGTTTGGCCAAGACGGCTTCCAGCGTGACGCGCGCTTCGGGCGTGAGCCAGCCGCGCAGCGCCGACATGCCGTCGGCCTGTTGGTTACCCAGCGTCAGGCCGCGCTGACGCGCCCGGTCCTCGTCGGTGAAGGTGCCATCGGGATTGAGGCAGTCGGCGAGCGCGTTGGCCAGCCCGGCCAGTTGTTCGGGGCGAAACCGGCTGCCCTCCTTGGCCAACCGCGCCTCAGCCTGCTCGCGGGTTGTGAGGTCCACCCAGCCGGGGAGCTGGTGGTAGAACTTGCGGATCACCGCGACCTGACCGGCGCCCAGCGTGCCGTCGCGTTGGGCGGCCGCGGTGGCGGCCAGGGCGGGTGGGATCGGTTCGCCGGTCAGGCCGTGGCGCGGGCCTAGGTCGCGTGCCTCTTTGATGCGCCGGGAGGCTTCGGTGCGGCTGATCAGTGTGGCCTCGGCGATGGCTTGGACCACTGTGCCGCCGAGTTCGAGGGAGGGGGCTTGGCGGGCAAGGGAATTGATCAGTGGATGCTCGACGGCCGGGATGCGCCGGCGCTGCTTTTCGCAGCGCTGTAATACCGCCAGCTGTTGCTGCGGGTCGAGCGCGTCGAGGTTCAGCGCGCAGGCTCGATCCCAGGCGGCATCGAGCGCGTCGAATACCGCCTCGACATCCTGCTGGCCACTTGAACTCACACCGTCAAACTAACCGCACCCACCGACAAAATCGGCCGCTCTGTGGCCACCGAAACCAAAGTGACACAAGGGGTTACAGAAGCTAAGTAGGATCGGGTCGCCGCTAGTCGCGCTCGGGCGGATTCGTCGCGTACACCCACGACAGGAATCGAGCCACGGCCTCCGCGGACCGATGCGCCCGCGGGGAACTGAAGATGTCGAAAGCGTGTTGGGCGTGCGGTAATTCGGCGTATGCGACCGGGTTCTTGGACACCCCGCGCAGTTCCTTGACGAAATCTTCGGCCTCGCCGACCGGGATGAGCGAATCGTCGTGGCCGTGCAGGACGAAGAAGGGCGGCGCGTCGGCGCGCAGCCGCCGGATCGGCGAGGCGTCGACGTAGACGTCGCGGTGCGTGGCGAATTTCTTTTTGACAACGAACTTTTGGAGTAGGTCCACGAATTCGCGACGGCCTTCGCCCTCGGTGGAGAACCAGTCGTAGCGCCCGTACACCGGCACCGCGGCGACCACCGAGGTGTCGGCGTCCTCGAAACCGGGCTGGAATTTCGGGTCGTTGGGCGTCAGCGCCGCGAGCGAACACAAGTGGCCGCCTGCGGATCCGCCGGTGATCGCTACGAAATTCGGATCCCCGCCATAGCGGGAGATGTTCTCCTTGACCCAGGCCAGCGCTCGTTTGACGTCGACGATGTGGTCGGGCCAGGTGTGCCGCGGCGACACCCGGTAGCCGATCGACACGCACACCCAGCCGCGGGCGGCCAGGTGGCTCATCAGCGGATAGGCCTGGGGGCGGCGCATCCCGATCACCCAGGCGCCGCCTGGCACCTGCAGCAGCACCGGCGCCTTACCGTCGCGCGGCAGATCGTGGCGGCGCCAGATGTCGGCGAGATTCGCACGCCCGTGCGGACCGTAGGACACCACGTTGGTCTTCTCGACGTAGCGGCGGCGCGCGATGGTGTTTCCCAGCGGCAGGGTGCGCCGTCCGCTGCGCCTCGGTTCCGTCTGGGGCAGCTTGCTCAGCGCGTCTTCGTAGTCGTCGCCCAGTTGGTCGCGCAGCCCCGCCTCCAGCACCGGGCCGGGCGTGGTGATGCCGCGATACTTGATCACGGCCAGGATGGCCCAGGACGCCACCGTCACGGCCGCGGCGGCCTTGCCGCGCCGCCCCGCGAAGTCGCCGCGCCGCGCCCGCCGCAGCGCGTCGAGCAGCGAGGCGGAGAAGTACACGCCGGGCACCTCGGAGGCCGGCCAGCCGAACCAGAAGACCAGCACGGTGCTGTAGCCCTTGCGGGCCAGCGGGCGTAATCCGTTGGCGGCGTTGGCCAACTCGACCAAGGCCCGCGCGAGTGGCCGGGGTTTGCGAAGGGCCCGAGTCAGCCGCATCAGCCGTTGACCCGCGCTTGCAAGTCGGCGCGCAGGATCTTGCCGGTGCTGCTGCGGGGCAGCTCGTCCAGCACGGTGATGTCGCGAGGGATTTTGTAGTTGGCGAGGTTCTCCCGCACGTGCGCTTTGAGCGCCTCGGGAGCGGCGGCCGCTTGGAGCGTGGCGCCGGGCTCCAGCACCACGAACGCCGCCAGCCGCTGCCCGTACTGTTCGTCGTCCACGCCGATCACCGATGCCTCCGCCACGTCGGGGTGTGCCGCCAGGGTCTTCTCCACCTCGATGGGGTACACGTTCTCGCCGCCGGACACGATCATCTCGTCGTCGCGGCCGACGACGAACAGGCGACCCGCCTCGTCCAGATAACCCACGTCGCCCGATGACATGAAGCCGGCGTGAAAGTCCTTGGTACTACCCGAGGTATAACCGTCGAACTGGGTGTTGTTGCGCACGTAGATGCTGCCGACCTCCCCGATGGGCAGCTCGTTGAAATCCGGGTCCAGGATCCGGATTTCGGTTCCCCCCGCGGGCCGGCCCGCGGTATCGGGTGCGGCCCGCAGGTCGGCCGGGGTGGCGGTGGCGATCATGCCCGCCTCGGTGGCGTTGTAGTTGTTGTAGATCACGTCGCCGAACGCGTCCATGAACGCGATGACCACGTCGGGTCGCATCCGCGATCCCGATGCCGCGGCGAATCTCAGGGACCGGCCGCTATAGCGGCGTCGCACCTCGGCGGGCAATTCCATGATGCGGTCGAACATCACCGGGACCACGGCAAGCCCGGTGGCCTGGTGGCGGTCGATGAGATCCAGCGTGGCCTCGGGGTCGAACTTGCGCCGGGTGATCACGGTGCAGGCCATGGACGCGGCGAAGATCAGCTGGGAGAAACCCCAGGCGTGGAACATGGGCGCGACGATCACGATGTTCTCCTCGGCCCGCCACGGCGTGCGATCCAGAATCGCCTTGAGCGTGCCGATTCCGGCGTTGCCGCCGGTTTGGTTGGCGCCCTTGGGTGTTCCGGTGGTACCGGAGGTGAGCAGGATCATCCTGCCCTTGCGGCCGGAGCGCCGCGGCTGTTGCCCGGCGTGATCGGCGATCATCTTCTCGACGGTGAGATCGTGGTGCCCGTCCGTCCACGCCACGATGCGGCTGGCGTCTGGCTTGTCGGCCAGCGCGCGGTCCACCGTCGGGGCGAACTCCTCGTCGTACACCACGGCGTCCACGCCCTCGCGGTTGACCACCTCGGCCAGCGCGGGCCCGGCGAACGAGGTGTTGAGCAGCACGACGTCGGAGCCGATCCGGTTGACGGCCACCACCGCCTCGACGAAGCCGCGGTGGTTGCGGCACATGATGCCCACGACCTTCGGCTGCCCGCCGGGCAGGTGCTGCAGCGCGGCGCCGAAGGCGTTGATCCGTTCGTCGAGCTCCCGCCAGGTCAGCGTGCCGAGTTCGTCGATCAGCCCGGCACGGTCGGGGCAGCGCTGCGCCGCACCGGCGAATCCAACCGTCATGCCCATGCCCTCGCGGCGCATGGCCGCGGCCATCTTGAGGTAGCGGTCGGGTCGCATCGGCGCGATCATGCGGGCGCGGCGCAGCGTGGTGATCAGCCCGAGGGTCTCACTCAACGGATTCGGCATCGCTCAGCCCAGGATCGGGAAGCGACGCTTGGCGGCCAACTCGCTCAGGGCCTCCTGCATCACCGACCGCACGTACTCGTCGACTTCGTCGACGTCGGGGTCGTCGCCGAACTGCTTGGCGATGTCGATGGGCTTCAGCACCTGAGTCACGATCTTGGTGGGCAGCGGCAGGTTCGGCGGGATCACCGCGCTCAGGCCGAAGGGGAAGCCGAACGACAACGGCAGAATCGCGCTGCGCAGCAAGCGTTTGATGCCCAGCCGCTCGGCCAACCAGGTGCCCCGGGTCAGATAGAGCTGGGTCTCCTGCCCGCCGATCGACACCGCTGGCACGATCGGGACGCCGGCCTCGATCGCCGTGCGGATGTATCCCTTGCGGCCGTTGAAGTCGATGACGTTCTCCGACAGGGTCGGCCGGTAGGCGTCGTAGTCACCGCCGGGAAACACGATCACCACGCCCCCGGATCGCAATGCCTGCGCCGCGTTCTCCCGGTTGGCGCGGATGTATCCGGTGCGCCGGAAAAGGTCTCCGGTGGGCCCGGTCATGAGGATGTCGTGGCTCAGCGTGTAGACCGGGCGGTCGTAGCCGAGTTTGTCGTAGAAGTGGACGCTGAAGATCGGGACGTCCATGGGGAACATGCCGCCGGAATGGTTGCCGACCACCAGCGCCCCGCCGGGCGGGAACGTGTCCAGGCCGTGCACCTCGGACCGGAAGTAGGTCTTCAGGACCGGGCGCATGACCGCCATCAGTCGCTGGGTCAAGCCGGGGTCGAATTTGCCGATGTCCCCGCCGTCGGGTTTGCCGTTGTCGGTCACGTTCCTCCCTTGACGCTCGCGCGGGGCCGCTTCGCCGAGCCGAATCGATGGTAGCGACCTCCACGCGGCCGCCGTCATGGTGTTTGCGACTTCGCAGATCCGGAGCCGTGGCGTCGGCCGGGGTCGGCCGGTGTCGTGACGGCGTCCCGTGCGCATCGCCGACCAGGATCGGGACACCCTGGACGTCCTGATCGACAAGCTTCGCCGGCGATTCGTCCGCCCGACACCGGCCGAGGCGCGACCGGTGGTCCGCCGGGGCACCCCGGGCATGCGCGGCCCGCCCGCACGGTGGTGCCGATACATTCGATGGGCCAGCTGGTTTCTAGACAGGAACGAGGCCGCCCATGGGATTCATGTCACCGGAACTTCCGGACGTCGACCACACGACCTGGCCGACCTTGCCCCGGGCCACCCGACTGCAAGTGGTGACGCGGCATTGGGCGGAGCACGGCTTCGGGACACCGTACGCGGTGTATCTGCTGTACCTGCTCAAGATAGCCCTGTACATCGTCGTGCCGGCCGCGGTCATCTCGGTTACGCCCGGGCTCGGCGGCCTGGGCCACATCGGCGACTGGTGGACGCAACCCATCGTCTACCAGAAGGTCGTCGTCTTCACGCTGCTGTTCGAGGTCGTGGGCCTCGGCTGCGGATCCGGGCCGCTGACCGGGCGGTTCATGCCACCGATCGGAGGCATCCTTTACTGGTTGCGGCCCAACACGATTCGCCTACCGGCCTGGCCCGGCAAGGTTCCGTTCACCCGTGGCGACAACCGCACCGTCGTCGACGTCGCGCTGTATGCGATCGTTCTGATCGGCGGGGTGTGGGCGCTGCTGGCGCCCGGTCACGGCGGGCCGGTGACCGCCGCCGGCGACGTCGGCCTGATCGACCCCGTCCGGGTCATCCCGACGATCGTCGCCCTGGCGCTGTTGGGACTGCGCGACAAAACGATCTTCTTGGCCGCCCGCGGCGAACATTATTGGCTGAAGCTGTTGGTCTTCTTTTTCCCGTACACCGATCAGATCGCGGCCTTCAAGATCATCATGCTCTGCTTGTGGTGGGGCGCAGCGACTTCCAAGCTCAACCACCATTTCCCGTACGTGGTTGCGGTGATGACGAGCAACAACGCGCTGCTGCGGCCCAAGCTGTTCACCTCGATCAAGCACCTGCTCTACCGCGACCACGTCAACGACCTACGGCCCACCTGGTTGCCGAAGCTGATGGCTCATGTCGGCGGCACGACAGCGGAATTCATCGTTCCCACGGTTCTGGTGTTCGTCGCCGGCGATCAACCGTGGCGCTGGTTCCTGATCGGATTCATGGTGGTCTTCCACCTCAACATCATCTCCAACCTCCCGATGGGAGTGCCGTTGGAGTGGAACGTGTTCTTTATCTTCTCGCTGTTCTACCTGTTCGGGCACTACGGCGGGATTCGTGCCACCAATCTTTCCTCGCCGCTGCTGCTGGCGCTCGTGCTGGTCCTGGTGGCCATCGTGATCGCGGGAAACATGTTCCCCGAAAAGATTTCGTTCCTGCCGGCCATGCGCTACTACGCGGGCAACTGGGCCACCAGCCTGTGGTGCTTCCGGGCGGGTGCCGAGGAGAAGGTCGACGCCGACGTCGTCAAAAGCTCCGCGCTCGTGGTCAATCAGCTGGCCCGGCTCTACGGCCCGGAGACCGCCGAGGTCATGGCGGACAAGGTGGCGGCGTTCCGCGCGATGCATATTCACGGCCGGGCACTCAATGGCCTGTTGCCGCGGGCGATCGGCAACGAGGCCGACTACAAGGTGCGCGAGGGCGAGGTGGTGGCCGGGCCCCTGGTCGGGTGGAACTTCGGTGAAGGCCATTTGCACAACGAGCAGCTGCTCGAGGCGGTACAGCGGCGCTGCAACTTCGCCGACGGCGACCTTCGCGTGATCGTCCTCGAGGGTCAGCCGATCCATATCCAAAAGCAGTGGTACCGCATCCTCGACGCTGAGACCGGATTGATCGAGGCGGGCTACGTGACCATCGAGGACATGGCGTCGCGTCAGCCGTGGCCCGAGCCGGGTGACGAATTTCCGGTTCACCTCACCACGCAACCGATCCTTCACGGAGAGTCGTGACGACCGCGGTGGTCGTCGGTGCCGGACCCAACGGTCTGGCCGCGGCGATCCGGCTGGCCCGCGACGGCGTCGACGTGCACGTGCTGGAGGCGCGCGAGACCGTCGGCGGCGGAGCGCGATCCGGTGAGCTGACGGTGCCCGGCGTCATCCACGACCACTGCTCGGCGTTTCATCCGCTGGGCATCGGTTCACCGTTCTGGAAACAGCTGGACCTGCAGCGCTATGGGCTCGCGTGGAAGTGGCCGGAGATCGATTGCGCCCACCCACTCGACGACGGGACCGCCGGGGTGCTGTACCAGTCGCTCGACGCGACGACGGCAGGCATGGGACCCGACGCCGCCCGGTGGCGCCGTGCGGTCGGGGACCTTGCGGCCGGATTCGACGCCCTGGCCGAAGACCTGCTGCGCCCCGTGCTCAACCTTCCGCGTCACCCGGTTCGCCTCGCCGCCTTCGGGCCGCGCGCGGTGCTGCCGGCCACCGCGATGGCCCGGTGGTTTCGTACCGAACAGGTGCGCGCGCTGTTCGGCGGATCGGCCGCGCACGTCTATACGCGCCTGGACCGCCCCCTCACCGCGTCGCTCGGGCTGATGATTCTGGCCAGCGGCCACCGATACGGGTGGCCGGTCGCCGAGGGGGGATCGGGTTCGATCACCAAGGCGCTCACCGTCGCCCTCCAGGAGCACGGCGGCGCCGTGACCACCGGAGTGACGGTGACCCGCCGCAATGACATCCCCGACGCCGACATCGTCATGCTCGACCTGACTCCGGCCGCGGCGCTGAAAATCTATGGGGACGCCATGCCGGGGCGCGTAAAACGCTCTTATGAGCGCTACCGCCAGGGCTCCTCGGCGTTCAAGGTCGACTTCGCCGTCGAGGGCCACATCCCGTGGAAAAATCCCGACTGTGGTCGCGCCGGCACCGTCCATCTGGGCGGTACGTTCGCCGAGGTCGCAGACACCGAACGCCAACGCGCGCAAGGCAAGATGGTGCGGCGGCCCTTTGTGCTCGTCGGGCAGCAATACCTGGCCGACCCCTCCCGGTCGGCCGGCGGCATCAACCCGATCTGGGCCTATGCGCACGTGCCGTTCGGCTACACCGGCGACGCCACCGCCGCCGTCGTCGACCAGATCGAGCGCTTCGCCCCGGGATTCCGCGACCGCGTCGTGGCAACCGTCAGCAAGGGCACCGCGGATCTAGAGGCCTACAACCCCAACTTCATCGGCGGCGACATCATCGGCGGCGCCAACGACGGGCTGCAGGTCATCCTGCGGCCGCGCATCTCCGTGAACCCGTATGCGACCGGTGTGCCGGGCGTCTACCTGTGTTCGCAATCCACGCCGCCGGGGGCGGGCATTCACGGCTTGTGCGGGTACTACGCCGCCGAGGCGGCGCTGCAGGCCCTGAGGCGGCCGCGTCTCACCCGGTGATGGGCTACAAGTCGCCGTTCGGCTTCAGAAGGGCGAAATCATCTGCCAGGTCCCGCAATTCCGCGTCAAGAAGGCGGTGTCACTCGCCCGAATCGTGACTTCCTGCGGATTTCTGGTCTTGTTGCTATCGATAACGTCGCTCGTATCAGGGCTGCGCAGCCGCGCCCAATAACACTCGGTCCCACCAGCGTTGTGATACTTGCCCACCGGGATATCGACCCAGACAAGGTATGTGCCGTCATTGTCGATGACTGCCCAATTTGTGCCATTAGCGCCGATAACGGTCTTGGTGGCCGGCGATGTCGGCGGTGTGCGAATCACCGATTGAGTGATGGCGGGCTTCGCCGGGCTGCTGGTGATCGCGGTCGAGGCCGTGGTGTGCGTGGCATTTCCGCACCCCGCAAGCAGTATCGCGGAAGCGGTGAATGCGAGGCGCTTCATGCGTGGGAATTGTAAATGGCCCGAGCAGCTGTCGGCGGCTTTTGCCGCAAAGCGGAAGGCCGCTCAGCCAATGCGCAGGACTAAGCTTTCGCGGCCATTTTCCGCACCGAACTGCTTGGGCGCAATCGCCGCTTAGGGTTGGACGCGCATCTCGTAAAAACGCAGTCGCGCAACAACGTCAGCCTGACCCAGCGCTGGAGCACGGCCGATACCGAGGGTATGTGCGTGGATCTGCAAATTCGTGTTGTCCACCGACGCAGGGACATTGACGAGAAAAGGTTCGGCGGCGTTGGCGGCGATGAGGCGGTAGGCGGCCCCATCGAGCACGACGGTGGGAACGGTCAGGGGAGCAACGGTTCCTTGGAAGAGCCGGTCGATGACTGTCGGCGCCAGATCGATCCCCACCAGCACAGCCATGTCCGGTCCGCTCGGCGCAGGAATAGTGACCGCCTCCTTCCCGCGGATGGACACCTGGGACAAGGGAGCGGGTGGCGCACAGCGCGAGCCCGTGTGGGCGAAGAGTGCCCAGCGGTTCTCGATGTCTTTCACCGTGTAGTCGCACAGCAACGCGCGTGAATATCGGGGAGATTGCTGCACCCCGAGACGGCCGTCAATGGTGCCGGTTGCGGGGGACGTCGGCGATCGCCAGGACAAGACGAACCGGGGTCCGGCGGCCATTGTTTGGCTGTTCAGGTCGTCGAGGCTGGGCATGTAGGCCTGGTGGGCCTGGAATATGGGTGCTGGGCGCCATGCCATGCCATAAGCCCACGCGGCCGAGGCCTCGTCTGGGTCAATGTGGACCGTTTCCGACCCGATGGTTTTGACGAACCGTTCCGGCACGGCATAGAGGGCCCGCTGGCGTGCTTTGGCCTGGTCGATGCGCTTGCCGAACTTGCCCGGAGTGGCGAGCGTGAGCAGCCGGTCGACCGCTTGCCCGGGCGCTTGGACTGCGGCGACGATCCGGTCATGAGTGTGATCCCCTGTCGCGGACAGGACGGCGCGTTCTGCGCCGAGCGCTACGACGACTACCGCTACCGCGAGGACTACGAAGACGCGGCGAGCAATTTTGGAGAGAGGGGTGATCGCTATCCCGACGACGATCAGGCCAAGCAGGAGGAAAAGATGCGCTGGGCGCCCGACGGCGCTGCGGTCGGTGATCAACGTCACCAGCGTCACGAGCACCACGAAACTGCGGGAAATCTCGGCTCGCGCGCGGGCGTACATCACCCACAGCGCCGCTATCCACGCGAGGCTCATCACAACAGCGATGATGGTGAATGCGCTGAGAGGCAGCGCCATCCCGTCGCTGTAGCCCGACACTATGGCCGCCCCATACCTCAGCCAGGTCGGCAGGTCCTGCGGCCGTTGGCCGGCGAGCACCCACCAGACGAGGGTGGACATCGCGAACGCGGCCAGCGTTGCGCAGTGGCGGCCGATCTCCTTCCACCCGAGTAACAGCGAAGCGGCCAGCGCGATGGCCACGATGGCGATGCCGGTGTTGACCTTCACGAGCAGCTGAAGCCCTGCCACAGCGCCGAGCGCGCAGCAGGTGGTGAACACCGTCGAACGCGTAGGGCCATGCTGCAGCATTGGCACGGCCGCCCATACGAATGCCGCGAGAACGAGCAATTCTGGATACTTCAGTCCCGGATTCAGCCAGAACTCGATGTAGAGGACGGCGGTCACGCCGGTCGTGAAGAACGCGCCCAAGAGCGACGTCATCGGCGCGTGGCGCTGGCGGAGCGCTGCTGTGATGCCGAGGAACAGGGCGGCGAGCACGAGTGGCTGGTAGATGGAGGCGAGCAGCGACTGATCGAACGAGTAGTAGGCCGTGCTCTGCAGAAACCCAAGGGGTCCGTACGTGTACACGATTTGGGGGCCCCAAGCGAGATGGTGCATCCGGGCCAAGGCCAGGCCGGCTTCCCACGACTGATCTAGCCCGATGCCGGCGTCTACCGACGATTGGGGCCAGAGAATGAACGAGGCGATGGCCGCCGAAAGGACTCGCTGCCAGCGGGCAGCACCCCACGCCGGCGCCCTCATCAGGTCCTGACCGAACGTTCTCATCGGTACAAAAGCCGATGCCATTGCGGCAAATTATCAAAACCTCAGCCGCAAGTGTGGCATTGCTGCGGGGAAGTCGCCGATGGCCGGGGCCGGCAACTGGGGTTTTGCCGCTCGTCGACAGCGCGTCGCGGGTCGGGCGGCGCAGGGCGACGACCCAGGACTGTTACCGGCCCAAGGAGCGTTGTTGCTACTGATCTAGGCTGACCAGAGGCATTGCGCAGCGGACATGCTGAAGGCACAGCGAAGACGACTCAGGAAAGACAGGGAGAAATCAAGTGACGGTCCGAGTAGGTATCAACGGCTTCGGTCGAATCGGGCGGAACTTCTACCGGGCCTTATTGGCTCAACAGGAGCAAGGCACCGCTGACATCGAGGTGGTCGCGGTCAACGACCTCACCGACAACGCCAGCCTGGCGCACCTGCTGAAATTCGACTCCATCCTGGGCCGCCTGCCCCACGACGTCGGCCTCGAGGGTGACGACACCATCGTCGTCGGCAGCAAGAAGATCAAGGCGCTCGAGGTCAAGGAAGGCCCGGCGGCGCTGCCCTGGGGCGACCTGGGCGTCGACGTCGTCGTCGAGTCCACCGGCATCTTCACCAACGCCGCCAAGGCCAAGGGCCACCTGGACGCGGGCGCCAAGAAGGTGATCATCTCCGCGCCGGCCACCGATGAGGACATCACCATCGTGCTGGGCGTCAACGACGACAAGTACGACGGCAGCCAGAACATCATCTCCAACGCTTCGTGCACCACGAACTGCCTCGGCCCGATCGCCAAGGTCCTCAACGACGAGTTCGGCATCGTCAAGGGGCTGATGACCACCATCCACGCCTACACCCAGGACCAGAACCTGCAGGACGGCCCGCACAAGGACCTGCGCCGGGCGCGTGCCGCCGCGCTGAACATCGTGCCGACCTCCACCGGCGCCGCCAAGGCCATCGGCCTGGTGCTACCGGAGCTGAAGGGCAAGCTGGACGGGTACGCGCTGCGGGTGCCGATCCCCACCGGCTCGGTCACCGACCTCACCGCCGAGCTGCGCAAGTCGGCCACCGCCGACGAGATCAACGCCGCGATGAAGGCCGCCGCCGAGGGGCCCATGAAGGGCATCCTGAAGTACTACGACGCGCCGATCGTGTCCAGCGACATCGTCACCGACCCGCACAGCTCGATCTTCGACTCCGGCCTGACCAAGGTGATCGACGACCAGGCCAAGGTGGTGTCCTGGTACGACAACGAATGGGGCTACTCCAACCGCCTCGTCGACCTGGTCGCCCTGGTCGGCAAGTCGCTGTAAACCGTGGCCGTCCACGATCTGAAAGACCTGCTCGCCGAAGGGGTTTCGGGGCGCGGCGTGCTGGTGCGCTCCGATCTGAACGTGCCACTCGATGACGGCAAGATCACCGATGCCGGCCGCATCACCGCCTCGGTGCCGACACTGAGGGCGTTGGTCGACGCCGGCGCCAAGGTGGTGGTCACCGCGCATCTGGGGCGGCCCAAGGGTGGAGCCGACCCGAAGCTGTCACTGGCACCCGTTGCCGCGGCGCTCGGTGAGCAGCTCGGCCGGCACGTGCAGCTGGCCGGCGATGTCGTGGGCACCGACGCGCTGGCGCGCGCCGAGGGGCTGACCGACGGCGACATCCTGCTGCTGGAGAACATCCGCTTCGACGCCCGGGAAACCAGCAAGGACGACGGCGAACGGCTGGCACTGGCCCGACAGCTGGCCGAATTGGTCGGGCCGACAGGCGCTTTCGTCTCCGACGGCTTCGGCGTGGTGCACCGCAAGCAGGCCTCCGTGTACGACATAGCCACCCTGCTGCCGCACTACGCCGGCACGCTGGTGGCCCAGGAGATCCAAGTGCTGGAGCAGTTGACGAGCTCGACGGAGCGGCCCTACGCCGTGGTGCTCGGCGGGTCCAAGGTCTCCGACAAGCTCGGCGTCATCGAGTCGCTGGCGACCAAGGCCGACAGCATCGTCATCGGCGGCGGTATGTGCTTCACCTTCCTTGCCGCGCAAGGGTTTTCGGTGGGCAAGTCGCTGCTGGAAGAAGACATGGTGGAGACCTGCCGGAACCTCCTCGACACCTACGTCGACGTGCTGCGCCTGCCCAGGGACATCGTGGTGGCGGAGAAGTTCGCGGCCGACTCACCGCCGCAAACCGTGTCGGCCGACGCGATCCCGGACGACATGATCGGCCTGGACATCGGGCCGGATTCGGTCAAACGGTTTACGGCGCTGTTGTGCAACGCCAGGACCCTGTTCTGGAACGGCCCGATGGGCGTGTTCGAGTTTCCCGCCTTCGCCGCCGGCACGAAGGGTGTCGCCGAGGCCATCGCGGAGGCGACCGGCAAGGGCGCGTTCAGCGTGGTCGGCGGTGGCGACTCCGCGGCCGCGGTGCGCGCCCTGCGCATCCCGGAGGGCGATTTCTCCCACATCTCCACCGGGGGTGGCGCGTCGCTGGAATACCTTGAGGGCAAGACGCTGCCGGGCATCGAGGTGCTGAGCCGGCCCCAGCCAAGCGAAGGAGACGCGTGAGCCGCAAGCCACTGATCGCCGGCAACTGGAAGATGAACCTCAACCACTTCGAGGCGATCGCGCTGGTGCAGAAGATCGCCTTCGCGCTGCCGGACAAGTATTACGACAAGGTCGACGTCACGGTCCTGCCGCCGTTCACGGATCTGCGCAGCGTGCAGACCCTGGTCGACGGCGACAAGCTGCGGTTGACCTACGGCGGGCAGGACCTGTCCCAGCACGACTCGGGCGCCTACACCGGCGACGTCAGCGGCGCATTCCTGGCCAAGCTGGGTTGCACGTTCGTCGTCGTCGGGCACTCGGAGCGGCGGACCTACCACCACGAGGACGACGCGGTGGTGGCCGCCAAGGCCGCCGCGGCGCTCAAGCACGAATTGACCCCGATCGTGTGCATCGGCGAACACCTCGAGGTTCGCGAGGCGGGAGATCACGTCGGCCACTGCGAGGAGCAGCTGCGCGGCTCGCTGGCCGGGCTGTCCGCTGAGCAGATCGGCAAGGTCGTCATCGCCTACGAACCGGTGTGGGCCATCGGCACCGGGCGGGTGGCCAGCGCCGCCGACGCCCAGGAGGTGTGCGCGGCGATCCGCAAGCAGTTGGCGTCCCTCGCGTCGCCAGAGATCGCCGACGGCGTGCGGGTGCTTTACGGCGGATCCGTGAACGCCAAGAACATCGGCGAACTGATCGGCCGCGACGACATCGACGGCGGTCTGGTCGGGGGCGCGTCCCTGGACGGCGAGCAGTTCGCGACGCTGGCGGCGATCGCCGCCGGTGGGCCTCTTCCATAGGGGGGTGCCCTGAGAACGACTCCGCCCCGGTAGGCTGGCCGTCATGCAGTTGGCTTTGCAGATCACCCTGGTCGTCACCAGCATCCTGGTGGTGCTGTTGGTGCTGCTGCACCGCGCCAAGGGTGGCGGCCTGTCCACGCTGTTCGGTGGCGGCGTGCAGTCCAGCCTGTCCGGCTCCACGGTGGTGGAAAAGAACCTGGACCGGCTGACGTATTTCATCACCGCCATCTGGCTGGTGTGCATCGTCGGCATGGAGCTGATGATCAAGTACCGCTGACTGCGCCGATCCCGCACGGTCACAGCGCGGCGGCGAGCCTCCACAGGGCTTCGCGGTCTGCCGAGGCGGACCGGTCCAGCGGGCTGAGCACGATATCGGTGGCTCCGGCGTCACGGTAGCGGCGCAACTGGCGCGCCACAGACTCCTCGGGCCCGACCGCGGCGAGGTCGACGACGCTGGTGAGACCTTCGCGGGCGATCACATTGCGGTATGACGGGATGGCCTCATAAAAGTTCAGTTGCTGTGCGGCGGCGCTGCGAGCGCCCTCGATGTCGTCGGACAGCAGCACGGGCACCGCGGCGATGACGCGCGGCGCCGGCCGGCCCGCCTCGGCCGCCGCCCTGGTGATTTCCGGGACAATGAATTCTTCGAGCGTGCGGGGCCCGGCCAGGTAGGGCAGCGTCCCGTCGGCCAACTCGCCGGTGACCCGCAACGCCTTGGGGCCCATCGCCGCCACGTACACCGGAATCGGGGTGCCGCCGGGCACCTGCACCGGCCAGCTCGGGCTGGCGTGCAGCTCGCTGCCGTGAAAGTCGACACCGCCGGCGCTGAACACCGAGGCCAGGATCGTCAGGTGCTCGCGCAGTCGGGTGATGGTGTTGGGGAAGTCGGTGCCGAAGGCCGGGCGCTCCACCTGGCGGGCGCCCAGTCCCAGCCCCAGGCTGAAGGTGCCGTGCGCGGCGGCCTGCGCCGTTTGCGCCAACGACGCGACGATCAGCGGGTGACGAGGGTTGATCGGCACCACCGAGGTGCCCACGCCCAGCCCCGGCACGGCGGCCCCGACGAGCGCGGCGAGCGCGATGGCGTCGTAATTCTGCTGCTGCGGCAGCCACACTTGCCCGACCCCGAGCTCGTGGGCTCGTTGGGCTTGGGCGATGACGTCGTCGACCAGGTTGGGGGCATCGGGACGGGCCATGAGAATGATTCCGGTGGACATGTCCGCAACCAACACGGCCGATCGGCCGGTCATTCCTGCCGAATCACCGTGATCTGAGCTGCTGGGCGCCATGGTGATTCGCGGCTGCGGGTGATCCCCGACGGGCGGACGCCGACGTCCGCATCGATACTTGGTCACATGGTTGACGCATCCGAGGGCACGCTGGAACCGATCGGCGCAGTGCAGCGCACCCCGGTGGGCCGTGAGGCGACGGAGCCCATGCGGGCCGACATCAGGTTGCTGGGCGCCATCCTGGGCGACACGGTCCGCGAGCAGAACGGGGACGAGGTGTTCGAGCTCGTCGAGCGGGCCCGGGTGGAATCGTTCCGGGTGCGCCGCTCCGAGATCGACCGCGCCGAGCTGGCGCGGATGTTCTTTCGCATCGACATCCACCAGGCGATCCCGGTCGTCCGGGCGTTCAGCCACTTTGCGTTGCTCGCCAACGTCGCCGAGGACATCCACCGCGAGCGCCGCCGGGCGATCCACGTCGCCGCCGGCGAAGCGCCGCAGGACAGCAGCCTGGCCGCCACCTACGCCAAACTCGATCGGGCGCAACTGGATTCGGCCACGGTCGCCGGTGCACTGAAGGGCGCGGTGGTGGCCCCGGTCATCACCGCGCACCCCACCGAGACCCGCCGGCGCACCGTCTTCGTCACCCAGCACCGGATCACCGAACTGATGCGGCTGCGGGCCGAGGGCCACACGGAGACCGACGAGGGCCGCAACATCGAACTCGAGCTGCGCCGCCAAGTCCTGACGCTGTGGCAGACCGCGCTGATCCGGTTGTCGCGGCTGCAGATCACCGACGAGATCGAGGTGGGGCTGCGCTATTACGCCGCCGCGTTCTTCCGCGTGGTCCCGCAGGTCAACGCGCAGGTGCGCGACGCGCTGCGGGCCCGCTGGCCCGGCCCCGACCTACTGAACCAGCCGATCGTGCAGCCCGGGTCCTGGATCGGCGGTGACCGCGACGGCAATCCGAACGTGACGGCCGACGTGGTGCGCCAGGCCACCGGCAACGCCGCGTTCACCGCGCTGGCGCACTACCTGGCCGAGCTGACCGCCCTGGAACAGGAGCTGTCGATGTCGGCGCGCCTGGTGGCGGTCACCCCCGCATTGAGCGAGCTGGCGCAGGGCTGCGAGGAGAAAGCCCGCGCCGATGAGCCCTACCGGCGCGCGGTGCGGGTGATCCGCGCCCGGCTCACCGCGACGGGCGCCGAGATCCTGGACCGGCGACCGCAGCACGGGCTGGACCTGGGGTTGCCGCCTTACGCCGCCCCGGGGGAGTTGCAGGCCGATCTGGACACCATCGATGCGTCGCTGCGCGCGCACGGGAGCGCCCTGCTGGCCGACGATCGCCTGGCGTTGCTGCGAGAAGGCGTGCGGGTCTTCGGTTTTCATCTGTGCGGCCTGGACATGCGGCAAAACTCCGACGTGCACGAGGAGGTGGTCGCGGAGCTGCTGGCCTGGGCTGGGGTGCATCCCGACTACGGTTCGCTGTCCGAAGGCGACCGGGTCGAGCTGTTGGCCGCGGAGCTGGCCACCCGCCGTCCGCTGGTCGGCGACCGCGGGGTGGGGGTACCGCCCGCTTGCGGGGGACTGTCCGAGCTGGCCGGCAAAGAGCTGGGCGTGGTCCGCGCGGCCGCCCACGCGATCGCGCGCTACGGGCCGTCCGCCGTGCCGAACTACGTGATCTCCATGTGCCGGTCGGTCTCCGACGTCCTGGAGGCCGCGATCCTGCTCAAGGAGGCCGGCCTGATCGACACCTCCGGGGACGCGCCGTACTGCCCGGTGGGCATCTCGCCGCTCTTCGAGACGATCGACGATCTGCGCAACGGCGCCACGATCCTGCACGAGATGCTCGAGCTCCCGATCTATCGCGCGCTGGTGGCCGCGCGCGACGACAGCCAGGAAGTGATGCTGGGCTATTCCGACTCCAACAAGGACGGCGGGTATCTGGCCTCCAGCTGGGCGGTGTACCGAGCCGAGCTGGCCCTGGTGGAGGTGGCGCGCAAGACCGGAATCCGGTTGCGCCTCTTTCACGGTCGCGGCGGCACCGTCGGCCGCGGTGGCGGGCCGAGTTACGAAGCCATCCTGGCCCAGCCCCCCGGGGCGGTGAACGGTTCGCTGCGGCTCACCGAACAGGGCGAGGTGATCGCCGCGAAATATGCCGAACCGCAAGCGGCGCAACGCAATCTGGAGACTCTGCTGGCGGCCACTCTGGAGTCCACGCTGCTGGACGTGGAGGGATTGGGTGATGCCGCGGAACCGGCGTATGCGGTGCTCGACGAGGTGGCCGGGCTCGCGCAGCGCGCCTATGCCGAATTGGTGCACGAGACACCGGGTTTCGTCGACTACTTCATGGCGTCCACGCCGGTCAGCGAGATTGGGTCGCTGAACATCGGCAGCCGGCCCACCTCGCGCAAACCCACCGAGTCCATCTCGGACCTGCGCGCGATCCCGTGGGTGCTCGCCTGGAGCCAGTCGCGCGTGATGTTGCCCGGCTGGTACGGCACCGGGTCGGCGTTCGAGCAGTGGATCGCGGCGGGCCCGGAAGGCGAGAGCGAGCGGGTGGACATCCTGCACGACTTGTACCAGCGCTGGCCGTTTTTCCGCAGTGTGCTGTCGAACCTGGCCCAGGTGCTGGCCAAGAGCGACCTCGGGCTGGCGGCGCGCTACGCCGAACTGGTGGACGACGAGGAATTGCGGCACCGCGTCTTTGACAAGATCGCCGACGAGCACCGGCGAACCATCGCCATGCACAAGCTCATCACCCGCCAGGACAACCTGCTCGCCGACAACCCGGCGCTGGCACGCTCGGTGTTCAACCGCTTCCCGTACCTCGAGCCGCTCAATCACCTGCAGGTGGAGCTGCTTCGCCGCTACCGGTCCGGCGATGACGACGAGTTGGTGCAGCGCGGCATCTTGCTGACGATGAACGGGCTGGCCAGCGCGCTGCGAAACAGCGGCTGATTACCCGCGATTCGGTCACCGGGCCGGGCCGCTCACGAATACCCTGGATCGACGCGACGCCGACCAAGGAGACCAGTGAGCGGATCCGGACTACCCCTGTGGCTACTTCTGGTTTCGGTTGTCGCGGTCGCGATTGCCATCGCGGTTGGCACCGTCTGGCTGGGAAATCGCATCCTGCCGACGCGGCGGTACGGGCAGCAGCCGAATCCGCCGATCGCCTCGTTCCTCACCGTCGTCGGATTCATCTACGGTGCCCTGCTGGGCTTCACCGTGGTGGCCACCTGGGAACACTTCTCGTCGACGCAGGTCGTCGTTTCCGGCGAGGCGTCGGCGCTGACGACGATGTATCGGCAAACCGTCGCGATGCCCGAACCCGAGCGCACCGAAGTTCAGCAGCTGTTGCGCAAGTACGCCGGCGCGGTGGCCGGCCCGGAGTGGAACAAACAGCGCAACGACGGCGCGCGCGCCGCGATCACCCGGATGTATCGCACCGTCGGCCGCCAGCAGCCCAACGTCGCGGCCAAGCCGATCAATCAGCAATTTCTCAACCAGCTCAGCGAGCTGGCGTCCGACCGTAACGAGCGGATCGTGGGCACCAAGCCCCGGATACCCGCCCTGATGTGGGCGGGCCTCATCTTCGGAGCGGTTGTGCTGGTTGCGTTTACGGGTCTGCTGCGGATCGGCAGCACGGTCGGTCACGTGATCGTGTCGGGGACCGTTGCGGTTCTGCTGGGTCTGCTGCTGTGCGTCGTGTTCCAGCTCGACCACTCGTATGCGACCGATCAACGGATTACGTCCGGGCCGTTTCAGCACGCCTTGGACATCTTCGATTCGGTCGACAACGACAGCCGCTACTTCCCGCGCTGAGCGTCGACGTTGCGGGCCTTCGCGAGCTACCTCAGCCCTTCAGCAGCTCGCCGACGTGCGCGGTGACCGAATCGGTGAGGCCTTGCAGGTCATAGCCGCCTTCGAGCACCGCCACCAACCGGCCGTCGCACAGAGTTTCGGCTGATGCCATCAATTCCCTTGTGACCCAGGCGAAGTCGGCGGCCGTCATGGTCAGTGAGCCGAGCGGGTCACGTGCGTGGGCGTCAAAGCCGGCCGACACGATGATCAGCTCGGGCGAAAACGCCTGCAGCGCAGGCAGGATTCGATCCTGAAACGCCGCGCGCAGTTCGGCTCCGCCATCACCCGGCGCCAGCGGCGAATTGAAGATGTTGCCGACGCCGGTTTCCCGCACCGCACCCGTCCCGGGGAACAGCGGCATCTGATGCGTGGACGCATAGAGCACACTCGGGTCGGAGTAGAAGATCTGCTGCGTGCCGTTGCCGTGATGAACGTCGAAATCGACGATCGCGACCCGCGCCAGCCCATGCTTGAGCTGTGCATGACGCGCGCCGATGCTGATGTTGTTGAACAGGCAGAAGCCCATGGCGCGCTCGGTCTCGGCATGGTGGCCCGGCGGGCGGCTGGCGACGAACGCGTTCTGCGCGTCGCCGGCCAGCACCCTGTCCACGGCCTGCAGCGTGGCGCCCACGCCGCGCAGCGCCGTCTCCCACGACGAGGGCTCCATCATGGTGTCGCCGCCGTCGAGGTAGACGTACCCGTCGTCGGGTCGCGCGGCTTCCAGTGCGTCGACGTAGCGATTGGAGTGCACGTAGCGCGTCGTCGCGAGGTCGGCGGGCTCGGCCTCCTCGCGCACCAGGGCGTCGAACTGCGGCCGGCTCAGCGCAGCCTCCACCGCACGGTAGCGGTCCGGCCGTTCCGGGTGGCCGGGGGCGGTCCGATGGGCGGCGAAGGCGGAGTGGTGCAGCAGCAACGTGGCCATCGAAAATCCTTATTTGTTCGGCTACTGCACGCTCCGGTTGCGCAGCCTGTCCACGAAGCCGCGTACCGCGTGCTCGGTGATCGCCAGCGGAGAAATCATGGTCTCGCCCACCCGCACCATGTCGTCGACCCGCGCGACGATGGCCTCCACCGGTTCGACCAGCGCGATCAACCGCTTGGCCAGGTCGTCGAGGCTGGCCATGGTGCCGTCCAGGTGATCCAGGCCGGTTTCCAGCCGTTCCACGGTGGCGTTCAGGCTGGACAGGGAACTGCTGAGCTCCTTCATCGTGGTGCTCAAACCGTCGAGGACGTCCTCGACCTGCTCCACGGTCTTGTCGGCGTTCAGCGCGGCCTGGGTGAGCGTTTTGATCCGGCTTCGCTCTTGCCCCCCGCGCACGGTTCTGTCTGCCATGTGGGTCATTATGCGCCACGAGCGTCACGCCAGCGTGACCTCCAACGCCGAACGTCACGCCAGCGTGACGCGCGGCGCCGGCGTCTAGCGGGGCAGCTTGGCCGCGGCGGCCTCGTCGAGCAGCCACAGCGTGGTGTCCTGACCGACCGCGCCGGCCGCCGGCACCGACACTGGTGCGGCCCCGCCGATCGCGGCGGCCACCGCGTCGGCCTTGCCGCCGCCGGAGACCATCAGCCAGACTTCGCGGGAATGGGCAACGGCGGGCAGCGTCAAGGTGATTCGCTGCGGCGGCGGTTTGGGGGAGTCATCGACCGAGACCACCATGCGGGTGGTTTCGAGCACGGCCGGGGTGTCGGGGAACAGCGAGTTGATGTGCCCCTCGGGGCCCATCCCCAGCAGGTGCACGTCGAAGTTCGGAACCGGCTCGCCGGGCGCGGCGTTGGCCGCCAGCAGCTGCTCGTAGGCCAGCGCCGCCGCGGCGAGGTCATTGCCGAATTCCCCATCGCTGGCCGGCATCGGATGCACCTGGCTGGACGGGATGTCGACGTGGGAGAGCAGCGCGGCCCGGGCCTGCTTGTCGTTGCGCTCGTCGTCGTCCTCGGGGACGTAGCGTTCGTCGCCCCAGAACAGGTGCACGGACGCCCAGTCGATCTCTCGTCCCACCAACGACTGCAGCAGTCCGATGCCGTTGCCGCCGCCGGTGAGCACGATGAGCGCTCGCCCCCGCGCCGCCACGGCGTTCGCGATGGTATCGGTCAGGCGCGCGGCGGCGGCGTCGACCATGGTCTGGCTGTCCGGGAAAATTTCGATGCTGGTGCTCACGCGTACTGCACTTTCTCAATGCCTTCGAGTGCTGATTGGTATATCTCGTCGGGATCCAGGCGACGCAGGTCTTCGGCGAGGCACTCACCGGTTTCCCTGCGCGCCAGGGGGAGTAGGGCGTCGGGCCGGGCCGTCCGGCTCAACGTGGCCGTCCTTCCTTCCTGCGGCCGGCTCAAGACGATGGTCTCGCTCTTGCGCACCAGCTCGATCTTGAGCTCGCCGACTGCCCGGCGCACCGGGCCGTCGATCCGGCTGGCCAGCCACCCCGCCAGGACGTCCAGGGCGGGCTCGGTTGCCAGGCCCGACACCAGCGCCGACTCGATCGGCTCGTGCGGCGTCAGGTCCACGGCCGAGGTGAGCAGCGCGCGCCAATAGGTGATGCGGGCCCAGGCGAGGTCGGTGTCGCCCGCGGTGTATCCGGGCAGCCGGCTCTTGATGGCCGCCAGCGGGTCAACCCCGTTGGTCGCGTCGGTGATGCGTCGAATGGCCAACCGCCCCAACGGATCTTGCGCGGGGACCGCCGGCGCGACGTCGGGCCACCAGACCACCACCGGGATGTCAGGCAGCAGGAAGGGGGTGACCACGCTGGCGGCGTGGCCGGACAGTGGCCCGGACAGCGAAAGCACCACGACTTCGCTGGCGCCGGTGTCGCCACCGGCGCGCAGCTGCGCGTCCAGGCGCGGTTTGTCCGCATACGGATTGCCCCTCATCGTCACGATGATCCGGCTGGGGTGCTCATGGCTGGCGTCGTTGGCGGCTGCCAGCGACGCCTCCAAGATCTCGTCGCTGTCCGGCGCGATGATCAAGGTCAGCACCCGGCCCATCGCGACGGCGCCGACCTTTTCACGCAATTCGTCGAGCTTCTTGTTGACCGCCGTGGTGGTGGTGTCTTCCATATCGATGATCAAATTGCGCCACTCTCCCCCGCACGCGGGAGGTGCCCCCACCTCATCGCTGCGTCCCCCTCGCCGCTGCGCGGCTGGGGGTGCCCCCACTGCATCGTCGTGACGCGGATCATCAGGGCCGCCGCCATTCGCGGCCGGTGCGGCGCAGCATCTCGAAGGCGGAGTCCGGGCCCCAGGTGCCCGATTCATACGGTTCGGGTTTACCACTGGCCGCCCAATTGTTGAGGACGGGATCGAGTATTTCCCAAGCCAATTCGACCTCTTCGTTGACCGGAAACAGGGACGGCTCGCCCAGCAGCACGTCAAGGATCAGCTGTTCGTAGGCTTCCGGCGATTCCTCGGCGAACGCCGAGCCGTAGGAGAAGTCCATGTTGACGTCGCGGACTTCCATCGCGGTGCCCGGGACCTTGGACCCGAAGCGCAGCGTGACACCTTCGTCGGGCTGCACGCGGATCACCATGGCGTTGGTGCCCAGCTCGTCGGTCATGGTCGCATCGAATGGCAGATGCGGCGCACGCTTGAAGATCAGCGCGATTTCGGTGACCCTGCGGCCCAGACGTTTTCCGGTGCGCAGGTAGAAGGGGACGCCGGCCCAGCGGCGGGTGTCCACCTCGAGCGTGATGGCGGCGAACGTCTCGGTGGTCGAGTCTTTGGCGAATCCCTCCTCGTCGAGCAGCCCGACGACCTTCTCGCCGCCCTGCCAGCCCGCGGCGTACTGGCCGCGGCTGGTGGTCTCGTCGAGGGGCTCGGCGAGGTGGGTGGCCGAGAGCACCTTGATCTTCTCGGCCTGCAGCGCCGACGGGCTGAAGCTGACCGGCTCCTCCATCGCGGTGAGCGCCAGCAGCTGCATCAGATGGTTCTGGATCACGTCGCGCGCCGCGCCGATGCCGTCGTAGTAGCCGGCCCGGCCGCCCAGACCGATGTCCTCGGCCATGGTGATCTGCACGTGGTCGACGTAGTGCGCGTTCCAGATCGGGTCGAACAACTGATTGGCGAACCGCAGCGCCAAGATGTTGCGGACGGTCTCCTTACCCAGGTAGTGGTCGATCCGGAAAACCGACTCCTCGGGAAAGACCGCGTTGACAGACTTGTTCAGCGCCTGTGCGCTTTCCAGGTCGTGGCCGAACGGTTTCTCGATGACCACCCGGCTCCACCGCTCGCCCTGCGGGCGCGCCAAACCCGACTTGTGCAACTGCTCGCACACCACCGGGAAGGACTTGGGTGGGATGGCCAGATAGAAGGCATGGTTGCCGCCGGTGCCGCGCTCGGCGTCCAGCTTGTCCAAGGTCTCGGCCAGCCGGCCGAACGCCTCGTCGTCGTCGAAAGCGCCTGGCACGAAACGGAATCCCTCGGCCAGCCGATCCCAGTTCTCCTGCCGGAAGGGCGTGCGGCAGTGTTCCTTGACGGCCTCGTGCACCACCTTGCCGAAATCCTGGGTGCTCCAATCCCGGCGGGCGAAGCCCACCAGGGAGAAGCTGGGCGGCAGCAGGCCACGGTTGGCCAAGTCGTAAATCGCCGGCATGACCTTCTTGCGGGCCAGGTCGCCGGTCACGCCGAAGATCACCATCCCGCAGGGCCCCGCGATGCGCGGCAGCCGCTTATCTCGCCTGTCCCGTAACGGGTTATGCCATTGTCGCGCGGTGCGGGCTGGGCTCATTTGGAGGTGGAATCCAGCTGCTTCTGCGTCTCGTCCAGCAGCTCGGTCCAGGAATCCACGAACTTCTCCACGCCCTCGTTCTCCAGCACCTTGAACACGTCGGTGAGGTCGATGCCGACCTCCGAAAGCTTGTCGAACACCTCCTGGGCGGCGTCGGCGGTGCCGGTGACCGTGTCACCCTTGATTTCGCCGTGCTCGGCGACCGCGTCAATCGTCTTCTCCGGCATGGTGTTCACCGTGTTCGGCGCCACCAGCTCGGTGACGTAGAGGGTGTCGGAGTAGTCGGGATTCTTGACGCCCGTCGACGCCCACAGCGGACGCTGAACCCGGGCCCCGTCGCCCTTGAGCGCCTCGAAGCGATCGCCGCCCTCGAACACCTCCTGGTAGGCCGCGTACGCCAGTCGGGCGTTGGCCACACCGGCCTGGCCCGCCAGCGCCTTCGCGTCCTCCGAGCCGATCTTCTCCAGTCGCTTGTCGACCTCGGTGTCCACCCTCGACACGAAGAACGAAGCGACGGAGTGGATCTTGGACAGGTCGTGGCCGGCCTCGCGGGCCTTCTCCAGGCCGGCCAGGTAGGCGTCCATCACCTGGCGGTGCCGCTCGACGGAGAAGATGAGGGTCACGTTAACCGAAATCCCCTCGGCCAGAACGGCGGTGATGGCCGGGATGCCGGCCTTGGTGGCCGGGATCTTGATGAACAGGTTCGGGCGGTCGACGATCTTCCACAGCTCGACGGCCTGAGCCACGGTCTTCTCCGTCTCGGCCGCCAGGCGCGGGTCGACCTCGATGGACACCCGGCCGTCCACGCCGTCGGACGCCTCCCACTCACGCTTCAAGACATCGCAGGCGTTGCGGACGTCGTCGGTGGTGACCGTGCGGATGGTGGCGTCGACGTCGGCGCCGCGCTCGGCGAGCTCGGCGATCTGGCCGTCGTAGGAATCGCCCTCCGCCAACGCTTTCTGGAAGATCGACGGGTTGGTGGTCACGCCGACAACGCTTTTGGTGTCGATCAGCTCTTGCAGGTTGCCCGACTGCAGCCGCTGCCGCGACAGGTCGTCAAGCCAGACGGATACGCCCGCGGCGGACAGCGCCGCCAGATTCGGGTTCTGAGCGGTCATGTGAATTACCCTTTCCTCAGTTGTCCACTACTTCTTCCGCGGCAGCCGCGACCGCTTCGGCCGTGAAGCCGAACTCACGGAATAAGGTTTCGTAGTCGGCGGATTCGCCGTAGTGCTCGATCGAGACGATCTTGCCGGTGTCGCCGACCAGCTTGTGCCAGCTCTGCGCGACGCCGGCCTCGACGGCCACCCTGGCCGACACGGTCGGCGGCAGCACGCTGTCGCGGTAGTCGGCGGGCTGAGACTCGAACCATTCGACGCACGGCATGGAGACCACCCGCGCCACGATGTCCTTGTCCGCCAACAACTTCTGCGCCTCGACCGCGAGCTGGACCTCCGAGCCGGTCGCGATCAGCACCACGTCTGGGTCTTGGCCGGGGTCCTCGCCGTCCGAACCCAGGATGTAGCCGCCCCGGGCGACGCCGTCGGCGCTGGTGCCCTGCAGGATCGGCACGTTCTGGCGGGTCAGCATCAGGCCGACGGGGCCGCTGCCGTTGCCGCGGGCCAGGACAGTCCGCCAGGCGTAGGCCGTCTCATTCGCGTCCGCCGGGCGCACCACCGACAGGTTCGGGATGGCCCGCAGCGCCGCGAAGTGCTCGATCGGCTGATGGGTCGGGCCGTCCTCACCGAGCCCGATGGAGTCGTGGGTCCACACGTAGATGGTGTCGATGTCCATCAGCGAGGCCAGCCGCACCGCGGGCCGCATGTAGTCGGAGAACTGCAGGAACGTGCCACCGTACGCCCGGGTCGGGCCGTGCAGCACGATGCCGGACAGGATGGCACCCATCGCGTGTTCGCGAACCCCGAAGTGCAGCGTGCGACCGTACCAGTGCGCCGTGTAGTCCTTGGTCGAAATGGACGGCGGGCCAAAGGAATCGGCGCCCTTGATGGTGGTGTTGTTGCTGCCCGCCAGGTCGGCCGAACCGCCCCACAGCTCCGGCAGTTTCGGTCCCACCGCGTTGAGCACCTCGTTGGAGGCCTTGCGGGTGGCGATCGGGTCGGAGCCGGGCTCCCAGTTCGGCAGGTCGGCGTCCCAGCCGTCCGGCAGTTCCTCGGCCGTCAGCCGGTCCAGCAGTGCCTTACGTTCGGGTTGGCCCTCCGCCCAGGCGTCGAAATCCGCCTGCCACTTCTCGTGCGCTTCCTTGCCCCGATCCACCAGCTTGCGGGTGTGGGCGATCACCTCGTCGCGCACCTCGAACTTCTTGTCCGGGTCGAAGCCGAGGATCTTTTTGACGGCGGCCACTTCCTCGTCGCCCAGGGCGGCGCCGTGCGCCTTGCCGGTGTTCATCAACTTGGGCGCGGGATAGCCGATGATGGTGCGCAGCGAGATGAACGACGGCCGGTCGGTGGCCGCCTTGGCGTTGGCGATGGCCTCCTCGATCGCGACGACGTTCTCGCCGCCCTCGATCTCCTGCACGTGCCAGCCGTAGGCCCGGTACCGGGCGGCGGTGTCCTCACACAGCGCAATGTTGGTGTCGTCCTCGATCGAAATCTCGTTGTGGTCGTAGAAGACGATGAGGTTGCCCAGTTGCTGCACGGCCGCCAGCGACGAGGCTTCCGAGGTGACGCCCTCCTCGATGTCGCCGTCGGAGGCGATCACGTAGATGAAATGGTCGAACGGGCTGGTGCCCGGGGCGGCGTCGGGATCGAACAGGCCGCGCTCGTAGCGGGCGGCCATCGCCATGCCGACCGCCGAGGCGAGACCCTGCCCGAGCGGGCCGGTGGTGATCTCAACTCCCTTGGTGTGCCGGAACTCCGGGTGCCCGGGCGTCTTGGATCCCCAGGTGCGCAGCGACTCGATGTCGGACAGCTCCAGCCCGAAACCACCCAGGTACAGCTGCAGATACAGCGTCAGGCTGCTATGCCCGCAGGACAGGACGAACCGGTCGCGGCCCAGCCAGTAGGTGTCGCTGGGGTCGTGGCGCATCGCCCGCTGGAACAAGGTGTAGGCCAGGGGCGCCAGGCTCATCGCGGTCCCGGGATGGCCGTTGCCGACCTTTTGGACCGCATCGGCGGCCAGCACCCGAATGGTGTCGACGGCGGCCGAGTCAAGCTCGGACCAGTCGTCGGGCAGGTGCGGTTGGGTCAGCGTGGAGATCTCTTCGAGTGTCGTCACAGACTCTGTCCTTGGGTCATCGAGCTGATCAAATTCCACCCTAGTGCGGGAGGGCCGGCTCTTGCAGCGCAGGAATCGGGTACCCACGGCCGGCAGATGTGAAAATTACGCGGCCGTGGAAAGCGTTTAACATTCAGTTCGGAAATCTGGGAAAAATCTGCGGAATGGACCCGCGGGCGGGCCATCGTCACAACGCGGTCTACCATCGTGTGTAGTAGATGCTGCGCGCCGCTGCGACCCCGAGGAGTTATTGCGTGAGCGTTCGCGGGCGCGTCGCGCCGAGCCGATTGCCAAGCCGGATACAAGGCACGGTGCTCGCCTATCTGGCGCTGACCAAGCCGCGGGTCATCGAATTGCTGCTCGTCACCGCGATCCCGGCGATGCTGCTGGCCCAGCGCGGCACCGTGAACCCGCTGCTGATCGTCAACACCCTGATCGGTGGCATGCTGGCCGCCGGGGGCGCGAACACCCTCAACTGCGTGGCCGACGCGGACATCGACAAGGTGATGAAGCGCACGGCCCGCCGGCCGCTGGCCCGTGCCGCGGTGCCCACCCGCAACGCCCTGGTGCTCGGCCTGGTGCTGACGGTGGCCTCGTTCTTTTGGCTGTGGTGGACGACGAACCTGCTGTCCGGGCTGCTGGCCCTGGCGACGATCGCGTTCTATGTGTTCGTCTACACGCTGCTGCTCAAGCGCCGCACGTCGCAGAACGTGGTGTGGGGCGGCGCGGCCGGCTGCATGCCGGTGATGATCGGCTGGTCGGCCGTCACCGGCACCATTGGATGGCCCGCGCTGGTGATGTTCGCGATCATCTTCTTCTGGACGCCGCCACACACCTGGGCGCTGGCAATGCGCTACAAAGACGATTACAAAGCGGCGGGTGTGCCGATGCTGCCGGCCGTGGCGACCGAGCGCCAGGTGACCAAGCAGATCCTCATCTATACCTGGCTCACGGTGCTGGCCACGCTGGCGCTGGCGCTGGCGACGGGCTGGCTGTATGCGGCGGTCGCCGTGGTGGCCGGGGTGTGGTTCCTGGCGATGGCCCACCAGCTGTACGCCGGGGTCCGCGCCGGCGAGCCGGTCAAGCCGTTGCGGTTGTTCCTGCAATCGAACAACTACCTGGCCGTGGTGTTCTGCGCGCTGGCCGTCGACTCGGCCATCGGGCTGCCGCACCTGTTCTGAGCCGGTCGCCGACTCGCCTCAACCGCGGCGGCGCCGAAAGTGTCGCCCTGCGACTTCGAGAAGTGTTTCGGATATGGGATCGGTAGCCGGCCCACGGGATCACACTTCAGGCATGGCAAATCACCGCATCGTCAGGACGTTTATCGCCGGGGCGCTGCTCTCGGCCGGACTGTCCTGCTGCGACGTGGGCATCACCACGGGTATCGCCGAGGCTCACCCCGGGCCGATGCCGCTGGACGCCTGGCCCGGCTGTCCCAACGATCACCCGCAGGGGCCGTGCCGTTGGTGCCCCGGTCAACCGTTGCCGCCGACCGGCAACCACGTCACCAACCCCGTCGTCTGGGACAACAACATCTGCCACACCTACTACTATGTCTGGTTCGGGCAGGGCAATGTCGCGCAGAACATCTGGGACGGCGACAACCCGCCGGCGCCGCCGCCACCACCGCCGCCGGGTCTCATCAACAGGGACAATTGCCAGCAGATTCTCGGAATATTCTGCCCGCACGCATAGCAAGCTCGAATTACCTAGGGCAGCAGCACGATCGAGCCCGCGGTCTTGCGGCCCTGCAGATCCTGGTGGGCGCGCGCCGCCTCGGCCAGCGGGTAGCGCCCCCCGACCTCGACGGTGATGTCGCCGCCGGCGATCGCGGCGAACAGTTCCTCTGCCCGCCAACTGAACTCCTGGCCGGTGCGCACGAAATGCGCCAGCGACGGCCGGGTCAAGAACACCGAGCCCGCCGCGTTGAGGCGTTGCGGGTCGAACGGGGGAACGGGTCCGCTGGCCGCTCCGAACAGCGCCAGGGTGCCCCGGATGGCGAGGCTGGCCAGGCTGGCGTCGAAGGTGCTGGCCCCCACGCCGTCGTACACCGCGGCCACCCCGGCGCCGTCGGTCAGCGAGCGGATCCGGTCGCCGAACGCCGCGGGATCGTCGGGGTAGGGGAGCACCTCGTCGGCACCGGCCCGGCGGGACAGCCGCTCCTTCTCCGGGGTCGAGACCGTGGTGATCACCCGCACACCGAGCAGGTGCGCCCACTGCGTCAGGATCAGGCCGACGCCGCCCGCTCCGGCGTGCACCAGCACCGTGTCGCCCGCCTGCACCGGATACACCGACCTCAGTAGATAATGCGCGGTCAGCCCCTTCAGCAGGGCCGAGGCCGCCACCTCGGCGGTCACGCCGTCCGGCAGCGCGGCGGTCAAATGCGCTGGGGCCGTTGCGTATTCGGCGTACCCTCCGGACGCCGCCGCACTGACCACGCGGTCGCCGACGTCGAACCCGTCGACGCCGTCGCCCAGGGCTTCGACGGTGCCCGCCAATTCCGAGCCGAGGATGAACGGTAGCTCCCGCGGGTACTGCCCGGAGCGGAAATAGGTGTCGATGTAGTTGACGCCGATGGCCTCCGCCTTGATCAGCACCTCACCCGGTGCCGGCGTGGGCGTGGGCGCATCGACGTAGCGCAGCACCTCGGGGCCGCCGGTCTCGCTGACTTCGATTGCGTACATCTGCTTATCATGCCCGGGCATGAAACTCGCTCGCCCGGACGTCTTCCATCCCCGCATCGTGCTGGCGGGGCCGGGCGACGACGCGGACAGGACGGCCGACGACGCCGGTCTGGTAACCGCGCTACGGCGGCGTGGGCTGTACGCGCGCCGGCTGCCCTGGGACGATCCGGAAACCGCCAGCGCAGATCTGGTGGTACTGCGAGCGGCCCCGGGCAGCCCGGATCGCCGCGACGAATTCCTGTCCTGGGCGCGGCGCGTGCGCCACCTGCTCAACCCGGCCCGCGCGGTGGCTTGGAACCTCGATGAGCGGTATTTACGCGACCTCGAGGACGACGGGGTGCCGACGACCGGGCCGGACGCGGCCCCCGAGGCGGCGCTGATCTTTCTGGGGGGCGAGCAGTCGCACGCCTGGCCGGTCGAGCCGGACTTCGAGTCGTGGGACGTCGGCTACGCCGCGCTGGCCGCGGCCGTCGGGCGCGCCGGCATCACGGCGCGCGAGCTGCTCTACGCGCGTGCCGACGTGGCCGGTGAACGGCTCGTCGGGCTCGACCTCGTCGCGCCTTCGTTGGGCTGGCGCCGGCTGGACACCGCGGCCCGCGAACTCGCCCAGCGCCGATTCGCGCTGGCGTTGGAGTCAGCTTGCGAGCGGCTCGGGCTGGGCCCGCTCTCGCATCGAAGCCCATAGCGCCGCGGTGGCCGCCGTGCAGGCCGCAGCGCCGGCCACGTGCAGGGCGACCAGCACGGCCGGAACTCCGGTGTAGTACTGCGCGGTGCCGACCGCGGCTTGGGCGAACACCAATGCCACCAGCACCCCGAGGCGCAGCAGCACGGGACGGGCGGCACGCACCGCCAGCAGCCCGAAGCCGAGTCCGACCAGTAGCGACAGGTAGGCGATCAGCAGCGACGAGTGCAAGTGCACCAGGGTGTCGACCTCGACTTTCAGCCGCGGGACCGTGCGGGTGGGGCTGCGATCGCCCGCGTGCGGGCCCGCGGCCGTCACCAGCGTGCCGGTGACCAGCACCGCGGCCAGGTTCAGGCCGGACAGCGCGGTCAGCCCGCGCAGCGGCCTGACCACTCGCTCGCGCAGCTCTCCGTCGTCCGGTTCGCCGACTTTCACGTACAGCAGCACTGCCAGCCACACCATAGTCATCGACGTCAGCAGGTGGATCGCTACCGTCCACCACAGCAGCCCGGTGCGCACGGTGATACCGCCGATGACCGCCTGCACGACCGTGGACACCGGCATCAGCCAGGCATAGACCAGCACCTCGCGCCGCCGCCGCGCGCGGGTCACGGCCAGCACGGCCAGCGCCGCCGTGATCACCACGGCGAAGGTGACCATCCGATTGCCGAATTCGACGGCCTGATGGATGCGCGGCACCTCGGCGTGTGCCACCGGCACGAAGCTGCCCGGAAAGCACTGCGGCCACGTGGGGCAGCCCAGGCCGGAGGCGGTGACGCGGACGATCGCGCCGGTGATCGCGATGCCGCCCTGGGTGAGGATGACCAGCGCGGCGATCAGGCGCTGCACGCCCGGGCTGGGGTTGGGGAGCAGGTCCACCAAGCGCAACAGCATCCGTCCAAGCATTGCCCGATGGTATGCGAACAAAAACTACAGTCCGTAGTAAGCCCGGCCGCTCGCGAGACTTAAACCACGCACCCCGGTCTCGGCGTGTCGTGTGCGTGGTTTAAGTGTCGTGTCACCGCGGCGGCCCTCCACGGCAACCCCGGACGTCAGGTGAAGCGGAACCAGCGCAGCGCGCTCAGCGCGCCCACCGCTCCCCACGCCACCAGAACGATCACTCCGAACCAGTCCACCGACGTGGTCATCGCCTGGGAGAGCGCCTCGGTCAGCGCGCCGGACGGAGTCAGCCGGGCGGCCAGCTTGACTGCCGTGGGCGTTATCCCGGTCTCCAGGGTCAGCGCGCCGAGGCCCGCGAAGACGAACCACATCAGGTTGGCGACCGCGAGCACGATCTCGGCGCGCAGCGTCCCCCCGAGCAGCAAACCCAGCGCCGCGAAGACCGCGGTGCCCAGCGCGATGACCGCCGCGCCCAACGCCAGGGCCGCCGGCGCGGGTCGCCAGCCCAGCGCGAAACCGATGGCCCCCAACAGGATTGCCTGCAGGAACACCACCGTGACCACCGCAAGAGACTTGCCCGCGATGATGCCCCACACCGGAAGTGGCGTGGCGCCAAGCCGTTTCAATGCGCCGTAACGCCGATCGAAGGCGACCGCGATCGCCTGACCGGTGAACGCCGTCGAGATCACCGCCAGCGCCATGATGACCGGGGTGAAGGTCGCCGCGCGGTGCTGGCCGAACGAGCCCAGCGGCAGCAGCGTGAGCCCGACCAGCAGCGTGATCGGGATGAACATGGTCAGCAGCAGCTGTTCGCCGTTGCGCAGCAGCAGCTTCAGTTCCAGATTGAATTGCGCCGCAAGCATTTTCGGCACGGCGCTGGGCCGCGGGTCGGGGGCGAAGGTGCCCACGGGGAACACACTCGATCCAGTCTCGTTGTCCGTCAAGGCCGTAACTTCCTGCCGGTGAGGTCAAGGAACACATCCTCGAGGCTGCGTTGCTCGACGCGCATGTCGGTGGCCAGAACGTCGATCCGCGCGCACCACGCGGTGACGGTCGCCAGCACTTGGGGGTCGACGTGCCCCTCGACCAGGTACTCGCCCGGCGTCACCTCGGTTGCTTTGTAGTCCTCCGGCAGCGCGGACGACAGCAACGACAGATCGAGGCGCGGCGGCGCGCTGAATCGCAACTGGTCCTTGGCCCCGCTGCGCATCAGCTCCGCGGGCGTACCGGAGGCCACCGTGGCGCCGTGATCGATGATCACCAGCCGGTCGGCGAGCTCCTCGGCCTCCTTGAGCTGGTGTGTGGTCAGCACCACCGTCACGCCGTCGCGGCGCAGGGCGTCGATCAGCTCCCAGACCAGCAACCGCGCGTGCGCGTCCATGCCCGCGGTGGGCTCGTCGAGAAACACCAGTTCGGGGCGGCCGACCAGGGCGCACGCCAGCGCCAGCCGCTGCTGCTGGCCGCCGGAGAGCCGCCGGTAGGTGGTGCGGGCGGCGTCGGTGAGCCCCAGCGTGTCCAGCAGCCACGCCGGGTCCAGCGGGTCGGCGGCGTAGGCCGCCACCAGGTTCAGCATCTCGCCCGCGCGGGCCGCGGGGTAGCCGCCGCCGCCCTGCAGCATGACCCCGATGCGGGCCCGCAGCCGCGCATTGTCGGCGATCGGGTCCAGGCCGAGCACCTCGATGGTGCCGGCGTCCGGGCGCACAAAGCCCTCGCACATCTCGACCGTCGTGGTCTTCCCGGCGCCGTTGGGGCCGAGCAGGGCCAGCACCTCGGCGGCGTGCACCTCGAGATCGAGGTTGCAGACGGCCTCGACAGCCGTCGCGCCGGATCCGTATGTCTTGGTGACCCCGCGCAGCCGCATCACGGCGTCAGGGGATTCGCGCGATTCTGGAAGGGCCGAGCTCACGAGCGCCGCTCCTCCTCATCGCTTCGCTCTGCATCGTCGTCGGCGCGGCTCACGTGGAATCAGCGTAGGCGTCGTGCGCCGGCGCCGGCTGAGGGGGCGACGGTGTGGGCGGCGTCGCCGCCGTGTCGATGCCGGGTCGGCCGCCGGCCCCGGCGCCCTGGGCCGGTGGGCGGCGCCACGGCAGGCGGGTGTAGGTCAACCCGATGAGCGCGACGACGATCACCGTGCTGGCCAGGGTGGCGTCGATGATCTGGAACAGCGCGAACCGGTCGCCGTTGGCGGTCGGGCCGAAGATCCCGACGACGAGGCTGATGACGATGGCCGCCACCCGGAAGCCGGTGCGCGTCGCCCAGGCGGCCAGCGGGATGATCGCCCACAGCAGGTACCAGGGCTGCACGACGGGGAACAACAGCACCGTGATGCCCAGCGCGACGCCCAGCCCGCCGATCGGGTGCAGCCGGCCGCGGAAGACGGCCAGCAGCAACCAGGCCACCATCACGGTGATGATCAGCACGCCGATCGCACGGGTCAGGCCCAGCACCGCGGTCGTGTGATCACCCAGGCCCAGCAGGATGCCCACCTGGCCGGTGCCGAGCGCCAGCAGCGTCGGCGGTGACATCCAGCTGCGCACCACGTTGGCCGTGCCCAGCGTGTAGATCCAGCCGAATCCGAGGCCGCTGGCCCAGCCCACCAGTGCCATCACCGCCAGCGACAGCGCCGCCATGCCGCCGCCTGTCAGCAGCAGCGCGCGCACGGTTCCGCCGCAGCGGTAGGCCAGCGCCATCGTGACGAAGCCCAGCGCCAGCAGCGACGGCAGCTTCACCTGCGACGACAACACGATCAGCACGGCGCCGGCGACCAGCATCCCCAGCGGCTCCCAATCCGGGCCCGGCCGCGACCACGACACGGGCAGCAACCGCGGTGCATCGACGCCGCGCAACGCGAATTCGGCCCCGGCCAGCATCAGGCCCAGCATCAGCGCCTCGTTGTGCACGCCGGCCACCAGATGCATGATCAGCAGCGGATTGGCCGCGCCCAGCCACAGCGCGCTGACCTCCGCGACGCCGCAGCGCCGGGCCAGCCGTGGCGTCGCCCAGACGATCAGCCCCACGCCCAGCAGCTCGACCAGCCGGTGACACAGCACGGCGGCGACGATGTTCTCCCCGGTGATCGCCGAGATGCCGCGCCCGATCCACAGGAACAGCGGGCCGTACGGTGCGGGCGTCTCGCGCCACAGCGTCGGCACCGAGAGCGTGAAGATGTGGGACAGGCCGAGCCCCGAGGCCGGGCCCACCCGGTACGGGTCCAGGCCTTCCAAGGAGATCTGGCTCTGCGCCAGATAGGAGTAGACGTCCTTGCTGTACATCGGTGGGGCGATCAACAGCGGCAGCACCCACAGCAGCAGGGTGCGGTCCAGGTCGCCGCGTGACATCCGCCGGTTCCCCAGCGCGAACCGGCCGAGCATCAACCAGGCCAGGGCCATCATCACCGCGCCGGTGGTCGTCATGGTCAACGACACGGTCTGGATCCGCGACGGCAGGTTGAGCAGCCGGACGCCGAACGTGGGGTCCTGGACGACGGGCCGGGCGCCGGCGCCGAGCGCGCCGATCGCCATCACCACCGTGCCGGTCGCGCCGAAGAGCCGGGTGCGGCGCAGCGCGGTGAGCTCGGTATTGTTCAGCGGCGAGCCCACTGCTTGCTCGTCGCCGTGCAGACTCGCGATCGATGAGCTCAGCGTGTGGTGGCGGGCTGCCATCAGAGCAGCGTAACCGCCGGATGCAACGGGTCATTGCGTCGCCGTTAGTGTGACCATCGCAACGCCAGGACAGGGGACCCTTGCTAGACCGATCCCCGGAATTGCGTCACACTGGTGTTGTGAAAATCCGAACCAGCCTCGATGGGGCCACCGGGCGGGGCGACGTCGCTCCCGGCCTGGCGGACGTCGGCGCGCCGGTGCCGGATGGTCACACCCGCCGCGCGATCGTGCGCCTGCTGCTTGAGTCCGGATCGATCACCGCGGGCGAGATCGGTGACCGGCTGGGTCTGGCGGCCGCCGGCGTGCGACGCCACCTCGACGCCCTGATCGAGGCCGGCGATGCCGAGTCCACGGCGGCCGCGGCGTGGCAGCAGGTGGGACGGGGGCGTCCCGCCAAGCGCTACCGGTTGACCCCGGCCGGGCGGGCCAAGCTCGACCACGCCTACGACGACCTGGCGGCGGCGGCCATGCGGCAGCTCCGCGAGATCGGCGGTGAAGAGGCGGTGCAGGCGTTCGCCCGGCAGCGCATCGACACCATCCTGGCCGACGTTGCCGCAGCCGACAGCGCGGCGGACACCGACGTCGAGGCGGCGGCCGACCGGATCGCCACGGCCCTGACCAAGGCCGGCTACGTCACCACCACCACGCAAGTCGGCGGGCCGATCCACGGCGTGCAGATCTGCCAGCATCACTGCCCGGTGTCGCACGTGGCCGAGGAATTCCCCGAGCTGTGCGAGGCCGAGCAGCAGGCCATGGCCGAGGTTCTTGGGACCCACGTCCAGCGGTTGGCGACCATCGTCAACGGCGACTGCGCCTGCACCACGCACGTACCCCTGACTCAGGCGCCCAGCCCGCGCCGCGCCGGCGACGATGCAGAGCGTAGCGATGAGGAGGAGCGGCGCCATATGACCGACACCACGAGCATCAAAGGAGCGTCTCGATGACACTCACACCCGAGGCCAGCAAGACGGCTACCGCGCCGCTGACTCAGGAGGAGGCGATCGCCTCTCTGGGGCGGTACGGCTACGGTTGGTCGGACTCCGACGTCGCCGGTGCCAGCGCCCAGCGCGGCCTGTCCGAGGCGGTCGTCCGCGACATCTCGGCGAAGAAGAACGAGCCCGAGTGGATGCTGCAGACGCGGCTGAAGGCGCTGCGCATCTTCGACCGCAAGCCGATGCCGAACTGGGGCTCGAACCTGGGCGGCATCGACTTCGACAACATCAAGTACTTCGTGCGCTCCACCGAAAAGCAGGCCGCCAGTTGGGAAGACCTGCCGGAGGACATCCGCAACACCTATGACCGGCTGGGCATCCCGGAGGCCGAGAAGCAGCGCCTGGTGGCCGGCGTCGCGGCCCAGTACGAGTCCGAGGTGGTCTACCACCAGATCCGCGAGGACCTCGAAGCCCAGGGCGTCATCTTCCTCGACACCGACACCGGTCTGCGCGAACACCCCGAGATCTTCCAGGAGTACTTCGGCACCGTGATCCCGGCCGGGGACAACAAGTTCTCGGCGCTGAACACCGCGGTGTGGAGCGGCGGCTCGTTCATCTACGTCCCCAAGGGCGTGCACGTCGACATCCCGCTGCAGGCCTACTTCCGGATCAACACCGAGAACATGGGCCAGTTCGAGCGGACGCTGATCATCGCCGACGAGGGCTCCTACGTGCACTACGTCGAAGGCTGCACCGCGCCGATCTACAAGTCGGACTCGCTGCACTCGGCGGTGGTCGAGATCATCGTGAAACCCAATGCGCGCGTTCGCTACACGACGATCCAGAACTGGTCGGGCAACGTCTACAACCTGGTCACCAAGCGGGCCCGCGCCGAGGCCGGCGCCACCATGGAGTGGATCGACGGCAACATCGGGTCGAAGGTCACCATGAAGTATCCGGCGGTCTGGATGACCGGCGAGCACGCCAAGGGCGAGGTGCTCTCGGTCGCCTTCGCCGGCGAAGACCAGCACCAGGACACCGGCGCGAAGATGCTGCACCTGGCGCCGAACACGTCGAGCAACATCGTGTCCAAGTCCGTGGCGCGCGGCGGCGGCCGCACCTCCTACCGCGGCCTGGTGCAGGTGAACAAGGGCGCGCACGGATCGCGCTCCAGCGTGAAATGCGATGCGCTGCTGGTGGATACGATCAGCCGCAGCGACACCTACCCCTACGTCGACATCCGCGAGGACGACGTCACCATGGGCCACGAGGCCACCGTGTCCAAGGTCAGCGAGAACCAGCTGTTCTACCTGATGAGCCGCGGCCTGACCGAGGACGAGGCGATGGCCATGGTGGTGCGTGGCTTCGTCGAGCCGATCGCCAAAGAGCTGCCGATGGAATACGCGCTCGAGCTCAACCGGCTGATCGAGTTGCAGATGGAAGGTGCGGTCGGCTAGTGACGAATCTGACCGAGGCGGTTGAGGGTTCGGCCCTCGCCGCTGCCAACAAGGGCGAGCTGTTCGCCTCCTTCGACGTCGACGCGTTCGAGGTCCCGCACGGCCGCGACGAAATCTGGCGGTTCACCCCGCTGCGCCGGCTGCGTGGCCTGCACGACGGCTCGGCGCGCGCCACCGGCAAGGCCGGGATCAGCGTCACCGAGCGGCCCGGCCTGCGGGTCGAGACCGTCTCCCGCGGCGACGAGCGGCTCGGCCAGAGCGGGGTCCCCACCGACCGGGTTGCGGCGCAAGCGTTTTCGTCGTTCAACTCCGCGACCCTGGTCACCGTCGAGCGCGACACCCGCATCGCCGAGCCTGTCAGCATCACGGTCACCGGTCCCGGCCAGGGGGCGGTGGCCTACGGGCACCTGCAGATCCGGGTCGCCGAGCTAGCCGAGGCGGTCGTCGTCATCGACCAGCGGGGCAGCGGAACCTACGCCGACAACGTCGAATTCGTCGTCGCCGACGCCGCGCGGCTCACCGTGGTGTGGCTCGCGGACTGGGCCGACGACGCCGTGCACGTCAGCATGCACCACGCCAAGCTGGGCAAGGACGCGGTGCTGCGCCACGTCGCCGTCACGCTCGGCGGCGAGGTGGTGCGGCTGACGGCCAACGTGCGCTACACCGCTCCGGGCGGGGACGCCGAGCTGCTCGGCCTGTACTTCGCCGACGACGGCCAGCACCTGGAATCGCGGCTGCTGGTGGATCACGCCCAGCCCGACTGCAAGTCGAACGTGCTGTACAAGGGTGCGCTGCAAGGCGATCCGAGCTCCGCACTGCCCGACGCGCACACCGTCTGGATCGGCGACGTGCTGATCCGCGCCGAAGCCACCGGCACCGACACCTTCGAGGTGAACCGCAACCTGGTGCTCACCGACGGGGCACGCGCCGACTCGGTGCCCAACCTGGAGATCGAGACCGGCGAGATCGTCGGAGCCGGACACGCCAGTGCCACCGGCCGTTTCGACGACGAGCAACTGTTCTACCTACGCTCCCGTGGCATCCCCGAAGAGCAGGCGCGCCGCTTGGTGATCCGCGGCTTCTTCGCCGAAATCATCTCCAAGATCGCGGTGCCCGAGATCCGGGAACGCCTGACCGACGCCATCGAACACGAACTGGCCTTAACCGAAAAGACGGAAACAACAGCCTCATGACCACTCTGGAAATCAAGGACCTACACGTCAGCGTCGTCAACCCGAACGCCGCCGAATCCGAGCGCGAGATCGGAATCCTCAACGGCGTCGACCTGACGGTGAAATCCGGTGAGACACATGCCTTGATGGGCCCCAACGGTTCGGGCAAGTCGACGCTGTCCTACGCCATCGCCGGTCACCCCAAGTACACGGTGACCTCGGGCTCCATCACGTTGGACGGCGACGACGTGCTGGCGATGAGCATCGACGAGCGCGCCCGGGCCGGAATCTTTTTGGCCATGCAGTATCCCGTCGAGGTGCCGGGCGTGTCAGTGTCGAACTTCCTGCGCTCGGCGGCGACCGCCGTGCGCGGTGAGGCCCCGAAGCTGCGGCACTGGGTCAAAGAGGTCAAGGCGGCGATGGGTTCGCTCGAGATCGACCCTGCCTTCGCCGAGCGCAGCGTCAACGAGGGTTTTTCCGGCGGCGAGAAGAAGCGCCACGAGATCCTGCAGCTGGAGCTCCTCAAGCCCAAGATCGCCATCCTCGACGAGACCGACTCCGGGCTCGACGTCGACGCCCTGCGGGTGGTCAGCGAAGGAGTCAACCGCTATGCGGAGACAGAGCACGGCGGCGTCCTGCTGATCACGCACTACACCCGCATCCTGCGCTACATCCGCCCCGAATACGTGCACGTGTTCGTCGGCGGGCGCATCGCCGAATCGGGCGGTCCTGAGCTGGCCGATGAGCTCGAGCAGAACGGCTACGTGCGCTTCGCTCAAGCGGCGGCAACCGGGGCCTAGAAATGGCGGCCTCCGTGAATCCACTGGACGTCGCGGCCATCCGCGCCGATTTCCCGATCCTGAAGCGCGTCATGCGCAGCGGAAATCCGTTGGCGTACCTGGATTCCGGTGCGACGTCGCAGCGGCCGCTGCAGGTGCTCGACGCCGAGCGGGAGTTCCTGTTGACCTCCAACGGTGCGGTCCACCGCGGTGCACACCAGCTGATGGAGGAGGCCACCGACGCCTACGAGCAGGGGCGCGCGGACGTCGCGGCGTTCGTCGGCGCCGAGTGCGACGAGCTGGTGTTCACCAAGAATGCCACCGAGGCGCTGAACCTGGTGTCGTATGTGCTGGGGGACAAGCGTTTCGAGCGTGCCGTCCGGCCCGGCGATGTCATCGTCACCACCGAGCTCGAGCACCACGCCAACCTGGTTCCCTGGCAGGAACTCGCCCGGCGCACCGGGGCGAGTCTGCGCTGGTATGGCGTCACCGACGACGGGCGCATCGACCTCGACTCGCTGGAGCTCGACGAGCGCGTCAAAGTCGTCGCCTTCACCCACCACTCGAACGTGACCGGTGCGGTGGCGCCGGTGGCCGAGCTGGTCAGCCGGGCCCGGGCCGTGGGCGCCCTGACCGTGCTGGACGCCTGTCAGTCGGTGCCGCACCAGCCCGTCGACTTCCACGCGCTCGACGTGGACTTCGCCGCCTTCTCGGGACATAAGATGCTGGGCCCCAACGGCATTGGCGTCCTGTATGGACGGCGCGAAGTGCTGTCGGCTCTGCCGCCGTTCTTGACCGGCGGCTCGATGATCGAAGCCGTGACCATGGAATCGTCGACCTATGCGGCCGTGCCGCAGCGATTCGAGGCCGGCACCCCGATGACGTCGCAGGTGGTCGGATTGGGCGCGGCCACCCGCTATCTCAGCGCCCTCGGCATGGCGTCCGTTCAGGCCCACGAGCACCAGCTGGTCGCCGCGACCATCGACGGCCTGTCCGGCATCGACGCCGTGCGCATCGTCGGGCCGGTGACCATGGAGAACCGCGCCTCGCCGGTGTCTTTCGTCGTCGACGGCGTGCACGCGCACGACGTCGGGCAGGTGCTCGACGACGAGGGCGTGGCGGTGCGGGTGGGTCACCACTGCGCCATGCCGCTGCATCGCCGGTTCGGTGTGGCGGCCACCGCGCGGGCTTCGTTCGGTGTGTACAACACCGCCGAAGAGGTCGAGCGTTTGGTGGCCGGCGTGCGCCGCGCGCTGGATTTCTTTGGGAGAGGCTGACATTGCGTCTCGAGCAGATGTATCAGGACGTGATCCTGGACCACTACAAGCGCCCGCAGCACCGCGGGCTGCGCGAGCCGTTCGGCGCCGAGGTGTTCCACGTCAATCCGGTCTGCGGTGACGAGGTGACGCTGCGGGTCGCGCTGTCCGGGGACGGCGAAACCGTAGCCGACGTGTCCTATGACGGGCAGGGCTGCTCGATCAGCCAGGCGGCGACCTCGGTGCTCACCCAGCAGGTGATCGGCCAAAGTGTCGGCGAGGCGCTCAAGACCGTTGCCGCGTTCACCGAGATGGTGTCCTCGCGCGGCACCATCGAGGGCGACGAGGACGTGCTGGGCGACGGGATCGCGTTCGCCGGGGTGGCGAAATATCCCGCCCGGGTGAAATGCGCCCTCCTGGGCTGGATGGCGTTCAAAGATGCTTTGGCCAAAGCCTATTCGGGCCAAGTCGCAGACTTTCAGGAGGTTACAGATGAGCGACACCACCGCGCAGGGTGAGGAATTCCTTGCCGACCTCGAGGAGGCGATGCGTGACGTCGTCGACCCCGAACTCGGCATCAACGTCGTCGATTTGGGACTCGTCTACGGGCTGAACGTCGAAGACGGCGACGACGGAACCGTCGCCCTCATCGACATGACGCTGACGTCGGCGGCGTGCCCGCTGACCGATGTCATCGAAGACCAGTCGCGCAGTGCGCTGGTGGGGGCCGGATTGGTCGACGACCTGCGGATCAACTGGGTGTGGAACCCGCCGTGGGGTCCGGACAAGATCACCGAGGACGGCCGCGAGCAGCTGCGCGCCCTCGGCTTCACCGTCTGAGCCAGGCTTTCGCGCTAGTCGCGCGGCCGCCGCGCCCCTTGGCCTAGAGGTGGATGTGCGGAAGATGAGGCAGGTGCAGGTGCGGGTGTGGGCGCCCCATCGGCGGGCAGGCCTCCACACTGATCATCGCGGCGTGCAGGACGCCGCCATCCTGAGTCCCCTGAGCCCCAATGCATTTGCCGTTCGTGATCGCCTGGGTGTCCGACGGGGTCTGCCGCTGGTATGAGGTGGAGTCGGTGACGGTCACGCTAGTGGAGGCTCCCGGACCGCCGGCGCCCAGGCCGTTGACGGCGATCGTGTCGCCCGACACCGAGGACACGGTGCCGTAGAAGCCGGCCGGCGGCGGGCACTTGCCGTCCGCGGCGGCGGTGACGGTCACCGTCTGCGCGGTGATGGACCCGGGGGGCGGGGCGCTCTGCGGGGTGGCTTTGACATTCACGCAGCTGCCCGGCGTCACATCCGCCAGCTTCGCCGGGGCGACGTCCATGACGATCGTCTGCGGCGTGTAGTCCACCGTCGCGGAGCCGGTCCGCGTCCGAAGCGCGACCGTTTGACCCGAATTCGATTGCACCATGCCCTCGACATAGTCCTTGCCGACCGGAGGCGGTGGTGGTGGGGGCGCCGGCGGCGGTGCGGCGCTGGGAGCCGCGCTCGGTGGGACCGCGGTGACGACGGGCGGCGCGCCGGTGTTCGACGTGTCGTGCGAGGAGCCACACATGGCCACGCACACCGCGACGAAGGCAATGACGACGCCGAGCGCGATCTGCGTCCGCCGGGTCTTCAATAAGGCAGGCACAGCTCTCATCTCCGATCACGCGTTTCGCCGCCCTGCGCAATCACCCCCGCCGGGCGCGGTTTTCACGCCGCGTCCGGCGGGAGTGACGGCAATCTCAGTCAGCCGGATTCAGCCACCATGGCCGGGCTGCTTGGGCTTGCCGCACTTGCCGTCGACGGCCTGTCGCAGCTTGATGCTCGTCGCCTGCAGCGCGCCGCCGTTCTCTTGAGTTCCGCGCGCGGACAGGCATTTGCCCGGTGTGATCGCGTCGGTCTTGGCGGAGGACTGCTTGGTGTATTTGGTCTTATCATCGACCGTCACGGTCGTCTGCGTGGTGTTGCCGCTGGGATCGGTGTTGGTCAGATTGATGGTGTTACCGGCCACCGACGCCACCGAGCCGCGGACCCAGGCCGGTTTCGTCGGCGCATTCGACGGCGGGAGGGACGGCGGCGTGGTGGTCGAACCGCCGGGCGCGGACTGCGGGGGCTTCGGGCAGGCGCCGTTGACGGACTCGCTGATCTTCACCGACGCGGCGGTGACCGCCTGGCCGGGTGCCGACCCCTCGGTCGGCTTCACGCTGAGGCAGCTGCCCGGGGTGACGTCCGGCAGGCCGGCCGGAACGGCCTCGGTGATCTTGGTGGTCGAGGTGAAGTTGACCGACGCGGTTGAGTTGTCTTCCTTGGTGACCTGAATCGAGTTGCCCGCCACCGAGGCGATGAGCCCGCTGACGCGCGCTTCTGCGTTAGGGGTGGACGAGGTGGTGGTCGACGTGACAGTGGATGTCGACGTCGATGTGGAGGTGGAGGTGGACGTGGAATTGTTCGAAGAGCCGCAGGCGGACAGGGACAATGCGGTGGCTCCCGCGACGGCGACTACCGCGAAGCGAGTGAGCCGGGGCACTTGACAGCTGGCAGACATCAACGTTTCTCCATTCGTCGGTTGACCAACGCTATGGTTTACCCGTTTAACCTGTGCCTAAGCTGTGCGCTGTCAGAACGCTTCTTCGGCCACGGTCATGATTTCGTCGTCGATGGCCTCGATGACCCCGCGCAGCGAGGTCAGCCGCGGCAGCATGTTCTTGGCGAAGAACTTCGCGGTCGCGATCTTGCCCCGGTAGAACGCTTCGTCATGCTCGGCGCCGTCAGCCAGCGCGCGGGTGGCGACGTCGGCCTGCACCAGCAGTCGCCAGCCGATCAGCAGATCGCCGACCGCGAGCAGATACCGCACCGACCCCAGGCCCACCTTGTAAATCTCGCCCGGCTGCTGCGCCGCGGACATCAGGTAACCGGTCAACGCGCCCGTCATCGCCGTCACGTCATCGAACGCGGTCTGCACCAGCGCCGCGATCGGCTTGAGCGCCTCGTCACAGCTGTCGATCGTCGCGGTGATCTGAGTCGTCAGGAACTGCAGGGCCTCCCCCCGGTCGCGCACGATCTTTCGGAAGAAGAAGTCGAGCGCCTGGATGGCGGTGGTGCCCTCGTAGAGCGAATCGATCTTGGAGTCACGGATGTACTGCTCGAGCGGATAGTCGGCCAAAAAGCCCGAACCGCCCAGCGTCTGCAGGGACTCGGTCAGCACCTCGTAGGCCCGCTCCGAGCTCACCCCCTTGACGATCGGCAGCAGCAGGTCGTCGATCCGATGCGCCATTCCGGGATCGGCACCCGAAACCCGTTGTGCCACAACGTCGTCCTGATGGGCTGCGGCATACATGTAGAGCGCCCGCAAGCCCTCGGCGTAGGACTTCTGGGTCATCAGGCTGCGACGCACGTCGGGATGGTGAATGATGGTGACCCGCGGCGCGGTCTTGTCGGACATCTGCGTCAGGTCCGCGCCCTGCACGCGTTCCTTGGCGAAGGCCAGCGCGTTGAGGTAACCCGTGGACAGGGTGCCGGTGGCCTTGACGCCAATCGTCATGCGCGCGTGCTCGATTACGGTGAACATCTGCGCGATGCCCCGGTGCACATCACCGACCAGGTAACCGACAGCGGGCACATCCGTTGCGCCGAAGGTCAATTCGCACGTGGGGGAGGACTTGATGCCCATCTTGTGTTCCACCCCGGTGACGTAAACCCCGTTGCGGGGACCCAGTTCGAAGGTCTCGGGATCGAACAGGAAGTTGGGCACGTAGAACAGGCTCAGCCCCTTGGTGCCCGGCCCGGCGCCCTCGGGGCGGGCCAGCACCAGATGGAAGACGTTCTCGGCGGTGTCACCGACATCGCCCCCGGAGATGAAGCGCTTGACGCCCTCGATGTGCCATGTGCCGTCGGGTTGTTCGACGGCCTTGGCGCGGCCGGCACCGACGTCGGAGCCCGCGTCGGGTTCGGTGAGCACCATGGTGGCCGCCCAGCCGTGCTCCACGCCATGAGCGGCCCATTGCCGCTGCTGCTCGGTGCCCTCGACGTACAACGCCTGAGCCATGAACGGGCCGAGATTGAAGAAATTCGCCGACGGGTTGGCACAGATGAGCATCTCGTTGACCGCCCACGCCAGCGGCGGCGGGGCGGCCATGCCGCCGATGTCTTCGGCCAGACCCAGCCGCCACCAGCCGGCCTCCTTGAGCGCCGCCACCGTCTTGACCAGCTCGTCAGGCACGGTGATCTTGTGCTCGGCCGGATCGAACACCGGCGGATTGCGGTCGGCGAAGGCGAAGGTTTCGGCCACCGGACCTTCGGCGAGGCGCGCGGCTTCGGCCAAGATGGTGCGGACCGTGTCCGCATCGAGGTCGCTGTAGCCCCCGCTGCCCAGGACCGCGCCGACATCGAGAACCTCGAAAAGGTTGAACTCGATATCACGAACGTTAGCGATGTAGTGGCTCAAGGCGATTCCCTCACTGGTCCTCGAGACGGCGGATCGTCAGGCTCAGTCTGTCCGACGCGGGAAAACGTACGCAACCGTAACCAGCGACGACCGGGTAGTGCGCCATGCGGCGGTAGCTGCGCGCACGCCGACAGCCGCATTCCGAACTCTGAAGGGCAGCGGGGAACACCGCGTCGCCGCCGGGCGTTCGAGCAAATGTGACAACACTTGATCTCACCGCTGAGAAGTTCAACGAAACCATCGAGGGCAACGACATCGTGCTCGTCGACTTCTGGGCCTCCTGGTGCGGTCCGTGCCGCCAGTTCGGCCCAACCTTTGCGGCGTCGTCGGAGAAACACCCCGACATCGTGCACGCCAAAGTCGACACGGAGGCCGAGCAGCAGCTGGCCGCGGCCGCCCAGATCCGGTCGATCCCCACGTTGATGGCATTCAAGAAGGGCAAACTGCTGTTCAACCAGCCCGGTGCACTGCCGCCGGCCGCCCTGGAGGATCTGGTCCAGCAAGTCCGCGCGTTCGACGTCTCGGAAGTCTAGGGCCGCCGGAACCGGCGGGGCCCGGTGGGCCACACCGCGCTGGGGGCGAGACCACGATTAGCTACGCGCTAGGTTGCATGGGTGAGTTTGGTACTGGTAGATCACCCGCGACCCGGTGTCGCGCTGATAACCCTGAATCGGCCCGAGCGGATGAACTCGATGGCGTTCGACGTCATGGTTCCGCTCAAAGAGGCCCTGGAAAAGGTCACCTACGACAATTCGGTGCGGGTGGTCGTGCTGACCGGGGCGGGCCGCGGCTTTTCGTCCGGCGCCGATCACAAGTCCGCGGGCTCGGTGCCCCACGTCGAGGAGCTGACCCGCCCCACCTATGCGCTGCGCTCCATGGAGATCCTCGACGAGGTCATCCTGGCGCTGCGCCGGTTGCACCAACCGGTGATCGCCGCGGTCAACGGCCCCGCCATCGGCGGCGGCTTGTGCCTGGCCCTGGCCGCCGACATCCGGGTGGCCTCGACCAGCGCCTACTTTCGCGCCGCCGGCATCAACAACGGGCTGACCGCCAGCGAACTGGGTCTTTCCTACCTGTTGCCGCGGGCCATCGGCTCGTCACGCGCGTTCGAGATCATGCTGACCGGCCGCGACGTCACGGCGGAGGAGGCCGAGCGCATCGGGCTGGTGTCCTGCCAGGTGCCCGACGAGCAGCTGCTGGACACGTGCTACGCAATCGCCACGCGGATATCCGCGTTCTCGCGGCCGGGCGTCGAGTTGACCAAGCGCACGCTGTGGAGTGGGCTGGATGCCGGTAGCCTGGAAGGGCACATGCAAGCCGAAGGCTTGGGACAGCTTTTCGTCCGCCTGCTCACCGCCAACTTCGAAGAAGCGGTTGCCGCGCGCGCAGAACGACGACCACCGGTGTTCACCGACGACAAATAGGCGTCTTTTCACAAGGAGAGCGATCGTGATCACGGCCACGGACCTCGAGGTCCGCGCTGGTGCGCGCATCCTGCTCTCGCCCGAAGGTCCCGACCTGCGCGTGCAGCCCGGCGACCGCATCGGGCTGGTGGGCCGCAACGGCGCCGGTAAGACGACCACCCTGCGCATTCTGGCGGGGGAGACCGAACCCTATGCCGGGGCGATCAACCGCGTCGGCGAAATCGGTTATCTACCACAGGATCCCAAAGAGGGTGATCTCGATGTGCTGGCCCGCGACCGGGTTCTGTCGGCCCGCGGGCTTGACGTGTTGCTGACCGACCTGGAAAAGCAGCAGGCGTTGATGGCCGAGGTCGCCGACGACGACGCCCGCGACCGCGCGATCCGCCGGTACGGGCAGCTGGAGGAGCGTTTCGTCGCCCTGGGCGGCTACGGCGCGGAAAGCGAAGCGAGCCGCATCTGCGCGAGTCTCGGCCTGCCGGAACGGGTGCTGACCCAGCAGCTGCGCACCCTGTCCGGCGGGCAGCGGCGGCGGGTGGAACTGGCCCGCATCCTGTTCGCCGCGTCGGAAGGCGGGGCGGGAATGTCGGGTTCGTCGACCACGCTGCTGCTCGACGAGCCGACCAACCACCTGGACGCCGACTCCATCGGCTGGCTGCGGGATTTCCTGCGCGCGCACACCGGCGGCCTGGTGATCATCAGCCACAACGTGGAACTGCTCGCCGACGTCGTCAACCGGGTGTGGTTTCTGGACGCGGTGCGCGGCGAGGTCGACGTCTACAACATGACGTGGCAAAAGTATCTCGACGCGCGGGCCACCGACGAGCAGCGCCGGCGCCGGGAGCGTGCGAACGCCGAACGCAAGGCCACCGCGCTGCGCTCACAGGCCGCCAAGCTCGGCGCGAAAGCCACCAAAGCCGTTGCCGCGCAGAACATGTTGCGTCGCGCCGACCGGATGATGGCCGCGCTCGACGACGAGCGGGTGGCCGACAAGGTGGCCCGCATCAAGTTCCCCAACCCGGCCACCTGCGGGCGCACGCCGCTGGTGGCTACCGGGCTGAGCAAGTCCTACGGGTCGCTGGAGGTCTTCACCGGCGTCGACCTGGCGATCGACCGGGGCTCGCGGGTGGTGGTGCTCGGCCTCAACGGCGCAGGCAAGACCACGCTGCTGAGGATCCTGGCCGGCACCGAGGCCCCCGACACCGGGGGGCTCGAGCCCGGGCACGGGCTGCGGATCGGGTACTTCGCCCAGGAACACGACACGCTCGACAACGATGCGACCGTGTGGGAGAACATCCGCCACGCCGCACCGGATTCGGGTGAGCAGGATCTGCGTGGCCTGCTGGGCGCGTTCATGTTCAGCGGCGCCCAACTCGACCAGCCGGCGGGCACCCTGTCCGGCGGTGAGAAGACGCGCCTTGCGCTGGCCGGTTTGGTGGCCTCGACCGCCAACGTGCTGTTGCTCGACGAGCCGACGAACAACCTCGACCCGGCCTCGCGCGAGCAGGTGCTCGACGCGCTGCGCAGTTACCGGGGCGCGGTGGTCTTGGTGACGCACGACCCCGGTGCCGCCGAGGCCCTCGACCCGCAGCGCGTCGTGCTGTTGCCCGACGGCACCGAGGACTTCTGGTCCGACGAGTACCGGGACCTCATCGAGCTGGCCTGAGTTCGGCTGCGATCTGGGTGAATCGGCCCGCGGCTTTCACTCGGGTGCCTGCGACGCTACGGCCGTTTCTCAAGAATCGTTGCGCCGCACCGAATTTTCCACCAGGTCGAGGACCGCGGATAACCGCTGCGGGTCCTCGCCGGCCGCCGACCTGGCCACCAGGCCGTCGAGGACCAATTCCAGGTAGCACTGCAGTACGTCGCCGGGCACGTCGTCGCGGATTCGGTGTGCTTCGGTCTGCCGCCGCAGCCGATCGGTGGTCGCCGCCGCAAGCTCGGCGGAACGCTCGGCCCAGCCCTGGCTGAACGCGGGATCGTTGCGCAGCTTGCGGGCGATCTCCAATCTGGTTGCCAGCCAGTCGAATTGGTCCGGCGCGGCCAGCATGTCGCGCATCACCTGGATGAGTCCCGCGCGGGAAGCCACGTCGGCCATCCGCTCGGCGTCTTCGTGGGCGAGGGCGAAGAACAGCGCGTCCTTGTCCCGGAAGTGGTGGAAGATCGCGCCGCGCGACATCCCGATCGCCTTCTCCAGCCGGCGGACCGTGGCTTTGTCGTAACCGTATTCGGCGAAGCAACGGCGGGCGCCGTCGAGGATCTGGCGGCGGCGAGCCGCCAGATGGTCCTCGCTGACCTTAGGCACGGGTGGCCGAAACCGGGTCGGGGTTAACCGGACTTGAGCATGTTGCGCAGCACGTACTGCAGGATGCCGCCGTTGCGGTAGTAGTCGGCCTCACCGGGGGTGTCGATGCGCACCACCGCGTCGAACTCGACGGCGTCCCCGCCGGATCCCTTGCTGGCCTTGACATGCACCGTCTTCGGCGTCTTGCCGTTGTTCAGCTCTTCGATCCCGGTGATGTCGAAGACCTCGGTGCCGTCCAGACCCAGATCCTTGGCCGACTTCCCGTCGGGGAACTGCAACGGGATCACGCCCATGCCGATCAGGTTGGAGCGGTGAATGCGCTCGAACGACTCGGCGATCACCGCGCGAACGCCCAGCAGCCGCGTTCCCTTGGCGGCCCAGTCCCGGGACGAGCCCGACCCATACTCCTTACCACCCAGCACCACCAGCGGAATGTCTTGCGCCGCATAGTTTTGCGCCGCATCGTAGATGAACGCTTGGGGCCCGTCGTCCTGGGTGAAGTCGCGCGTGTAGCCGCCGGACACGTCGTCGAGCAGCAGGTTGCGCAACCTGATGTTGGCGAACGTGCCGCGAATCATCACCTCGTGGTTGCCGCGCCGCGAGCCAAAGGAGTTGTAATCCTTGCGCTCCACGCCGTGCTCGTCGAGGTACTGCGCGGCCGGGGTGCCCGGCTTGATGCTGCTGGCCGGCGAGATGTGGTCGGTGGTCACCGAATCGCCCAGCAGCGCCAGCACCCGGGCGCCGGTGATGTCGGCGACCGGCTCGGGCTCGGCCGGCATGCCCTCGAAGTACGGGGGCTTACGGACGTATGTCGAATCGGCGTTCCACTCAAAGGTGTTGCCGCTTGGGGTGGGCAGGTTGCGCCACCGCTCGTCACCCTTGAACACGTCGCCGTAGTTCTTGGTGAACATCTCGGAGTTGATCGCCGAGGCGATGGTGTCGGAGACGTCTTTCTGCGAGGGCCAGATGTCCTTCAGGAAGACGTCATTGCCCTCCTTGTCCTTGCCGAGCGGCTGTGACTCGAAGTCGAAGTCCATGGTTCCGGCCAGCGCGTAGGCCACCACCAGCGGCGGCGACGCCAGGTAGTTCATCTTGACGTCGGGGTTGATGCGGCCCTCGAAGTTGCGGTTACCCGACAGCACGGCGGTCACCGAAAGGTCGTTGTCGTTGATGGCCTTCGAGATTTCGTCGGGCAGCGGCCCGGAGTTGCCGATGCAGGTGGTGCAGCCGTAGCCGACCAGGTAGAAGCCGAGCTTCTCCAAATACGGCCACAGGCCGGCTTTGTCGTAGTAGTCGTTGACCACCTGTGAGCCCGGCGCCATGGTGGTCTTCACCCACGGCTTGGACGTCAGTCCCTTCTCGACGGCGTTGCGGGCCAGCAGCGCGGCGCCCAGCATCACCTCGGGGTTGGAGGTGTTGGTGCACGAGGTGACCGCGGCGATCACCACCGCGCCGTGGTCGAGCACGAATTCGCCTCGCTCGTCCGACTTCACGGTGACCGGGTTGCTCGGGCGGCCCTTGGCATGGGCGGCCGCCGAGTGCACCTCGGGAACGTCGTCGGCATGTCCGTTCGACACCGCGCCGGGATCGCTGGCCGGGAACGTCTCCTCGACCGACTCGTCGAGCTTCGAGTAGCCCTGTTGGCCGTCGCCGTCGACGTAGCTCAGGATTTGCTCGCGGAAGGTGGACTTGGCGGCCGACAAGGCGATGCGGTCCTGCGGGCGCTTGGGACCGGCGATCGAGGGCACCACTGTGGAGAGGTCGAGCTCGAGGTACTCCGAGAACGCGGGTTCGTGGTCCGGGTCATGCCACAGTCCCTGCTCTTTGGCGTAGGCCTCCACGAGCGCCAGTTGCGCCTCCGTGCGACCGGTGAACTTCAGGTAGGAGATGGTCTCCTCGTCGATCGGGAAAATCGCTGCGGTGGAACCGAATTCGGGGCTCATGTTGCCCAGCGTGGCGCGGTTGGCCAGCGGCACTTCCGACACGCCCTTGCCGTAGAACTCGACGAACTTGCCGACCACGCCGTGCTTGCGCAGCATCTCGGTGACGGTCAGCACGACGTCGGTGGCCGTGACGCCTGCCTGGATCTCACCGGTCAGCTTGAAGCCGACGACCCGCGGGATCAGCATCGACACCGGCTGGCCCAGCATTGCGGCCTCGGCCTCGATGCCGCCGACGCCCCAGCCCAGCACGCCAAGGCCGTTGACCATTGTGGTGTGGCTGTCGGTCCCCACGCAGGTGTCGGGATAGGCGAGGCCGTCGCGGGTCATCACCACGCTGGCCAGATATTCGATGTTGACCTGATGCACAATGCCGGTGCCCGGGGGCACCACCTTGAAGTCCTGGAAAGCTCCCTGCCCCCAGCGCAGGAACTGATAGCGCTCGCCGTTGCGCTGGTACTCGATCTCGACGTTGCGCTCGAACGCGTCCGCGGTGCCGAACAGGTCGGCGATCACCGAGTGGTCGATCACGAGGTCGGCGGGGGCGAGCGGGTTGACCTTGTCCGCCTTGCCGCCGAGGTCGCCGATGGCCTCGCGCATGGTGGCCAGGTCCACGATGCACGGCACACCGGTGAAGTCCTGCATCACCACGCGGGCCGGCGTGTACTGGATCTCAATGCTGGGCTCCGCCTTGGGATCCCAGTTCGCGATGGCCTCGATGTGATCCTTGGTGATGTTGCTGCCGTCTTCATTGCGCAACAGGTTCTCGGCCAGCACCTTGAGGCTGTAGGGCAGTTTCTCGGTATTGGGAACGGCGTCGAGACGATAGATCTGATAGCTCTGGTCGCCGACCTCGAGGGTGTCGCGGGCTTCGAACGAATTCACGGAATCAGTCACTTGAAACTCCCAGAGTCTTTAGTTCTCCCGCCGCGACGGGCTGGCGCCGGCGGGTCGTCCAAACTATCGTGCCGACTTTAACAGTACGCTTGTCCTGCATTGCGACGGCACTCGTGGTCCAGTCTTGTCGCCGTGGCCGCCGGTTGAAAACCCCCGCGAGCGCTCCAATCCCTGGTCGAGCGTCACGCTAAAGTGACCGCCGTGGCCGAGAGTCACGCCAGCGTGACGGGCACATGAGGAGGGACGCGATGACCGGCCAGGCTTTGCCGCTCTACATTCCGGTGGACGTCGACATGACCATGGTGAAGGCCCAGGTCGCCGCGACCGGAGTCAGCGCGACGCCGGCGGCAATGCCGGGGCTGCTCGATGTGGTCAACCACGCGCATGCCGAGGGCATCAACCTCAAAATCGTGCTGCTCGACCACAACCCCCCGAACGACACCCCGCTGCGCGACATCTCGACGGTGGTCGGCGCGGACTATCACGACGCGACGGTGCTGACGCTCAGCCCGAGCTACGTCGGCAGCTACAGCACGCAGTTCCCCCGCGTCACGCTCGAGGCCGGTGAGGACAACGCCAAGACGGGCAACCCCGTGGTCTCCGCGCAGCATTTCCTGCACGAGCTGGACACGCCCGAGTTTCCCTGGACCGGCCTGACGATTTTCCTGTTGATCGCCGTCTTCGCCGCGGCCGTCGGCACCCGCTTGCTGCAGTTGCGCAGTAGGCGCGCAGCAACATCCGACGAGACCGCGACAACCACCGCCACCGACGCCAATACTGCGGTCTAGCCACAGGTATTCGCTTTTTCAGGTTGTTTCGGCCAACCGTCGCGACGTGCTGCGGCAAACCGGTTAGGTCACCGTTCGGTCACATTAAACGCACGTAGAGAGTGCGATTTCGGTGGGGCGTTTGCACGCCCACCCGTGTGACGTACGGTGCAAATGATGCTGGTGTTGTCTTTGGCGCCTTTCGGGGATCCTGTGGCTGGCGCCACCCGTCGCGTTGAGCTGTAGGAGACCTGAGTCGAATGAGACGCACACGCTGGGGGTCTTCTGCGCGACCGGCCGCGAGGCTGGTGCGGCCCGTCGTCCCCTCCGTGTTGAGCCTGGCCCTACTGATAGCGACGCCCGGCCTCGCGGAGGCCGATCCCACCGCCGACAACCTGGCCGGACTCATCGCCGACGTCGCCAAAGCCAACCAGCGGCTGCAGAATCTGAGCGCCGAGATCCAGACCGAACAGGAAAGCGTCAACAAGGCCCTCGTCGACGTCGAGACCGCGCGGGACAACGCGGCCACCGCCCAGCACGACCTGGAGACCAGCCAGCAGTCGGTCAAAGACGCCAACATCGCCATCGCCGGGGCGCAGCACCGCTTCGACACCTTCGCCGCGGCCACCTATATGAACGGTCCGTCCAACAGCTACCTGACCGCGAGCAGCCCCGACGACATCATCGCCACCGAAGCCGCCGCCAAGAACCTGACCACGAGCTCGCAGGCCGTGATGGCCAAGCTGCAGCAGGCCCGCACCGAGCAGGTGAACAGGGAATCGGCGGCGCGGCTGGCCAAGCAGAACGCCGACAAGGCCGCCGCCGATGCCAAGTCCAGCCAGGACGCCGCGGTGCGGGCGCTGACCACCTCCAAGCAGAAGTTCGACCAGCAACGCGAAGACATCATTCGCCTTGCCGCGCAACGAGATCAGGCTCAGGTCAAGCTCGACGCGGCCAAGCGCGAGGCCGCCCGTCTTTGGTCCGCGGGCGCCGGCGGCCCCGGAGCGCCGGCGTCGGGTGACCGGTGGGAGACCGGGTCGCCGGGCGCGCCGGCGCCGTCGTCCGGTGGCCGTCAGTGGGATGGCGCCTGGGACCCCACCCTGCCGATGATCCCGAGCGCCAACGTGCCCGGCGATCCGATCGCGGTGATCAACCAGGTGCTCGGCATTTCGGCGACCTCGACCCAGGTCACCGCGGGCCTGGGCCGCAACTTCCTGCAGCAGCTGGGCATCCTCAAGCCCGACGACACCGGCATCACCAACGCGGCTCCCGGCGGGGTCGGGGGGCGCATTCCCCGGGTCTACGGCCGGCAGGCCACCGAATACGTGATCCGGCGCGGCATGTCGCAGATCGGCGTGCCCTACTCCTGGGGCGGCGGCAACGCGGCCGGCCCGAGCAAGGGCATCGACTCCGGTGCCAACATCACCGGCTTCGACTGTTCGGGCCTGGTGTTGTATTCGTTCGCCGGGGTGGGCATCAAGCTGCCGCACTACTCGGGGTCGCAGTACAACCTGGGCCGCAAGATCCCGTCCTCGCAGATGCGCCGCGGCGACGTCATCTTCTACGGCCCGGGCGGCAGCCAGCACGTGACGATCTACCTCGGCGACGGCCAGATGCTCGAGGCCCCCGACATCGGGCTGAAGGTCCGTGTCGCCCCGGTGCGCACCAGCGGCATGACGCCCTACGTGGTCCGGTACATCGAGTGGTGATCGAGTGAGTGCTGAACGGACGGGCATGCGCCGCAATCGGTTTCGTATCGTCAACCTCGCCTGGATCACCGCAGTGGTGGCCGGGCTGATGTTGTCCGTGACAGCCCCGGCTCCGCTCGCCGGGGCCGACCCGGGCGAATGGGACCCCACCCTGCCCGCCCAGATCAGTGCCGGTGCGCCCGGCGACCCGCTCGCCGTCGCCAACGCCTCGCTGCAGGCCACCGCCCAGGCCACCCAGACCACGATGGACCTGGGCAGGCAGTTTCTCGGCGGTCTCGGCATCAACATCCTGGGCGATCCCGCACCCGCTGCGGCCGCCACACCCTCCAACCCCGGCGGCAAGATCCCGCGGGTCTATGGCCGGCAGGCCATCGAGTACGTGATCAAGCGGATGGGTGCGCAGATGGGGGTGCCCTACTCGTGGGGCGGGGGCTCGCTGGACGGCCCCAGCAAGGGCGTCGGCGACGGCGCCAACATCACCGGCTTCGACTGCTCGGGCCTGATGCGCTACGGGTTCGCCGGCGTCGGCGTGCTGATCCCGCGGTTCTCCGGTGACCAGTACAACGCCGGGCGCCACATCCCGCAGGATCAGGCCAGGCGCGGCGACCTCATCTTCTACGGCCCGAACGGCAGCCAGCACGTCACCATGTACCTGGGCAACGGTCAGATGCTCGAGGCATCGGGCAGCGCCGCCAAGGTTACGGTCAGCCCGGTTCGTAAGCCCGGCATGACCCCGTTCCTGACCAGGATCATCGAGTACTGAACGCGGGGCCGGCGACGCATCAGCTGGGCGAGCGTCGACGGAATTCGGTGGGCCTGGAATAGTTGGACGCGGGCACGTCGCTGCCCGGCAGTCGTGTCCGTTTGAGCGTGGAGGGTTCTTGATGACAGCAGCAGGTGGGCCGCCGCCAGGCGCCAGCGGTTACTCGGGCCCGGGCGGGCAATCCGGCCCGGCTCACGAAGCGCCGGCGGGCGGTGGCAACGGACTGGCCGCCGAGGTGCAGACCCTGGAACGGGCCATCTTCGAGGTCAAACGCATCATCGTCGGCCAGGACCAGCTCGTGGAGCGCATGCTGGTCGGCCTGCTGTCCAAAGGGCACGTGCTGCTCGAAGGTGTCCCCGGCGTCGCCAAGACCCTCGCCGTCGAGACCTTCGCCAAGGTGGTCGGCGGGACGTTCGCGCGCATCCAGTTCACGCCCGACCTGGTGCCCACCGACATCATCGGTACCCGCATCTACCGGCAGGGCAAGGAGGAGTTCGACACCGAGCTCGGCCCGGTGGTCGCCAATTTCCTGCTCGCCGACGAGATCAACCGTGCGCCGGCCAAGGTGCAGTCGGCGCTGCTGGAGGTCATGCAGGAACGCCAGGTCTCGATCGGCGGCAAGAGGTTCCCGCTGCCCAACCCGTTCCTGGTGATGGCGACGCAGAACCCGATCGAGCACGAGGGTGTGTACCCGCTGCCCGAGGCCCAACGGGACCGCTTCCTGTTCAAGATCAACGTCGGCTACCCGTCGCCGGAGGAGGAGCGGGAGATCATCTACCGGATGGGCGTGCGCCCGCCGGAGCCCAAGCAGATCCTCAACACCGGTGACCTGCTGCGGCTGCAGGACATCGCTGCCAACGGCTTCGTCCACCACGCGCTGGTGGACTACGTCGTGCGCGTGGTGACCGCCACCCGCCACCCCGAGCAGCTCGGCATGAACGACGTCAAGACCTGGATTTCGTTCGGGGCGTCGCCGCGCGCCTCGCTGGGCATCATCGCCGGGGCCCGGTCGCTGGCGCTGGTCCGCGGCCGTGACTACGTGATCCCGCAGGACGTCGTGGACGTCATTCCCGACGTGCTGCGGCACCGGCTGGTGCTCACCTACGACGCGCTGGCCGACGAGATCTCGCCGGAGATCGTCATCAACCGGGTGTTGCAGACGGTGGCCCTGCCTCAGGTGAATGCCGTTCCGCAGCAAGGGCATTCGGTGCCCCCGGTGATGCAACCCGCCGGTGCGGCCAGCGGTCGGTGACCGATCCAAAGAGGCCGGCGGGGCCTGTGCATCCGCCATCGATGCAGCGGGGCCAGATCGACGACCCGAAGCTGTCGGCGGCGCTGCGCACCCTCGAACTCACCGTCAAACGCAAGCTCGACGGGGTGCTGCACGGCGATCACCTCGGCCTGATCCCGGGCCCCGGCTCGGAGCCGGGGGAGTCGCGGGAGTACCAGCCCGGCGACGACGTCCGCCGCATGGACTGGGCCGTCACCGCGCGCACGACGCACCCGCACGTGCGGCAGATGATCGCCGACCGGGAGCTCGAAACGTGGCTGGTGGTCGACATGTCGGCCAGCCTGGACTTCGGCACCACCGTGTGCGAGAAGCGGGACCTGGCCGTGGCGGCCGCGGCCGCGATCACCTTCCTCAACAGCGGGGGCGGCAATCGGCTCGGCGCGATCGTGTCCACCGGCGCCAACATCACCCGGGTGCCCGCCCGTTCCGGACGCCAGCATGAGCAGACGCTGCTGCGCACCATCGCCACCACGCCGCGCGCTCCGGTCGGGGTGCGCGGCGACCTGGCGACGGCGATCGACGCGTTGCGCCGTCCGGAACGCCGCCGCGGCATGGCGGTGATCATCAGCGACTTCCTGGGGCCGATCAACTGGATGCGGCCGCTGCGGGCCGTCGCGGCCCGGCACGAGGTGCTGGCCGTCGAGGTGCTCGACCCCCGCGACGTCGAGCTGCCCGACATCGGCGACGTGGTGTTGCAGGACGCCGAGTCCGGCGTCACGCGTGAATTCACCATCGACGCTCAGCTGCGCGACGATTTCGCCAAGGCCGCCGCGGCGCACCGCGCCGATGTCGCGCGCACGATCCGCAGCTGCGGGGCCCCGATCCTGACGCTGCGCACCGACCGCGACTGGATCGCCGACATCGTGCGCTTCGTCGAATCCCGCCGGCGCGGAGCCCTGGCAGGGCGGCAGTGACCCTGCCGCTCCTGGGCCCGATGTCGTTGTCGGGCTTCGAACATTCGTGGTTCTTCCTGTTCCTGCTCGTCGTCTTCGGGCTGGCCGCGCTCTACATCCTGATGCAGCTGGCCAGGCAGCGGCGCATGCTGCGGTTCGCGAACATGGAGCTGCTGGAAAGCGTCGCCCCCAAGAGGCCACCCAAGTGGCGGCACCTGCCGGCGATCCTGCTCATCGCGTCGCTGGTGCTGTTCACCATCGCGATGGCGGGCCCGACGAACGACGTCCGGATTCCCCGCAACCGTGCGGTGGTGATGCTGGTCATCGACGTCTCGCAGTCCATGCGCGCCACCGACGTGCAGCCCAACCGGATGGCGGCCGCCCAGGAAGCCGCAAAGCAGTTCGCCGACGAACTGACCCCGGGCATCAACCTCGGGCTGATCGCCTACGCCGGCACCGCGACGGTGCTGGTGTCGCCGACGACCAACCGGGAATCGACGAAGACCGCGCTGGACAAGCTCCAGTTCGCCGACCGCACCGCCACCGGGGAGGGCATCTTCACCGCCCTGCAGGCCATCGCGACGGTCGGCGCGGTGATCGGCGGTGGCGACAAACCGCCGCCGGCGCGCATCGTGTTGTTCTCCGACGGCAAGGAGACGATGCCGACCAACCCGGACAACCCCAAGGGCGCCTTCACGGCCGCGCGCACCGCCAAGGACCAGGGCGTGCCGATCTCGACCATCTCCTTCGGCACCCCGTACGGCTTCGTCGAGATCAACGACCAGCGCCAGCCGGTACCCGTCGACGACGAGACGCTGAAGAAGGTCGCCCAGCTTTCGGGCGGAAACGCTTACAGCGCAGCGTCATTGCAGGAACTCAAGTCCGTGTACGGGACGCTGCAGCAGCAGATCGGCTACGAGACCATCAAGGGCGATGCCAGCGTGGGCTGGGTGCGGCTGGGTGCGCTGGCCTTGGCGCTGGCGGCGCTGGCGGCGCTGCTGATCAACCGGCGCCTGCCGACCTGACGTCGCGTCGCTCAGGGCGACCGTCAGCCGGCGGCGATCACCGCCGAGGGCGGATACGACGCGGGGATCGGATTCAGATTCGGCACCACGGGGGTGCCGGGGGACACCGGGTCGATGCGGCTGAGCGTGAAGCGCGCCCCGCCGGCCAGCTCCTGCGGCGTGCAGATGAACTCCCGCGTGGCCTGGAGCCGCCAGCGGTCCTGCGCCAGGCAGGCGCGCCGCCCGGCGCGGGTGGCGGCGTCGAGCAGCGCGAGCGCGTCGGCCCAGGATTCGTCGGTGCGGGTCTCCAGCACGATCGGCTTACCGTGGGCGTGCGCGGCCAGGTAGTCCAGCGCGATGGGCACGCCCGTCAGCTCGTCGCGGTCTCTGCGTAAGGCGTCCGTCGTGAGTGCCAGCACCACCCCGACCGCCAGGCTCCCCGCCGCGGCGCCGGCCGCCAGCCGGGGGGCTATCGGCTTTTCCCGCGCCGCCGCCAGCACCATCAGCGCCGAGGAGCCCAAGATGAGCAAAGCCAGGGGCAACGCGTAAGAGAAGACGCCGATGTACGACTGCCAGAGATGGTCCACGCCGTACCAGCAGTAGAAGGCGAACAGCGCGGTGGCCAGGGCGGTGACTCTGAGCAGGCGGCGGGAGAACTCGTGCACCGCCTCGTCGACACCGGGACGCGTCAGCCTGCGGACCAGCGCCAGATCCGCGACGAACAGCACCACCAGGAACACCGTCCCGAGGGCGGGACCCGGACCCCAGAACTGCGCGAGAAACCGCGCGGCCGCCACCGGCGGGTTCGGCGCGCGGTGACCGTAGGCCAGGTACTGCGGAATCTCGCCCGGCCAGTGCAGGGTCACGTTGAGCACGATGGGGAGCAGAAACAATGCCAACACCGCCGAGGCGATCAGCACTTCACGGCGGTGCGTGAGCAACCGGCGCCGCTGAGGCAGGAGTGCCGCCAGCCCCAGCAGGGGCACCAGTAGCAGGAATTCCGCGTGCCCGTGCACCAGCAGGCCGCCGGCGAGCACCATGATCCACAGATGGCGCAGCCGTCCGGCAGCCACCGACGCGACCGCGAAGACGTAGAGCAAAAACGGGGCGAAGCAGGCGTGGGGCATCCAGGTGGAGCACACCAGCTGGGGGTGTTCGGCGAGGAAGATCAGGGTGATGCCGGCCGCGGTGAGTACCGCCGGCGCCGAGCGCACCCACGTGTACAGGATGGCCAGCGCCAGCGCGATCAGTGTCGCGTTGAGCGTCATGATCGCGATCGCCTGCCCGTTATAGGCCGCCGGAACGAGACGGGTCAGGTCGTGCAGCAGCCATTCGCCGCCGGCCTGCACGTAGAAGAAAGCCGGACCGGGATGGTGGAAGCCGACCCTGGAGTAATGCCCGGTCAGCAGGGCGAAGTGCTTGGCCTGCAGGGTGAGGATCGAGTTGGCCGCGGGGTCTCCGGCCTCGTAGACGGGGTAGGTGAACAGCCCGCGGTTGCGCACCAGCAGCAGGACGAGCAATCCGCCCCAGCAGGCCGCGAAAATCGCCGTGGCTTGGGCGTTGAGCCTTAAGTGTCGGGTCGGGGCTGCGGCCATGAGGGTCAAATCCTAAGCGAGCCAACGGCGGGTTCGCGCGGCGGCGGCCGCCCGGGGTGAATCGACGTTGCGCTCGCGCTGAGCCGATTGCAGCCCTGGCCGGCCGAGGCGATAAGTTGGCCGGGTGACTGAGACGTCCACCGAGCAAGCCACCGAACCCGCCGCGAGCGGCGGCAAACCCCCATTCGTATCCCGATCAGTCCTGGTCACCGGCGGAAACCGGGGGATCGGGCTGGCGATCGCGCAACGGCTGGCCGCCGACGGCCACAAGGTGGCCGTCACGCACCGCGGATCCGGGGCGCCCGAGGGACTGTTCGGAGTCGAGTGCGACGTGACCGACAACGACGCCATCGATCGCGCCTTCAAGGAGGTCGAGGAGCACCAGGGCCCGGTCGAGGTGCTGGTGTCCAACGCCGGCATCTCCAAGGATGCGTTCCTCATCCGGATGACCGAGGAGCGGTTCGAAGAGGTCATCAACGCCAACCTCACCGGGGCGTTCCGGGTAACCCAGCGCGCGGCGCGCAGCATGCAGAAGAAGCGGTTCGGCCGGATCATCTACATCGGCTCGGTCTCCGGGAGCTGGGGCATCGGCAACCAGTCCAACTACGCGGCCGCCAAGGCCGGCCTGATCGGCATGGCCCGCTCGATCTCCCGGGAGCTGTCCAAGGCCGGGGTGACCGCGAACGTCGTGGCCCCCGGCTACATCGACACGGAGATGACCCGCGCGCTGGACGAGCGGATTCAGGCCGGGGCGCTGGAGTTCATCCCGGCGAAGCGGGTCGGCACCGCCGCGGAGGTCGCCGGGGTGGTCAGCTTCCTGGCGTCCGAGGACGCCAGTTACATCGCCGGCGCCGTCATCCCGGTCGACGGCGGCATGGGCATGGGCCACTGAGTTAACGACATAACGACTTTAAGGACGGACATGGCAGGACTGCTCGACGGCAAACGGATTCTGATCTCCGGAATCATCACCGATTCGTCGATCGCGTTTCACATCGCCAAGGCGGCCCAGGAGGCGGGTGCGCAATTGGTGCTGACCGGATTCGACCGGTTGCGCCTGATTCAGCGCATCGCCGACCGGCTGCCCGAGAAGGCGCCGTTGATCGAACTCGACGTGCAAAACGAGGAGCACTTGAATTCGCTCGCCGACCGGGTGACGGCCGAGATCGGCGAGGGCAACAAGCTCGACGGTGTGGTGCATTCGATCGGTTTCATGCCGCAGACGGGGATGGGCATCAACCCGTTCTTCGACGCTCCCTACGAGGACGTCTCCAAAGGCATTCACATCTCGGCCTATTCGTACGCCTCGCTGGCCAAGGCCGCGCTGCCGATCATGAACCCGGGCGGCTCCATCGTGGGTATGGACTTCGATCCCAGCCGGGCGATGCCGGCCTACAACTGGATGACGGTGGCCAAGAGCGCGCTGGAATCGGTGAACCGATTCGTGGCGCGTGAGGCGGGCAAGTTCGGTGTGCGCTCCAATCTCGTTGCCGCGGGCCCGATCCGGACGCTAGCCATGAGCGCGATCGTCGGCGGTGCGCTCGGCGAAGAGGCCGGCGCGCAGATGCAGCTGCTCGAAGAGGGCTGGGACCAGCGCGCCCCCATCGGCTGGAACATGAAAGACCCGACGCCGGTGGCCAAGACGGTGTGCGCGTTGCTCTCGGACTGGCTGCCGGCGACCACGGGGACCATCATCTACGCCGACGGCGGCGCAAGTACCCAATTGCTTTAAAGCGGATTGCTCTAGAGCCCAATGGAATTCGATGCCGTCCTGCTGCTGTCCTTCGGTGGGCCGGAAGGTCCCGAGCAGGTTCGGCCGTTCCTGGAGAACGTCACCCGCGGCCGCAACGTGCCCCCGGAACGTCTCGACCATGTCGCCGAGCACTACCTGCACTTCGGTGGGGTGTCGCCGATCAACCGGATCAACCTGGCGCTGATCCAGCAGCTCGAAGCCGAACTGCATGACCGCGGCCTGGATCTGCCGGTCTACTTCGGCAACCGCAACTGGGCGCCCTACGTCGAAGACACCGTGACGACGATGCGCGACAACGGAATTCGTCGGGCCGCGGTGTTCACCACATCGGCGTGGAGCGGCTATTCCAGCTGCACACAGTACATCGAGGACATCGCCCGGGCGCGCGATGCGGCCGGGCCTGATGCGCCCGAATTGGTCAAGCTGCGGCCCTATTTCGACCATCCGCGGTTCGTCCAGATCTTCGCCGACACCATCGGCGCGGCCTCGGGCGCCCTGACCGCCGAACAACATACCGCCGCGCGTCTGGTGTTCACCGCGCATTCCATCCCGGTGGCCGCCGACGACCGCGTGGGCCCGCGGCTCTACAGCCGCCAAGTCGCCTACGCCGCAAGCCTTGTGGCGGCCGCAGCCGGATACACCGAGTACGACCTGGCGTGGCAGTCCCGGTCGGGGCCGCCGCAGGTTCCGTGGCTGGAGCCCGACGTCGCCGACCACCTGACCGCCTTGGTGCGGGCCGGCACCGACGCGGTCATCGTCTGCCCGATCGGGTTCGTGGCCGACCACATCGAGGTGGTGTGGGACCTCGACACCGAGTTGGCGGCCCAGGCGGAGGTGGCGGGAGTCGCGATGGTGCGGGCCTCGACGCCGAACGCCCACCCGCGTTTCGCGCAACTGGCCGCCGACCTGATCGACGAACTGCGCTACGGCCGCACGCCCGAGCGGGTGAGGGGGCCGGACCCGGCACCGGGTTGTCTGGCCAGCGCAAACGGTGCGCCGTGCCGCCCGCCGCACTGCGCGGCCGGGACCGGCGCCTAGTCGCCCCAGGCCGAATGCAGGATCGCGGTCACGGCCGCCATCCGCGCCGACCGCACCACGGCGGTCAGCGGTCGCAGCGCATCGCTGGCGATGCGGGCCTCGGACGATGATTGCGTTCCCACCGGTTCCAGCCCGGCGGCGACGGGCGCGGTGAAACGGTCCGCCGAGTCCGATCGACTCAGGCCCGCGCTGACCGCGATGATGGCGTCGACGTGCGCGGCGTTCTCCAGCACCCGCAGCGCGCGCGTCGGCGCATGGTCCGGAATGCGGTGTTGCCGTGCGGATTCCAGCAGCTGCTCGACAAGTCCACGCGGGTCGTCGACGTCGGAGGCCGCGGCTCCCAGCCCGATGGCGCCCAGAGCGTCGGCGGCCGAGCGCACGGCGGACCGCAGCGTGTACTCGGCGTCGCCGAGCTCGTAGTGGTCCAGGACCGGGGCACCGGGCAGCGAGTACACGGTCCACGTCAGCCCGCACACTTCCGCCAGGCGCCTCTCGTAGTCCTCGGGCGCGTCCTCGTCGTCCTCATAGGAGAGTTCGGGCACCAGGCCCACGGCGGTGCCGGGGTTGCGGGGGTTGGCGATGATGACCGCCTCTCCGGCGGCCAGGGCGTCCCGCTCGAACTGCGTCCCCGGGGCCAGCCCGCGCACATCGCCGGGTACCGGCAAAACCACGTTGATCGTCCCGCGCATCAATCCCGCGCCGCCGCACGACGGCGTCGGACGCCCGATCGCGCCGCGCAATGTCTGCAGCAGCGTCACCGTCCCGGCGTCGTTCACGTCGGGCCAGGGCAGCCCGGTGTGGCCCGCGGCGACGGCATCATACGCGGTCACCGATTGCTTTGGCGCCCAAACGGATAACGCGTCCAGGACGTCGTCGGGCGCGGCCTTTCCAGCGAGCCAGGCATTGGCCCACAGGGACAGCGAAACACTGGGACACCACACGATCACGCAGTGTAGTTGTTTTGCCCGGCAAAGGCGGATCACGCGTATTCTTGCCGCATGCCCGCGGCGTTGCTTTGGCTAATATTCGCGCTGGTGCTGGCCGGCGCGGAGGCGCTCACCGGTCATTTGTTTCTGGTGATGCTCGGCGGCGGCGCACTGGCCGCGGCGCTCACCAGTTGGCTCACCGACTTCCCGGTGTGGGCGAACGGGGCGGTGTTCCTGGTCGTGTCGGTGCTGCTGCTGGTGCTGGTTCGCCCGCCGCTGAAGCGGCGGCTGACGCCGGCCGCGGCGCCCACTCTGGGAATCGAGGCGCTGCGCGGCAAAACCGCGCTGGTGCTGCAACGGGTCGGGCGCGACGCGGGCCAGGTCAAACTCGACGGCCAGGTGTGGTCCGCGCGCCCGCTCAACGAGGCCGACGTCTACGAACCCGGCGAGCCGGTCACCGTCATGCAGATCGACGGCGCCACCGCGGTCGTCTTCAAGAGCGGTCTGTAGCGACCGCAAAGAGCTTCAGCGAGAAAGGAATTCCTATGGTTGCTGGTTTGGTGCTGCTGGCCGTTCTGGTGATCTTCGCGATCGTCGTGGTGGCCAAGTCCGTGGCGCTGATACCTCAGGCGGAGGCGGCGGTGATCGAACGGCTGGGACGGTACAGCCGCACCGTCAGCGGGCAACTGACCTTGTTGGTGCCGTTCATCGATCGGGTTCGCGCGCGGGTGGATCTGCGTGAGCGGGTGGTGTCGTTCCCGCCGCAGCCGGTGATCACCGAGGACAACTTGACCCTCAACATCGACACCGTGGTGTACTTCCAGGTCACCGTTCCCCAGGCGGCCGTCTACGAGATCAGCAACTACATCGTCGGCGTCGAGCAGCTCACCACCACCACGCTGCGCAACGTCGTCGGCGGCATGACGCTCGAGCAGACGCTGACCTCGCGCGATCAGATCAACGGGCAGCTGCGCGGCGTGCTCGACGAGGCGACCGGCCGCTGGGGGTTGCGGGTCGCCCGCGTGGAACTGCGCAGCATCGATCCGCCCCCGTCGATCCAGGCGTCGATGGAAAAGCAGATGAAGGCCGACCGCGAGAAGCGGGCGATGATCCTGACCGCCGAAGGTATGCGCGAGGCGGCGATCAAGGAGGCCGAGGGCAACAAGCAGGCGCAGATCCTGGCCGCCGAGGGTGCCAAGCAGGCCGCCATCCTGGCCGCCGAGGCCGACCGGCAGTCCCGGATGCTGCGCGCCCAGGGTGAACGCGCCGCGGCGTACCTGCAGGCGCAGGGCCAGGCGAAGGCGATCGAGAAGACGTTCGCGGCGATCAAGGCCGGCCGGCCCACCCCCGAGATGCTGGCCTACCAGTACCTGCAGACGTTGCCGGAGATGGCGCGCGGTGACGCCAACAAGGTGTGGGTGGTGCCCAGTGACTTCAACGCGGCGTTGCAGGGCTTCACCAAGCTGCTGGGAACCCCGGGCCAGGACGGCGTGTTCCGCTTCCAGCCATCGCCCGTCGATGACGCGCCCAAGCACAGCGCCGACGACGACGCCGACGTCGCCGACTGGTTCTCCACCGAAACCGACCCCGCGATCGCCCAGGCGGTGGCCAAGGCGGAGGCGATCGCCCGCCAGCCGGCAGATGGCCCGGCCGGGGAGCTCACTCCCTAGGATTGCGGAATGAGCGTGTTGACTTCCCCGAAGACCTACACGGCGCTCGGCGTGTTCCACGCCGCCGACGCAGTAGCGTGCGGCGTCCAGGTGGCACCCATCAAGAAGGTCCTCGACACCGTGGGCGTTCCGGAGAACATCCGGCCCGTGCTGCCGGTGGTCAAAGCGGCCGCCGCGGTGGGATTGCTGTCGGTCAACCGGTTTCCCGCTCTGGCGCGCCTGACGACTGCGATGCTGACGTTGTACTTCGTACTGGCGGTCGGCGCGCATGTCCGGGTGCGCGACAAAGTCGTCAACGGCCTTCCGGCCGCGCTGTTCCTGGCGCTGGTCGCCGCGATGACGATCAAGGGACCCGACGAGAACTAGTCCAGGCGCAGCTCGACCAGCGGCAGCGGAGTGTCCGTGTCGGTGATCGGGACGCCGAGCGTGTCTTCGAGCACCGGGCGCATCCGCTCCCACGCTTTGGGGTGGCGGGTTCGGTAGGCGGCCAGGGTGCGATCGGCTTCCGGGGTGGTCAGCACGCGCGCCGCGGCGGTCCTGGGCGCGTGGCTGCCGACGTACACGCGCACCCGGGGATTGGCTTCGATGTTGCGGAACCACTGGGCTTTTCGGCCGAAGCCCGAAGCCACCACGTAGCTGTCTGCCGCCGGGTGGTCGACGACTTCCAGCGCGGCATAGCGCGGCATGCCCGACTTGCGGCCGGTGTGCTCGAGCAACAGGATGCGCGAGCCGAACAGCGCGCCCGCGCGGGCTTTGTAGATCCAGATCGGCGCGCGCATGAGGCGACGCGAGCGCAGCAGCCGTGCGGCGAGGCTGGCGGGAAACGACGATCGATCTCGTGGCACCTTCCCATCCTGCACTGCGGCGGGCTCGGCCATGCGGGTTAGGGGTGCGGGGTGGGTGGCGTCGTCGGTGAGGGCGGTGCCACCGAACCCTCGCCCGGGGGCCAGAAGCCACGCGGGGGCCCCGGCGGCCCGGGCGGCGGAGCGAATCCGAAGCCGCCCGGCATGGGTCCGCCCATCGGCGGAAGCGGGGGGCCGTGGAACGGTGGCGCCGCGAGCATCGGCGGTGGGCCGGGGGGCGGCGGCGGGGGCGGGGGCGGTCCGACGCTGACGATCCACGCGAACGCGATCGCCGCGACGGTGCCGACCGCGCCGAGCAGCGCGCCTCCTACCCCGGCGCCGATCACCACGCCGGTGGGGTAGCGACGGCGCTCGGGTGCGACAGGCGCGACCGGCGGGGGCGCGGGTGGATCGGTGATGATGTCGTCATTCGTGGTCATGTGACGGACATTAAGGGCCGGGGCTGAAGTGGATCTGAAGAAAATCGGCTCCGGCCCACCCCGGCCTTCAGGTTCGTTTCAGCACCGGCGTCGACAATGGGCGTATGACGGATTGCCCCCGTGCGGTCGCCGGCCAGTTCAGTGTTGGCGCGCCGCGGGTGTTGGTCGTCGAAGACTCCGAGACCATCAGGGAGATGGTCGGCGAAGCCCTCACCGATGTCGGCTATCACACCGAGGCACGGTGCGACGGTGACGAATTGGAGGAGGTTCTCGACGGGATGCGGCCCGACCTGGTGGTGCTCGACGTAATGCTGCCGGGGCGTGACGGCTTCGAGCTGATCGACGTGATTCGTGAATGGGGCGACGTCGGGATCGTGTTGATCACGGCGCGCGACGGGCTGCCGGACCGGCTGCGCGGACTCGACGGCGGCGCCGACGACTACGTCATCAAGCCATTCGAGCTTGCCGAACTGGTGTCGCGGGTCGGCGCGGTGCTACGCCGGCGCGGACGGCTGTCCCAGGTGATTCAGGTTGGCGACGTCACGCTGGACCTCGGCGCCGGTGTGGCGGCGCGCGACGGTCACCCGCTGAATCTGACCGCAACCGAGCTGCGGGTGCTGACGTTTCTGGTGGAGCAGCGCGGCCGAATCGTCAGCGCAAGCCAGATCCTGAACGGAGTATGGGGCTACGACGCCTACGACCCCAACCTGGTGCAGGTCCACGTCAGTGGACTGCGGCGCAAGTTAGAGGCGTACGGGCCGAGAATTTTGCACACCGTGCGCGGCATCGGCTACCGCCTGCGGGCCGAGCGGTCATGACGGCCGCGACGACGACGCCGACCCCGTCCCTGCAACGCCGCGTGACCCTGGTGGTGCTCGCGCTGCTGGCCGTTTTGCTGATGGTGCTCGGGGTCACCATCGACATCACCATGGGCGTTCTCGCTCACCGCAATCTGCACGACCGGCTGCTGGCCGCGACATCGCGCGCCGACGCGTTGAGCGCCGCACACACCTCACCCGATCTGCTCGCCGCCGAACTCAACGGCGGCGGTATTCGCGCGCTCGTGGTCACCGCCGGCGGCGTCGCCTACGGCGACCGCGGGATCAGCCCCGAGCTCAGTGACGGCGAGGTGGAACCGCCACCGCTGTATCCGCCACCGCCGCCCTACCCGCCGCCGCCTTACCCGCCGTATCCGCCGTATCCGCCACCGCCACCGCCGCCCGGTCCTCCGCCGGATGCCACCGCGACGGCCGTCGTGCATCCGCTGCCCGACGGCAGCCGGGTGGTCTTGGTCGCCGACACCACGCAGACCACGCAGGTGGCGCATCAGCTGCGCGGCCTGATGATCGGGGCGGGCCTGGCCACCCTGCTGCTCGCGGCGCTGCTACTGGTTGCGGTCAGCCGAGCAGCGCTGCGCCCGCTGGACCGGCTCACCGCGCTGGCCAACGCCATCACCACCGGGGACCGCGGCCGGCGACTGCACCCGGATCGCACCGGCACCGAACTCGGCCGCGCCGCAAGCGCTTTCGACGGCATGCTGGACGCACTGGAAATGTCCGAGCGCCGCTCCCAGCGCGCCGCCGATACCGCGCAGCGCGCGGAGTCGGCGACCCGGCGATTTCTCGTCGACGCCGCCCACGAATTGCGCACCCCGATCGCCGGCATTCAGGTCGCCGCCGAACAACTCGCTCACGGCGCCTCCGAACATCGAGGGCAATACCGTCGGGCGAGCCTGCTGCTCTCCGACGCCCGCCGCGCCGGACGACTCGTCTCCGACATGCTCGACCTGAGCCGCATCGACGCCGGGCTTGCGCTCGAGCTGCACGACGTCGACGTCGCCGCCGTTCTCGACGGCGAAGCCGACCGCGCCGCCATGCTGGCGCCGCAGATCAGCGTCACCCGCACCGGCCTGACCACGTTGAATCTCAACGTCGACGCGATCCGCCTGTCGCAGATCGTGTCGAACCTGCTCGACAATGCCCGCCGGTACACGCCGGCCGGCGGCGCCATCATCGTTGACCTTCGCGCAGCCGAGGTCTTGACGGAAATCACCGTCACCGATACCGGGCCGGGCATCCCGGATGACCAGCGAGACAACATCTTCGAGCGGCTGGTGCGCCTGGATTCGGGCCGCGCCCGCGACCACGGCGGCGCCGGCCTGGGCCTGGCGATCGCGCGGGCGTTGGCGCGCGCTCACGGTGGCGAACTGGTGTGCCTGCCGCACCACGGCGGTGCTCAATTCCGGCTCACCCTGCCGACCACATCGAAAACCGACCGCGCAGTGAGCGATGGCCGTCTCAATCCGTCGGATTGAGACGGCCACCTCGGCGCTGCTATCGCGCCGCCGTCATTAGAAGCCCGGCGGCGGCGGCCGGAATGGTCCCCCCGGGGGCGGTGGGCCCAGTGGACCACCCGGAGGAGGCGGCGGCCCGCCCGGACCGCCCGGTCCCGGGCCCCACGGTTGCCCCGGGCCCGGTGGCGGCGGCGGGGGTGGATCCGCACTCGCCATCGCGGCGCCGAAGCCCGCCGCCGCGACCCCGAGCGCACCCGCGAGCAGTGAACCAGCGATTACTTGTCTCACCTTCACCCGATTCATCCATCCTGTCTGTCGATGCTGTTCAACCGATCAACTCGCCCCTCGTCACCGAGTTGGAGGCGATAACGCGACGGTAGAAACTCAGCCTGAAGCGGACCTGAAGATCAGACGTTGCCTATCGCCGCCGGGCGAAATCGGCGATCAGCCGATGGTGGCGGGCTCGGGGGAGCGCTCGTCACCGACGGGACCGTGCGCCCGGCGGTGGTGGCTACGGAAGTGGCGGATCTCTACGACGAGCCCTGCCAGACCCAGAGCGCTGGTGATCGCCGACACCAGATACAGCAGCGCGCTGATGTGACCGGCGAGCGCATCGCCAAGGACCACCACGGCGGTGGTGCCGGGCAGTAACCCGACCAGCGTCGCGACCGCGTAGGGCAGCACCCGCACGCTCGACGCGCCTGCGGCGTAGTTAAGGGCCGAGAACGGCACGGCGGGAATCAGCCTCAGCGACAAGATGGCCAGCCAGCCGCGTTGTCGCAGGCGCTGTTCCACCGAGTCAATCGATCGGTGGCGCACCAAGCGATTCAGCCGCCACCCGACTGCGCGCACCAGCAGCATCGCGATCATCGCACTTGCGGTGCTGGCGATCACCGCGATTGCGACGCCCAGCAGTGGGCCGAACAGCAGTCCGGCCGCCAGAGTGAACGCCGTGCGCGGAACGGGCACCACCGTCACGACGATGTGGGCGAGAAGGAACGCCAGCGGAAACCACGGTCCGACGGAGTGCGCCCAGTCGCGCATCTGCACGGGCGACGGGAGCGGCAACCACGACGCCAACACCACCAGCGCTGTGATGCCCACCACTGTCCAGGCGATCCGCGACCGGGACACGCCCCGCGCGGCGACGCCGATGGCGCAGCCGATATCGCGAAGCGTTTCGGTGATTTTGCTGGTGGCGGAACCCGGCACGGCTTCCTAGGGTACGGGCCGTAGATGAATAAGCCGTTTCCCGAGGGTGGCGTTTCCTCCGAAATCGGCAACGCCCGCCGCAAGTGGCGGTTTTTTGCGACGAGCGGTCATCAATTAGCCTCAGTAGCTAAGTGGTACCCCCAGAGCAGTAGCCCAAATGCTGGGAAAAGGGAGCAATCGGTGTCCATTGATGTACCCGAGCTCGCCGACCTAGAACAGGTTCGCGGGCGTTGGCGCAGTGCGGTCGCCGGTGTGCTGGCCAAAAGCACCCGGAAGGACCCCGATCAGTTGGGAGACGCGCCCGAGCGGCTGCTGGAAACCCCCACCTACGACGGAATCGCGGTCCGCGCGCTCTACACCGCGCTCGACGAACTGCCAGAGCCGCCGCTGCCGGGCGAGTGGCCGTATGTGCGCGGCGGTGACGCAGCGCGGGACGTCAAATCCGGCTGGAAGGTCGCCGAGGCCTTCCCGGCTACCCCGGTACCCGGCGTCGCGGCCAAGGACGTGAACTCCGCGGTGCTGGACGCGCTGGGCAATGGGGCCGGCGCCGTGGTGCTGCGGATCGGTGAATCGGGTGTGGCACCCGATCAGCTGGGGGAGACGCTCGAGGGTGTCTACCTGAGCATGGCGCCGCTGATCCTGCAAGCCGGCGCCGACTACCTGGCGGCCAGCGACGTGGCGCTTGCGCTGGCGGACGGGGTGGAACCTGATCAGCGCGCCACCCTGTCGATCGACCTGGGCGGCGACCCGCTGAGCGCGACACACAGTGACCGACCGGCGCCGACGATCGAAGACGTGATCGCCGTGGCCAAGCGGGCCGCCGGTCGGACCGGGGTGCGCGCGATCACCATCGACGGGCCGGCGTTTCACAACCTCGGCGCCAACGCGACGTGGGAGCTCGCCGCCGGTGTCGCGGCCGCCGTGAGTTACTTGCGGGTGCTCACCGAATCGGGGTTGTCGATCCGCGAGGCGTTGGGGCAGATCAGCTTCCGATTCGCCGCCGACGACGACCAGTTCATGACGATCGCCAAGTTCCGCGCCGCGCGCAATCTTTGGGCGCGGGTCGCCGAGGTTGTCGGCGAGCCGGACGCCGGCGCGGCCGTGGTCCACGCCGAGACGTCGCTGCCGATGATGACCCAGCGCGACCCGTGGGTGAACATGCTGCGCTGCACCCTGGCCGCCTTCGGCGCCGGTGTCGGCGGCGCTGACTCGCTGCTGGTATTTCCGTTCGACGTCGCGATCGACGGCGGATTCCCGGGCATAGCAACGAGTTTCGCCCGTCGCATCGCGCGCAACACGCAGCTGTTGCTTCTCGAAGAGTCACACGTGGGCCGGGTGTTGGACCCGGCCGGTGGTTCCTGGTTCGTCGAGGACCTGACCCTGCGCCTGGCCGAGCGGGCCTGGGAGCATTTCCAGGCCATCGAGGCCCACGGCGGATTCACGAAAGCCCGCGACCTCATCGTCGGCCAGATCGCCGAGGTCGCCGCCCGTCGCAGCGACGACATCGCGCACCGCCGGACCGCGATCACCGGCGTCAACGAATTTCCCGACCTCACCGAAGCTCCTCTGCCGCAAAGCGACTCGTCGTATTCGCCGCTGGCGGCCGGAAACCTGGTGCGTTACGCGGCGGAATTCGAGGCGCTGCGGGACCGATCGGATGCGTACCTGGACCGCACCGGATCGCGCCCGAAGGTGCTGTTGCTGCCGTTGGGCCCGTTGGCCGAGAACAACATTCGCGCAACGTTTGCCTCGAACCTGCTGGCTTCCGGTGGCATCGAGGCGATCAACCCGGGCACGGTCGACGCCGACAGCGTCGCGCCGGCGGTGGCGGACGCGGGATCGCTGGCGGCGGCGGTCATCTGCGGCACCGACAAGCGCTACCAGGACGAGGCCTCGGACGTCGTGCGGGCGGCGCGGGACGCCGGCACCGCGCGCGTCTATCTGGCCGGGCCGGACAAGGCCGTGGCCGGCGCCGAGCACCAACCGGACCAATTCCTGACCGCGAAAATCAATGCGGTCGAAGCTCTGTCGGATCTGCTCACAAGGCTGGGGGCGTAGTTAGATGACGACCACTGCACCTGCGGTCGGCAGCTTCGCCGACGTGCCGCTGCACGGCGAGCGGACTGTCACGCCGCCGAACCAGGCCGCCGTCGAGGAACACGTCGCCGCGGCCGCGGCCGCGCATCTGTACACGCCCGATCAACTGCAGTGGCAGACACCGGAGGACATCGACGTCAAACCGGTGTATATCGGCGCAGACCGGGCGGCGGTAGAGGCCGACGGGTACCCGCTGCACAGTTTCCCGGGCGAACCGCCGTTCGTGCGTGGACCCTACCCGACGATGTATGTGAACCAGCCGTGGACGATTCGGCAGTACGCCGGTTTCTCCACCGCCGCGGAGTCGAACGCCTTCTACCGGCGCAACCTGGCCGCGGGCCAGAAGGGCCTGTCGGTGGCCTTCGACCTGGCCACCCACCGCGGGTACGACTCCGATCACCCCCGCGTGCAGGGTGACGTCGGAATGGCCGGTGTGGCAATCGATTCCATTCTCGACATGCGCCAGCTGTTCGACGGTATCGACCTGTCGACGGTGTCGGTGTCGATGACCATGAACGGCGCGGTGCTGCCGATCCTGGCGCTGTACGTGGTGGCCGCCGAAGAGCAGGGCGTTGCGCCGGAGAAGCTGGCCGGCACCATTCAGAACGACATCCTCAAAGAGTTCATGGTGCGCAACACCTACATCTATCCGCCCAAGCCGTCGATGCGCATCATCTCCGACATCTTCGCCTATACCAGCGCGAAAATGCCGAAGTTCAACTCGATCTCGATCTCGGGCTACCACATCCAGGAAGCCGGTGCCACAGCCGATTTGGAGTTGGCCTACACGCTTGCCGACGGGGTCGACTACATCAAGGCCGGTTTGGACGCGGACCTGGACATCGACAAGTTCGCGCCCCGCCTGTCCTTCTTCTGGGGCATCGGGATGAACTTCTTCATGGAAGTCGCCAAGCTGCGGGCGGGCCGGCTGTTGTGGAGCGAGCTGGTCTCCCAGTTCGGCCCGAAGAACGCCAAATCGCTTTCGCTGCGCACACATTCGCAGACCTCCGGCTGGTCACTGACCGCGCAGGATGCCTTCAACAACGTCGCTCGCACCTGCATCGAGGCGATGGCCGCCACCCAGGGACACACGCAGTCGCTGCACACCAACGCGCTCGACGAGGCGCTCGCTCTGCCCACCGACTTCTCGGCTCGTATCGCCCGCAACACGCAGCTGGTGCTGCAGCAAGAGTCCGGCACCACGCGACCGATCGATCCGTGGGCGGGGTCGTATTACGTGGAATGGCTGACCCATCAGCTCGCCCAGCGGGCCCGCTCCCACATCGCCGAGGTCGCCGAGCACGGCGGCATGGCGCAGGCCATCAGCGACGGCATCCCCAAGCTGCGCATCGAGGAGGCGGCCGCGCGCACCCAGGCGCGCATCGACTCCGGTATCCAGCCGGTGATCGGGATCAACAAGTATCAGGTCGAAGAGGATCAAGAGGTCGAGGTCCTCAAGGTCGAGAACAGCCGGGTGCGCGCCGAGCAGCTGGCCAAGCTGAAGGAGCTGCGGGAAAGCCGTGACCAGTCGGCGGTGGACGCCGCGCTGGCGGAACTGTCGCGCGCGGCGGCCGCCCACGGTCGCGCCGGCGCGGACGGGTTGGGCAACAACCTGCTGGCCCTGGCCATCGACGCGGCGCGGCACAAGGCCACCGTCGGCGAGATCTCCGATGCGCTGGAGAAGGTGTATGGCCGGCACCAGGCGGAGATCCGTACTATCGCCGGGGTCTACCGCGACGAAGCTGGAAAGGCCACAAACATGGCAACCGCGACCGAACTCGTCGAGAAGTTCGCGGAAGCCGACGGCCGCCGCCCGCGAATCCTGGTCGCGAAGATGGGCCAGGACGGCCACGACCGCGGCCAGAAGGTGATCGCGACGGCCTTCGCGGACATCGGATTCGACGTCGACGTCGGTTCGCTGTTTTCCACGCCCGAGGAGGTGGCCCGCCAGGCCGCCGACAACGACGTGCACGTGGTCGGGGTGTCCTCGCTGGCGGCCGGCCATCTCACGCTGGTGCCCGCGCTGCGTGAGGCGATGGCCGACGTCGGACGGCCCGACATCATGATCGTGGTCGGGGGCGTCATCCCGCCGGGCGATTTCGACGAGCTCTACGAGGCCGGAGCCGCCGCCATCTTCCCGCCCGGGACGGTGATCGCCGACGCCGCAATCGGCTTGCTGCACAAGCTCGCCGAGCGGCTGGGTTACACCCTCGACTAAATGGCTTCCGAACGGAACGACTCTGTGGAGCGGTTGGCCGAGGCGGTTCGCGGCGGTGACCGCGCGGCGTTGCCGCGGGCCATCACGCTGCTGGAGTCGACCCGCGCGGACCATCGCGAACAAGCGCAGCGGCTGCTGCTGGAGCTGACCCCGGACGCCGGTGCCGCGTATCGGGTCGGCATCACCGGGATCCCCGGGGTGGGCAAGTCCACCAGCATCGAGGCCCTCGGGATGCACCTGATCGAACTGGGCCATCGGGTGGCGGTGCTAGCCGTCGACCCGTCGTCGACCCGCACCGGCGGCTCGATCCTGGGGGACAAGACCCGGATGGCGCGCCTGGCCATGCATCCGGATGCATACATCCGGCCGTCGCCCACGTCGGGCACCCTGGGCGGGGTTGCCAAGGCCACCCGCGAAGCGGCGGTCCTGCTGGCGGCCGCCGGTTTCGACGTGATCCTGATCGAGACCGTCGGGGTCGGTCAGTCCGAGGTGACCGTGGCGAACATGGTGGATACCTTCGTGTTGCTGACCCTGGCGCGCGGTGGCGATCAGCTCCAGGGCATCAAAAAGGGTGTGCTCGAATTGGCCGACATCGTCGTGGTGAACAAGGCCGACGGGGATCATCTCGCCGAAGCCCGCTCGGCGGCGCGCGAGCTGTCCGGGGCCATTCGGTTGATACATCCGCGCGAAACCCTTTGGCGGCCGCCCGTTCTCACGATGAGCGCGGCCGAGGGAACCGGCCTCGAGGAATTGTGGGACACCATCGAACGTCATCGGCAGGTCCTCACCGAGGCCGGGGAATTCGAGGCGCGCCGCCGGGCCCAGCTGGTCGACTGGACGTGGCAGATGGTGCGCGACACGGTGCTGGACCGACTGTTGTCCAGCCCGAAGGTTCGCACGATGCGCGCCGACATCGAACGGCAGGTCAAGGCGGGGGAGTTGACCCCCGCACTGGCGGCCCAGCAAATATTATCGGCAGCGTCAGAATAACGGATAGATAAACAATCTGATTACGCTCCTGCCGGGTGTGAAATCCAAGTAAATTCGAAAATGTGACGGTGGAAACCCGAGTCGATCGCCGCGCGGTCCCTGTCCACGACGACCTCGACGCGGGTCATCGTGTGTCCGGCGCGGCGGACTCACACTTCGGATGCGTCGTTCGCAGCTTTTCCAGCATGTTCCCCGCCCGCCGTTTCGGCGGCGGCGCGCTGGCCGTGTATCTCGACGGCCAACCCGTCGTGGACGTCTGGGCGGGGTGGGCCGACCGCGCCGGACGGCGGCCGTGGACGGCCGACACCGCCCCGATGGTTTTCTCGGCGACCAAGGGGATGGCCGCGACCGTCATCCACCGGCTCGCGGACCGCGGGCTGATCGATTACGAAGCTCCCGTCGCCGAGTATTGGCCGGCATTCGGGGCGAACGGCAAGGCCGACCTGACGGTGCGGCAGGTTATGCGTCACCAGGCCGGCCTGTCGGGCCTACGAGGCGCCACCGTGGACGAACTGCTCGATCACGTCGTGATGGAGGAAAAGCTGGCCGCGGCGGCTCCCGGCCGCCTACTGGGCAAATCGGCATACCATGCGCTGACGTTCGGCTGGCTGATGTCGGGCCTGGGCCGCGCCGTGACGGGCAAGGGCATGGGCACGCTGATCCGCGAGGAACTTGCCCAGCCGTTGGGCACAGACGGTCTGCACCTCGGCCGGCCGCCGGTTGAGGCGCCGACCCGGGTCGCCGAGATCATCGGCCCGCAGAGCATGATCGGAAATCCTGTCCTGGGTTACGTGACTCGCAGGGTCGCCAACGAGTTGTCCGGGGCGTACCGGTCGATGTACTTCAAAGGTCTGACGGCCGCCGTCCGAGGCGACACTCCGCTGCTGGACGCGGAGATCCCGGCGGCCAACGGGGTAGCGACGGCGCGCGGGCTGGCCCGGATGTACGGCGCGATCGCCAACGGCGGCGAGGTTGACGGAACGCGTTTCCTGTCCCGTCAGCTGGTCGCGGGTCTGACCGGGGAGCGGAGCCTGCGCCCGGACCGAAACCTCTACGTGCCATTGGCTTTCCACCTGGGCTACCACAGCTTGCCGCTCGGTAATGTGATGCCCGGCTTCGGACATGTCGGCCTGGGTGGTTCCCTCGGCTGGACCGATCCCTCAAGCGGAGTGGCCTTCTCGCTGGTGCACAACCGGCTGCTGACACCGTTTGTGATGACCGATCACGCGGCGTTCGTCGGGATCTATGCGCTGATCCGCAAGGCCGCCGAGAAAGCGCGCAAGCGGGGTTTCGAACCGGTCACCGAATACGGTGCGCCCTACTTCGAGCCTGGAGCGGTCGCGGGCTGACCCTGATCACGGGCGTTGGAACGCGCCCTGTACCAGGCGGCCCCTGACTAGTAGGACGGAAGCCTCGAGGGCCTCGGAATCGGGGCGGTGACCGCGTCGTCGCCGCCGAACCTCTCCCCGAGCAGTTCGCGCACGACCGGCCGCGGTGGCCGGGAGCGAAGCATCCGGCTGGGCGGACGGGTTCGAACGATCTGTGGCCACCAGAACCACCGTCCGAGCAGCGCCGCGATGGTCGGCGTCATGAACGAGCGAACCACCAACGTGTCGAACAGCAGCCCCAGACCGATGGTGGTGCCGACCTGACCGATGATGCGCAGATCGCTCGCCGCCATCGAGGCCATGGTGAAAGCGAAGACCAGGCCGGCATTCGTCACCACTTTGCCGGTGCCCGCCATCGCACGGATGATGCCGGTATTGATCCCGGTGCCTATTTCCTCTTTCATTCGGGACACCAGCAGCAGGTTGTAGTCAGATCCGACCGCCAACAGGACGATGACGGACATCGGAAGCACCATCCAGTGCAGTTTGAAGCCCAGAACGTACTGCCAAATCAGCACCGACAGGCCGAACGACGCGCCCAGGGACAGCGCCACCGTCCCGACGATCACCAGCGCGGCCACAAAGCTTCGGGTGAGGACCAGCATGATGATGAAAATGAGGCACAGCGCACCGATTCCCGCGATGTACAGGTCGTATTTCGCCCCGTCGTGGAAATCTTTGAATGTCGACGCCGTCCCGGCGAGATAGACGTTGGCACTCTCGAGGGGCGTCGACTTGAGCGCCTCCTCTGCGGCCGTCTTGATCTTGTCGATCCTCGCGATGCCCTCGGGCGTGGCGGGGTCGCCCCGGTGCGAGATGATGAACCGCGCCGCTTTTCCATCCGGGGACAAGAACGACTCCATCGCCTTCTTGAAGTCGGCGTTGTCGAAAACTTCCGGCGGCAGATAGAACGAATCGTCGTTCTTAGCCTGGTCGAACGCCTGTCCCATGGCGGCGGCGTTTGAGGTCGATTCATCCATCCCGCCGAGCATCCCGGCCATGGTGCTGTGCATCTTCAGGATCATGTTCCTGGCGTCTTCCGCGAACGCGATCAGCGGCGGAAATTGCTGCAGCAGCTGCGGCAACAGGGCGTCCAGATTTAGGAGATCCTTAGTAAGGTCGTCCATCTTGTCGCTGAGCTCGTCGACACCGTCGAGCGTGTCGAAGATCGCTCTGAGCGAGTTGCATATCGGGATGTCGTAACAATGCTTCTCCCAGTAGAAGTAGCTGCGAATCGGTCGGAAGAAGTCTTCAAAGTCCGAAACGTGGTCCCTCAAGTCGTGCACAACGCCGACCATTTCCGCAGTGACGGTGATCGAGTGATGCGTGATGTCGGTGAGTTGCGATTGCAATGCATACAGGTGCTTCATCGTGGCGATCTGCGCCGTCATGATGTCTGCCTGCTTGAGCATGTCATCGGCACGCATCTGCATGTATTGCTGGTATTGCATCTGAGTCGCGTTTTTCAAACTGAGCAAAAACGGAATCGAGGTGTGTTCGATTGGCGTGCCCTCGGGCCGGGTTATGCCCTGCACCCGCGAAATGCCCGGAACGCGGAAAATCGCCTTCGCGACCTTGTGCAACACCAGAAAGTCCGCCGGGTTACGCAGGTCGTGATTCGATTCGAGAAGCAAAATCTCGGGCATCATCCGGGATTGCGAAAAGTGCCGATCCGCGGCCGCGTACCCGACGTTCGCCGGAATGTCTTTAGGGATGTAGAGCTTGTCGTTGTAGCTCGTTCTATAGCCCGGGAGGGTCACCAGGCCGATCAGCGCGATCGCGATGGTTGCCACGAGAATCGGGCCGGGCCATCGGACGATCGCGGTGCCGATCCGGCGCCAGCGGCCGTAACCGATCGCACGCTTGGGGTCGAACAGACCGAACCCGCTCCCGAAGGTCAAAACCGCCGGCACCAGCGTGAGCGCCACCACGACCGCGACGACCATGCCCACTGCGCACGGCATGCCCATGGTCTGGAAGATCGGCATCCGGGTAAAACTCAGGCACATGATCGCCCCGGCGATCGTCAAACCAGATCCCAAGACGACGGGGGTGACCCCGCGGTACGTGGTGTGGTAAGCCGTTTCCGGGTGCTGGCCCGAATGACGGGCCTCCTGATATCGCCCGAGGAAAAAGATGGCGTAGTCGGTCCCGGCGGCCATCGCCAGGGCCGTGAGCAGGCTGGTCGCAAACGTCGAGAGCACCAGGATGTTGTGGTCACCGAGAAATGCGACGATTCCCCGGGCCGCCAGCACTTCGACTCCCACCGTGGCCAGCAACAGAACCACGGTGATGACCGACCGATAGACGAAAAGCAGTACCACGAAGATGATTACGGCGCCTATCGCGGTCATCTTCAGGATGGATCGGTCACCGCTTCGCTGCATATCCGAAACGAGCGCTGCGGGACCGGTGACATAAGCCTTGACGCCTGGTGGCGGCGGCGTTCGATTCACGATATCGCGGACCGCGGCCACCGATTCCTGCCCCAGGGTGGTGCCCTGGTTGCCCGCCAGATTGACCTGCACGTAGGTGGCCATACGGTCGGGGCTTTGGGCACCCCCGGCCGTGAGTCGATCTCCCCACAGATCCTGCACATGCTGAACATGCTTCGGATCGGCCCTCAGATCGCGAACCAGTTTGTCGTAGTACGTGTGAGCATCGGGGCCGAGTGGCTGCTGCCCCTCGAGGACGACCATCGCGAAACTGTCGGAGTCGGATTCCTTGAAATCCCGGCCCATCCGCTTCATGGCCTGCACCGCCGGCGCGTCCTGGGGAGCCAGCGGCACGGAATGCTTCTGCCCGACATGCTCCAGCGAGGGAACCGCCAGGGTCACCACCGCAGCCAGCGCCACCCACGCCAAGATGATGGGCACGGACAGCCTGCGGATCATCCGCGCCAGGGCGGGCTCCCGAGAGTATTTGGTACTCATGCGGCGATCAGCTGGGAATTCCGCTACCGACGGGCGGCTGTTTCAGCAGGGCGCGCACCAACGGACGGGACCCCGTCGGCCGAAGCAAGGCGCTAGCGGGTCGGGGACGTACCCGCTGCGGCCACCAGAACCAGCGTCCCAGCAGCGCGGCGATGGCCGGGGTCATGAACGCACGCACGATCAGCGTGTCGAACAGCAGACCCAGCCCGATCGTCGTGCCGATCTGGCCGATGATGACCAGGTCGCTGACGACCATTGATGCCATGGTGAACGCGAACACCAGGCCGGCGTTTGTCACGACCTTGCCGGTACCGCCCATCGCGCGGATGATGCCCGTCTTGATGCCGGCGCCCAATTCCTCTTGCATTCGCGCTACCAGCAACAGGTTGTAGTCCGACCCCACCGCCAGCAGTACCAGCACGGCCATGATGAGGACGAGCCAGTGTATCTGGATGCCGAGTAAGTACTGCCAGACCAGCACGGACAACCCGAAGGATGCACCGAGCGACAGCAGAACCGTTCCCACGATGACCAACGCGGCGACGAAACTTCGCGTCACGATCAGCATGATGATGAAGATCAGGCAGACGGCCGCGACCCCCGCGATCAGCAGATCGTATTTGGATCCGTCGATGATGTCCTTCGTGAAGGCGGCGGTACCGGTGAGGTAAACCCTGGCGGATTCCAGCGGAGTCCCCTTGAGCGCCTCCTCGGCCGCACTCTTTATCGCGTCGACCCTCCCGATGCCCTCGGGCGACGCGGGATCGGCCTTCTGGGTGATGAGCATCCGAGCGGCCTTGCCGTCCGGCGACACGAAAATGTCCAGTACCCGTTTGAAGTCCGCATTCTTGAATACCTCGGGCGCGATATAGAAAGAGTCGTCGTTCTTCGCGGCGTCGAAAGCCTTGCCCATGGCGGTCGAGTTACCGGCGGCCTCGTCCATCGATGAAAACATCCCGGACATGGTGCTGTGCATGGTCAGCATCATGGTTCGCATGCTCTGCATGGTCCCGATCATCGTCGGGAACTGCGCAACGATCTGCGGCATGATCAGGTCGATCTGATCGAGATCCGCGACCAGATCTCTCAACTTGTCGGTAATTTCGTCGACGCCGTCGAGTGTGTCGAAGATGGATCGCAGAGAAAAGCAGATCGGAATGTCGTAGCAGTGCTTCTCCCAGTAGAAGTAGCTGCGGATCGGCCGCCAGAAGTCCTCGAAATCCGAAATGTGATCACGCATCTCATTGGTGATCGCCTGCATGTCGTGCGTCTCGCCGACCATGTGATGAGTGGTCGTCATCAGCTGTTGCATCAGGCTGTACATGTGCTGCATGAGCGCGATCATTTTGGCCAGTTCGTCGGCCTGCACGAGCATGTCGTTCATGCGTTCCTTCTGGAACGGCATGATCTCGAGCTGTGCCGCGTTCTGCATGCCGATCATGAACGGTATCGAAGTGTGCGCGATCGGCGTGCCTTCCGGCCGCGTCAGACCCTGCACGGTGGAAATGCCTGGAACCGCGAGGACGCCCTTGGCGAGCTTGTCCAATACCAGTGCGTCCGCCGAGTTTCGCAGATCGTGATCGGACTCCACCATCAGAACCTCGGGCGACATCATCCGCGACGGCGGGAAATGCCGCTTCGCGGCGGCGAAGCCCTGCGCGGCGGGGATGTTCTTCGGGATGTAGTTCATGTCGTTGTAGCTCGGCCGGTAGCCCGGCAGCGTCAACAGCCCGATGAGCGCGACCGCCAAAGTCGCGAGGAGAATGGGCGCCGGCCACCGAACGATCGAGGTGCCGATCCGCCGCCATCGATGCGCCGTAATCCGTCGCTTCGGGTCGAAGAGGCCGAAACGGCTCCCCACATGGAGAACGGCGGGAACAAGCGTGAGGGCGACCGCGACGGCAACCACCACGCCGAGCGCACAGGGAATCGCGAGAGCCTGGAAATGGGGGAGCCGGGTGAATTTAAGGCAGAAGAGTGCGCCGGCGATGGTCAAACCGGAGGCTAAAACAATCTTTGCGGTGCCGTGGTAAGTCGTGTAATAGGCCGCTTCCCGGTCCTCGCCGGCCTGACGCGCCTCATGATATCGGCCGAAGAAGAAGATGCCGTAGTCGGTTCCCGCCGCGATCCCGATTGACACCAGCAGATTAACGGCGAAAGTCGTAAGGCCGATGACTCCGTGATCGCCGAGGAATGCCACAATTCCCCGGGCCACTTGCAGTTCTATCCCGACCATCAGCAACAACACGATGACGGTGACGATCGATCGGTAGACCAGCAGCAGCGTGATGAAGATGACCGCGAGGCTCACCGCGGTGATGAGGATGACCGTGCGGTCACCACTGTGGCCCATATCCGCAACGATCGCCGCGGGTCCGGTGACATACGCCTTGACACCCGGCGGCGCCTGTGTGCGGGCGACGATGTTCTCGAGGGCCAGGGTCGACTCGTTTGCCTCGCTCGTGCCCGGGTTGCCGCGCACGGCGACTTGCACATAAGCGGCCTTACCGTCGGCGCTCTGCGCAGCGCCCGCCGTAAGCGGATCGCCCCAGAAATTCTGGATGTGCTGCACGTGTTTCGGATCGGCCTGCAGCTGACGAATGATGTTGTTGTAGTAGCTGTGTGCAGCGTCGCCGAGCGGCTCCTGTCCCTCTAGGACGATGATCGCGCCGCTGCCGGAATTGCTTTCCTTGAATTTGTCGCCGATGCGCTTCGACGCTTTGAAGGAGGGCGCATCGCTGGGATCCAACGACATTGAATGGGTCTGCTCGACCTTCTCCAACGAAGGGATGGTGATGCCCATTAATACGACGAGCGCCACCCAGGCCAAAATGATCGGCACCGAGAATCGACGGATGGTCCGCGGAGCGAAGGGGGGCCTGGCCTGCTCGTCGCGCAACTGCTGCTCGTCGCGCAATTGTGGCCGGCTCATGCTGCCTTCAGCAGGCAGAAGGTGAAGGCGGCCGTTTCGTGAGTAGTCTTTTCGGCTTTCACCACGTTATCGACGAGAATGCGACAGCCGATGCTGTTCGTATCGCCTTGAGCCACAACGTTTCCGGCCGACGTTGCCGTGTTGATCGCGAACTCCAGAGACCACGGCAAGCTTACTTCCTTGAGGTGTTGGGGTTCGCCATTGACGTCGAAGTAGCTGATGGCGGCCACGGTCCCCGGCGGGCCGAAAACCTCGTATCGCAGATGCTTGGGGTTGAAGGGCTTGGAATCACCGGCCCTGGTGTCGGAATACGAGAGTTGCTTCTCGGAGCCGAAGATGCCGTGCAGTCGGGACACAGTGAAGCCTCCTGCAACGACCACGGCGAGAATGACCAGCGGCACCCACAGCCGCCCCAGAACTTTGAAAATCGAAAACCCCCGAGTTCGGCGGATCTCCCGAGACCCGCTCAGCGTTGGTGGCGCAGCGGGAGGCCGGCCCGCACGTCGCGGGAGGCCGCCTCGGCTGCCGGACTCCTGTCCAGTGTGCAAGGGAGCCGTGTCAGCGACATCGGAGTCGGCTCCAGCAACGTCTCGCACCCCCTGCTCGACCATCGCATCCAACCTTCCACCCGCGTCCACACTGGCGTATGTCAGTTGTTCGAACTTGCAACCTACACATCAATCGCGGTCCACCAAAGAGCAAGCACTTCGAGCATGGACGCCGCAGGTTAGCCGTGCGGCGATCACCTCAAATGTGCAGCGCATCAGGGACCGCGACCTGATTCTGACGAGTAAACCACGTGCGTGGTCTCCGTATCGGCACTTTCTCAACGCGATATTGGATCGTAATGCACAGTACGCCCGCGAAGGGTACCGCCGTCTGGGCCCGCGGGCGCGGCGCGCCGACATGGTTCACACCAATTCGGACTCGGGGGACGGGCTGCCGCGACGGCGAACCCTGACGGCCGGTCAGCGAACGTTTGGGCGCTGCCGCGGCGCCCCTTACAGGTCCGTAAATAAGAGTTGCAGTCAGCCGATCGCTGCACTTCAGGACCCCGTTGGCTGGCCGGGTGCGCTTGTTCCGCCACGGTTCTTAGAGCTACGCCAGAATGTTTGCCGAAACCCGCACAGGGCGTGTTGACCTCCACTATGGTTTGGAGCGGTTTCACATACCTTGCCCTTCGGGCGGCTAGGGGAACTATTGAGGATTGATCGGTTCGACGGCCGTACGGGGAGCTTTCTGGTCTTGGGCAGCAAGGTGGAGCACCACAGTCTGTGGGGCGGAGTCCCGACCGGCTGTCGCCCGGCCTCCGGCACGGCGAAGCGCACTTCGTGTCTCGCTTCCATCGAACAAAACCGGAGCACTACGCGGCCGTTGAATCATCCCAGCGGGCCGGCCTTCTGATCAGCAGCTCTGTTACTTAAAGGAGTCGATGGTGCTTGGGGACCGGGCACTTCCGCTGACGCGGGGTCAACTCGAGATTTGGCTTGCGCAGGAGACGGGTCAGCTGGGCACGGCATGGCAGTTGGGCCTGTTCGTGAAGTTCGAGGGCCCGATTGAACGTGAAGCCCTGGAGTGGGCGATCCGCCGATCCGTAAGCGAGGCCGAGCCACTGCGGGCCGCCTTCTTCGAGGTTGACGGCCAAGTTGTGCAAAGCGTGATCGATTACCCGGACGTCAAGGTCGACTTCTATGACCTGACCTGCTCGAGCGATTCGCTAGACGAAGCCCAACGGATCGCGTCGTCCATACAGAGCACGCCGATGCCCTTTACCGGGCCGCTGTTCAAATTCGCACTTTTTCAGGTGCGCCGCGATGAGTTCTATCTGTTCTGGTGCGTCCACCACATCGTCCTGGATGGGTCCGGCATAGCGCTGATCGGCCAGCGGCTTGCGGCCGTCTACTCTGCGGTTGTCTCCGGGGCGCCCATCCCCGGCGCCCTCCTGGGTTCCTTGCAGGACTTGGTCGACTGCGAGCACGAATACGAGGCGTCCAAGGAATATCTGGAGGACCAGGACTACTGGACGCAGAACCTTCCGGCGGAAAGCGGAGAGCAACATCGCTTGCCCCAACCCGGCGGCGAGCGGCAGGCGGAGCCGCCTTCTGACCCGGTTCGGTTGAACCCGTTGACAATTCGGCGTATCGACGAGTTATGCCGTGCGTGGAATGTGCCTCGCTCATCGGTCGTCACCGCGGCATGCGCGCTTCTGATCCGCGGGTACCACGCGGATGCGTCAGAGGTGGTACTCGACTTTCCCGTCAGCAGGCGCGTGCGTCCGGAGTCGAAAACGCTGCCGGGGATGGTGGCCGGAGTTGTGCCCCTGGTGCTGAGGCTGTCGCCCGCGTCCACGGTTGCCGAATTCTGCGGATACGTGGACACCCGAATACGGGAAGCGGTGCAGCACCAAAGGTTTCCGGTGGAAGCCCTCGAGCGCAAAGCTCGAGGGCATGGGCGGTCATTCGACAGGGTGACCGTCAACTTTCTCCCGTCTCGATTCACCCTGCCGTTCGGCGGTGTCGCGGCTTCGGCTTCGTTGACCAACAGCGGCGTCGTCGACGGCTTCGGCCTCATGTTTTCCAGCTCGGGTGACGACCTCTTCCTCAGCACAGCGTCCAATGGGCAGTCATCCTGGAACTTCCAGGTTCGTGATCTCGCGAGACGGTTGGAACGGGTCTTGGCCGCCATGGCCGCCGACCCGACGCGGCGGCTCTCGACGATCGACCTGCTGGACGCCACCGAGCACGATCGGTTGGGTGGTTGGGGCAACCAGGGGGTGTTGACTCGGCCGCTGAGCACGCCGGTTTCGATTCCGGCGTTGTTTGCTGCGCAGGCCGCCCTCGCCCCGGAGGCGTTAGCGCTGACGTACGACGGCCGCTCGATGTCCTATCAAGAGCTGGATGAGGCGTCCAACAGGCTGGCTCATCTCTTGGCCGCCGACGGCGTGGGTCCCGGACAGCGGGTGGCGTTGCTGCTGGCGCGCTCGGCCAAGACGGTCCTCGCGATGCTGGCGGTTCTCAAAACCGGTGCGGCATATGTGCCTATCGACCCCGCGCACCCCGACGCGCGCATCAAATTCATGGTCGACGATGCCGCGCCGATCGTCGCGGTCGCCTCGGCGGACCTGCGCCCACGGTTGGACGGATGCGGCCTTCGCGTTGTCGATGTCGACGACCCCCTGATCGCGACCTGCCCGGACACGGCCTTACCGGCTCCCGCACCCGATGACATCGCCTATCTGATCTACACGTCGGGCACCACCGGTGTGCCCAAGGGGGTGGCCGTGAGCCACCGCAACGTCACCCAGCTGCTCGAGGTGCTCGATGCCTACCTGCCCCGGCCCGGGGTGTGGACGCAATGTCATTCGTACGGGTTCGACTCCTCGGTGTGGGAGATCTTCGGTTCGCTGCTGGGTGGCGGACGGCTGGTGGTGGTGCCCGAAGAGGTGGCCAGCTCCCCGGACGACCTGCACGCGTTGCTGGTGAGCGAGCACGTCGACGCGCTCGCCCGCACCCCGTCCGCCCTGGGGGTGCTGTCGCCGCAGGGCTTGGGATCGATGGCGGTGGCGGTGGCCGGCGAGCCGTGCCCCGCCGAGTTGGTGGAGCGGTGGGCGCCGGGGCGCACGATGCGCAATGCCTACGGTCCGACCGAGACGACGATGGTCGTGGCGATCAGCGCGCCGCTCGAGGCCGGGTCGGCGGGCGCAGGGTCGGTGCCGATCGGCGCACCGGTGCCCGGCGCGGCCCTGTTCGTGCTGGACGGGTGGTTGCATCCGGTGCCCGCCGGTGCGGTGGGTGAGTTGTACGTGGCCGGCGACGGGCTGGCCTACGGATATTTGGACCGCGCGGGCTTGAGCGCGTCGCGCTTTGTGGCGTGTCCGTTCGGGGGCGCGGGGCAGCGCATGTATCGCACCGGTGACCTGGTGTGTTGGGGCGTTGACGGGCAGTTGCGGTATGTCGGGCGCGCCGACGAGCAGGTCAAAATCCGCGGGTATCGCATCGAGTTGGGGGAAGTGCAGGCGGCGTTGGCCGGCCTGGACGGGGTCGAGCAGGCGGCGGTGATCGCCCGGGAGGACCGCCCCGGCGACAAACGTCTGGTCGGCTACGTCACCGGCATCGCCGACCCGGCCACCGTCCGCGCGAAGCTGGCGGAGCGGCTGCCTGCCTACATGGTGCCGACCGCGGTGGTGCCCCTCGACGCGCTGCCCCTGACGACCAACGGAAAGCTCGATGTCCGAGCGCTGCCGGCGCCGGAGTACCAGGACGGCAGACATTACCGGGCGCCCGCCGGCGCCACCGAGGAGATCCTGGCTGGGATCTACGCCCAGGTGCTGGGGCTCGAGCGGGTCGGGGTTGACGAGTCGTTCTTCGAGCTGGGCGGGGACAGCATTCTGTCGATGCAGGTGGTGGCCCGGGCGCGGGCGGCCGGCCTGGTGTTTCGGCCCCGGCATGTATTCGTCGAGCAGACGGTGGCCCGACTGGCCAGGGTCGCCGTGGTGGCCAGCGGCGAAGCCGGCCGCATCGACGAGGGTGTCGGGCCGGTCATCGCGACGCCGATCATGCGGTCGCTGCGGGACGTCGGTGGCCCGGTCGAGCAGTTCAACCAGACCGTGGTGGTGCATGCCCCGGCCGGGGTGAGCGAACCCGATGTGGTGGCCATGTTGCAGGCGCTGCTGGATCGCCACGCCATGTTGCGGCTGCGCGCTGACGACGACGGCGCCGGAAACTGGTTGCTGGAGGTTGCCGAACCCGGGTCGGTGGATGCCGGCGATTGCCTGCGAACGGTGGACGTGTTGTCCGAGGAGGCGATGGCCGAGGCCCGGTCGCGGCTGAACCCGGCCGCCGGGGTGATTCTCAGTGCGCTGTGGGCCGGCCCGACGGGCGAATTGGCGTTGGTCATTCACCACCTGGCCGTTGACGGGGTGTCGTGGCGGATCCTGCTGGAAGACCTCAACCTCGCGTGGATCCAGCGTCGCGGTGGGCAGCCGATAGCTCTGCCAGCGGCGGGCACCTCGTTTGCCCGGTGGTCGTCGCTGCTGGCGGAGCACGCCCTAAGCCCCGCGGTGGTGGAGCAGGTCGAGGCATGGCGCCAGGTGGCGGCCACGCCCGCGGTGTTGCCCGCGGTGCAGCCCGGGGCGGATATTTTTGCCGCGGCCAGTCACTTGTCGCTGTCGCTGGACGCCGAGACCACCCGGGTCCTGCTCGGCGAGGTGCCGACGGCGTTTCATGCCGGAGTCCACGACATCTTGCTGATCGCGTTCGCGCTGGCGGTCGCGGAGTTTTGCGGGCGCCCTGCCGCGCCGATCGGCATCGACGTCGAGGGCCACGGGCGCCACGAGGAGCTGGCCGCCGATGTGGACCTGACCCGCACGGTGGGCTGGTTCACCACCAAATACCCTGCGGCGCTGAGTGTTTCAGGGCTGACGTGGGGCCAAGTGGTCGCCGGCGAGGCGGGGTTGGGGGCGCTGGTCAAGGACGCCAAGGAGCAGCTGCGCGCCCTACCGGATCCGTTGAGTTACGGCTTGCTGCGCTACTTGAATCCCGATGTCGAGCTGGTTGGCCCCAGCCCGGCGATCGGGTTCAACTATCTGGGCCGACTGGGTCCGGCGGCCGAGGTATTCGACGATGTGTGGCGGGTGCGCCGGGACGGACTGTCGCTGAGCGGCGCGGTCGCGGGCATGCCGATGGCGATGCCGATGTCGCACACCGTGGAGCTCAACGCCGGCACGGTGGACACCGAATCCGGCCCGCGGCTGCACGCGAACTGGACATGGGCCCCGTCGGCCGTGGATCGCGAACAGGTCGACCGGCTTGGCCGGTTGTGGTTTGAGGCCCTGGCCGGGATATGTGCGCACGTTCGCGGTGGCGGGGGTGGTTGGACGCCATCAGATTTCGCCCCCGCTCGGTTGACTCAATCCCAGCTCGATGAGCTGCAGGAGCGGTACCGCATCGCCGACGTGTTGCCGTTGACCCCTTTGCAGCAGGGGCTGCTGTTCCACACCAGCAGCGCCCAGGGCGGCCGCGATGTGTACGCGGTCCAGCTGGACATCACTTTCAGCGGCCCCCTGGACCAGGGTCGGCTACGCGAGGCGCTGCACAACGTGATGACCCGGCATCCCAACCTGGCGGCCCGATTCTGCGCAGATTTCGACGAGCCGGTGCAGATCATCCCGGCCGATCCCGTGCTGCCGTGGCGGTACATCGACTTGGACGGCGTTGACTTGGACGTCGACGAATGGGTCGAAGAGATTGGTGCGGCCGAACGGGTCGCGGTGTGCGACCTGACCGACCCGCCGTCCTTCCGGGCGGTGTTGCTTCGCACCGCGGAAGACCGGCACCGATTGGTGCTGACCAATCATCACATCGTCCTGGATGGCTGGTCGTTGCCCATCCTGATGGCCGAAGTCTTCGCCGGCTATTACGGACGCCAGTTGCCCGCGGCACCGTCGTATCGCCACTTCGTCGGCTGGCTGGCCGAACGGGATCGCGAGGCGGCCCACGCCGCCTGGCGTGGGGTGCTGGCAGGTCTCGAGGCCGCGACCTTGGTGAGTCCGCCAGGGCGGTCAGAGCCGGGACCGCCAGGCGTTCAATCGTTTTGGATCTCTGCGGAGCTCACCCGTGCCATCGGCGAGTTGGCGCGCACGCAGCACACCACCGTCGCCGTCGTGCTGCAGGCCGCGTGGGCGCAGATGTTGGTGTGGTTGACCGGCCAGCACGATGTGGCCTTCGGTACCGCGGTGTCGGGGCGGCCGGCGGAATTGGCCGGTGCGGATTCGATGGTGGGGCTGCTGATCAACACCGTGCCGATGCGGGCACGCATCACCGCGGCAACCACGGGCGCCGACCTGCTGGATCAGCTGCAAGATTTCAACAACCACACGGTGGAGCACCAGCATCTGGCGCTGGCCGAGATCCACCGCGCCACCGGACACGACCAGTTGTTCGACACCTTGTTCGTCTTCGAAAACTACCCGGTGGACACCGCCGCGTTGGTTGGCGGCCATGAGCTGGCCATCACCCGGTTCGCCATGCACGAATCCACCCACTACCCGCTGGCGGTCGCTGCCATTCCAGGCCCCGAACTGGGCTTGCGCGTCGAGTACGACGCCGACATGTTCGACGCGGCCGGGGTCGAGTCGCTGTTCGCGCGGTTGCGGACGGTGCTGTCGGCCATGACCGCCGATACCGCTCGGCGACTGTTGTCGATTGATCTGCTCGATGAGGATGAGCGGGTCGGGCTGGACGAGTGGGGCAATCGTGCGGTGCTGGGCCGCCCGACGGCGTCGGTGTCGATTCCCGAGTTGTTCGCCGCGCAGGTCACGCGAACGCCGGAAGCGTTGGCGTTGACCTGTGACGGGCGCTCAATCTCGTACCGGGAGCTTGACGAGGCCTCGAATCGCTTGGCGCACTTGCTGATCGGATTGGGCGCGGGCCCGGCGGAGTGTGTGGCGCTGTTGGTGCCGCGCTCGGCCGAGGCGATCGTGGCGATCCTGGCGGTGCTCAAGTCCGGGGCGGCCTATCTGCCGATCGATCCCGCCCTGCCCGTGGCGCGGATCGAGTTCATGGTGGCCGACGCGAAGCCCGTCGCCGCGCTGACGACGGGGGCGCTTGCGGACCGACTGGACGGATCCGCAGTGGCGGTCGTCGATGTCGATGATCCGGCTGTGGGACGCGAAGCCGGCACCGGGTTGCCGGCGATGCCGGCCCCGGATGATGTCGCTTACCTGATCTACACCTCGGGGACCACCGGTGTGCCCAAAGGGGTGGCAGTCGCACATCGCAGCGTCACCGGATTGTTGACCGCCGCGGCCGGCGGCCTGGCGGTGGGGCCCGGGCGGGTGTGGTCGCAATGGCATTCGCTCGTGTTCGACGTGTCGGTGTACGAGATCTTCGGGGCGTTGTTGCATGGCGGGCGGCTGGTCGTGGTGCCCGATGAGGTGGCCGCGTCAGCGGATGACCTGCACGCCTTGCTGATTCGCGAACAGGTGACCGTTCTGAACCAGACGCCCTCGGCGGTGGGGGTCATGTCGGCTGCGGGGTTGGAGTCGGCGGCGCTGGTGGTGGCCGGTGAGGCCTGCCCGGTAGAGCTGGTGGAGCGGTGGGCGCCGGGTCGGGTGATGATCAACGCCTATGGCCCCACCGAGGCGACGGTGTACGCGGCGGCCAGTGCGCCGTTGCAGCCGGGCTCTTCAGTGGTGCCCATCGGTTCGCCGGTGGCCGGGGCGGCGTTGTTCGTGCTCGACGCCGGGCTGCGCCGGGTGTCGGCCGGCGTGGCGGGTGAGCTGTATGTCGCCGGTGCCGGGCTGGCCTACGGGTACGCGCGTCGGGCGGGGTTGACGTCGTCGCGGTTCGTGGCATGTCCGTTCGGCGGACCGGGGCAACGGATGTATCGCACCGGGGATCTGGTGCGGTGGGGCGCTGATGGGCAGTTGCAGTATCTGGGTCGTGCCGATGATCAGGTGAAGATCCGCGGGTATCGCATCGAGCTGGGTGAGGTGCAGGCCGCGCTGGCCGGCGTCGATGGTGTCGACCAGGCGGCGGTGATCGCGCGGGAGGACCGTCCCGGCGACAAGCGGTTGGTCGGTTACATCACCGGTACCGCGGATCCGGCCGATCTTCGTGCCGAGTTGGCCGAGCGGCTGCCCGCATACATGGTGCCCGCGGCGATCGTAGCGGTGGAATCGTTGCCGCTGACGGTCAACGGCAAGCTCGACCGGCGGGCGCTGCCGGCCCCGGAGTACGGCGATGTCGATCATTACCGGGCCCCGGCCACTGCCGTCGAGGAGATCCTGGCCGGAATCTTCGCGCACGTCTTGGGATTGGACCGGGTCGGCGTCGATGAGTCGTTCTTCGATGTGGGCGGCGATTCGTTGTCGGCGATGCGCGCCATCGCCGCGACCAATAAGGCTCTGAAAACCCACCTTTCGGTGCGCACCTTGTTCGAGGCGCCCACCGTGGCCCAGTTGGCGCCGCAATTGGGCGGCGAAGGCGGTGGGCTGCAGCCGCTGGTGACGATGGAGCGGCCCGAGGTGGTGCCGTTGTCGTTCGCGCAGAATCGGTTGTGGTTCATCGACCAGTTGCAGGGCCCTTCGGCGGTGTACAACATGGCGGTGGCGTTGCGGCTGAGCGGGCGCCTGAACGCCGAGGCGCTGCGTGCGGCGCTGGCCGATGTGGTGGGCCGTCACGAAAGTCTGCGGACACTGTTCCCGTCGGTGGACGGCGTTCCGCGGCAGCTGGTGATCCCGGTGGCGGAAGCCGACTTTGGTTGGCGGGTCGTGGATGCCACCGGTTGGTCGGCCGGCCGGGTGGAGCAGGCCGTCGCCGCGGTTGTGCGTGATCCGTTCGACCTCACTTCTGAGATCCCTTTGCGAGCAAGGCTTTTGCGCGTCGCCGACGAGGAGCACGTGCTGGTGGCCGTGGTGCACCATATCGCCGCGGACGGCCTGTCGATCTCGCCGATGGTCAGTGATCTGGGGGTGGCCTATGCCGGTCGGTGTGCCGGACGACCCCCGAGTTGGACGCCGCTGCCGGTGCAGTACGTCGATTACACGCTATGGCAGCGCGAACAATTCGGTGAATTGCAGGACCCGCACAGTCGGATCGCCGCGCAGCTGACCTACTGGGAAGACCAGTTGGCCGGGCTGCCCGAACGGCTCGAGTTGCCCACCGATCGGCCCTATCCGGCGGTGGCCGATTACCGCGGGGCCCGGTTGGTGGTGGATTGGCCGGCCGAGTTGCAGCAGCGGGTCGCTGGGCTGGCGGGGGAGCACAAGGCGACCGGTTTCATGGTGATGCAGGCCGCCCTGGCGGTGCTGCTCGCGAAGATGAGCGCCAGTTCCGATGTGGCCGTGGGCTTCCCGATCGCCGGGCGGCGCGACCCCGCACTGGACGAGCTGGTGGGGTCATTCGTCAACACGCTGGTGCTGCGCGTGGACGTGTCCGGTGATCCGACGGTTGCCGAACTGTTGGCTCGAGTGCGCCAGCGCAGCCTGGCCGCCTTCGAGCACCAGGACGTGCCGTTCGAGGTGCTGGTGGAGCGGCTCAACCCGGCCCGAAGCCGGTCCCATCATCCGCTGGTGCAGGTGATGTTGGCCTGGCAGAACTTCGCCGGCGACCCGGCCGCCGGCTTGGCGTTGAACGATCTGCAGGTCAGCCCGGTGCCGACGGACACCCGCACCGCCCGCATGGACCTGTCGTTCTCGTTGGCCGAACGCTGGAGCGAAGCCGGTGAGCCCGCGGGGATCGGCGGGGCGGTCGAGTTCCGCACGGACGTGTTCGATGCCGAAACCATTGGCGCGCTGATCGAGCGGTTGCGGCGGGTGTTGGCCGCTATGACCGCCGACCCGGCGCGGCGGCTTTCCTCGATCGAGCTGATGGATGCCGACGAGCGCGCCCTCCTGGATCGGATCGGTAATCGGGCGGTGCTGGCTGGGCCCGATCCGACTGTGCGGGTGTCGATTCCGGCGTTGTTTGCTGTGCAGGTGGCGCGGGCGCCGGGGGCGGTGGCGCTGTCGTTTGAGGGCTCGTCGATGACGTATCGGGAGCTCGACGAGGCGTCTAACCGGTTGGCGCATCTGTTGGTGGACCGGGGTGTTGGTCCGGGTGAGCGGGTGGGGTTGTTGTTGTCGCGGTCGGCGGAGGCGATCGTGGCGATTGTGGCGGTGCTCAAGACCGGTGCGGCGTATGTGCCGATCGATCCGGTGGTGCCCGCGGCGCGCATCGAGTTCTTGCTTGGTGATGCCGCGCCGGTTGCGGTGGTCACCACCGCAGAGCTGGCCGAGCGGGTGGACGGCCATGACGTGGCCGTCATCGACGTGGCCGATGCGGGTATCGCGGCCCGGCCCAGCACCGCGTTGCCGGCACCGGCGCCCGAGGACATCGCGTATCTGATCTACACCTCGGGCACGACCGGTGTCCCCAAAGGCGTTGCCGTCACCCACCACAACGTGGTCCGCCTGTTCGACTCACTCGACATCGGCCTGCGGCTCGCGCCGGAGCAGGTGTGGACCCAATGTCATTCACTGGTCTTCGACTTTTCGGTGTGGGAGATCTGGGGTGCGCTTCTGCACGGCGGGCGGCTGGTCGTGGTCCCCGAGCCGGTGGTCCGGTCGCCGGAAGACCTGCACGCGTTGCTGATCGCCGAACAGGTCACCGTGCTGAGCCAAACCCCCTCCGCGGTCGCGATGCTGTCGCGGGAGGGCCTGGACTCCGTGGCGTTGATGGCGGCCGGTGAGGCCTGCCCCGCCGAGCTGGTCGAGCAGTGGGCGCCGGGGCGGCTGATGATGAACGGCTACGGCCCGACCGAAACCACGGTGTATGCGTCGATCAGCGCGCCGCTGCGCGCGGGATCCGGCGTGGTTCCGATCGGCACGCCGGTGCCCGGGGCCGCTTTGTTCGTCCTCGACACCTGGCTACGGCCGGTACCCGTCGGCGTCGTCGGCGAGTTGTATGTGGCCGGTTCCGGACTTTCGTATGGCTATGCGCGCCGGGCGGGGCTGACGGCCGCGCGGTTTGTGGCCTGTCCGTTCGCCGGTGACGGGGCACCGGGGCAGCGGATGTACCGCACCGGGGACTTGGTGTCCTGGGGTGGTGACGGGCAACTGATCTACCGGGGCCGCGCCGACGAGCAAGTCAAGATCCGCGGGTATCGCATCGAGTTGGGCGAGATCCAGGCGGCGTTGGCCAAACTGAACGAGGTCGAGCAGGCCGTGGTGATCGCGCGGGAGGACCGCGCCGGTGACAAGCGTCTGGTCGCGTACATCACCGGGTCCGCCGAACCCGCCCGGGTGCGCGCGAAGCTGGCCGAGCGCGTGCCGCCCTACATGGTCCCGGCCGCGGTGGTGGTGCTCGACGCCGTGCCGTTGACCGTCAACGGCAAACTCGACACGCGAGCCTTGCCGGCACCCGAATACGCCGCCGGCGACGATTACCACGCCCCGGCCAGTGGCATCGAGGAGATCCTGGCCGGCATCTACGCGGAAGTCCTCGGTGTCGACCGCGTCGGGGTTCAGGACTCGTTCTTCGATTTGGGTGGCGATTCGTTGTCGGCGATGCGAGTGGTCGCTGCGATCAACAAGTCCACGGGTGCCGACATTTCGGTCCGCACGTTGTTCGAGTCGCCCACCGTAGCCCAATTGGCTTTGCGGGTGGGCGACGCCGGGGGCGGGCTGGAGCCGCTGGTGGCCGCGGAGCGGCCCGCGGTGGTGCCGTTGTCGTTCGCGCAGAACCGGTTGTGGTTCATCGACCAGTTGCAGGGCCCTTCGGCCGTGTACAACATGGCGGTGGCGTTGCGGCTGAGTGGTCAGCTGGATGCCGCTGCCCTGGGGGCCGCCCTGACCGATGTGGTGGGCCGCCACGAAAGCCTGCGCACGCTGTTCCCGGCGGTCGAGGGGATTCCCCGGCAGGTGGTTATTCCTTTGCAGGAGAGTGACTTTGGCTGGCAGCGGGTGGATGCCACGGGTTGGCCGGCTGACCGGTTGCGGGACGCGATTGCGGAAACGACGCAGTGCGCGTTTGACCTGGAATCCGAAATCCCTTTGCGGGCAAGGCTTTTCCACGTCGCGGACGAGGAGCACGTGCTCGTGACGGTGGTGCACCATATCGCCGCCGATGGCTTGTCGATCACCCCTCTGGTCCGTGATCTGGGTGTCGCCTATGCCAGCCGGTGTGCGGGGCGGGCCCCGGGCTGGGCGCCGTTGCCGGTGCAGTATGTCGACTACACGCTGTGGCAGCGCGAACAGTTGGGCGAGCTGCAGGACCCGGAGAGCCGCATCGGCGCCCAGCTGGCTTACTGGGAAGACACGCTGGCCGGGATGCCCGAACGGATTCAGCTGCCCACCGACCGGCCCTACCCGGCCGTGGCCGACTACCGCGGCGCCAGCGTGGAGGTGGATTGGCCGGCGCAGTTGCAGCAGCGGATCGCTCGGATCGCCCGCGAGCACGACGCGACCGGTTTCATGGTGATGCAGGCGGCCCTGGCGGTGCTGCTGGCAAACCTCAGCGGCAGCGCCGACGTGTCGGTGGGGTTCCCGATCGCCGGACGGCGAGATGCCGCCCTCGATCCGTTGGTGGGTTTCTTCGTCAACACCTTGGTGTTGCGCGTCGACGTGGCCGGCGATCCCACCGTCGCCGAGGTATTGGCGCACGTGCGCCAACGCAGCCTTGCGGCCTACGAGCACCAAGACGTGCCGTTTGAGGTGCTGGTCGAGCGGCTCAACCCGACCCGGTCGCTGAACCATCACCCGCTGGTCCAGGTGATGCTCGCCTGGCAAAACTTCGCCGGCGACCCGGCCACCGGTTTGGCGCTGGGCGACATGTCGGTCAGCACCGTACCCACCGAGACCCGCACTGCCCGCGTGGACTTGACGTTCTCGTTGGCCGAACGTTGGACCAAAACCGGCGCCCCGGCCGGAATCGGTGGCGCGGTGGAGTTCCGCACCGATGTGTTCGACGCGGAGCGCATTCGGACGCTGATCGTGCGGTTGCAGCGGGTGTTGGAGGCCATCACCGCTGATCCCGACCGGCGGTTGTCGTCGATCGATCTGCTGATTCCCGGTGAATGCGCACGCCTGGACAAGATCGGCAACCGGGCGGTGCTGGACCGGCCGGCGACGTCGTCGGGCTCGATCCCGGAATTGTTCGCGGCGCAGGTGGCGCGCACGCCGGGGGCGGTGGCGCTGACATTCGAGGGCCGCTCGCTGACCTACCGCGCGATCGATGAGGCGTCTAACCGGTTGGCGCACTTGCTCCTTGCCCGCGGCGCGGGCCCGGGTGAGCGGGTGGCGCTGTTGTTGCCCCGGTCGGCTCAGGCGGTCGTGGCGATGTTGGCGGTCCTCAAGACCGGTGCGGCGTACGTGGCTATGGATCCGGCGCACCCGGCGGCGCGGACCGAGTTCATGGTGGCCGATGCCGGGCCGGTCGTCGCGATCACCACCGTGGGCTTGGCCGATCGCCTGAAGGCCCGCCGACTGGCGGTCGTCGACGTCAGCGATCCGGCAATCGCCTTCCAGCCCAGCGCCGCGTTGCCCGCACCGGCGGCCGAGGAAATCGCCTACCTGATCTACACATCGGGCACCACCGGAGTGCCCAAGGGGGTGGCGGTCGCTCACCGAAATGTCATTCGGCTGCTGGATTCGTTGAACGCCGACCAAGAGCTGGCGGGGCAGGTGTGGACGCAATGCCATTCGCTGGCCTTCGACTACTCGGTGTGGGAGATCTGGGGTGCGTTGCTGCACGGGGGGCGCTTGGTGGTGGTGCCCGATTCCGTCGTCCGGTCCCCGGATGACCTGCACGCGTTGGTGATTGGCGAACAAGTCAGCCTACTGAGTCAGACCCCGTCCGCGTTCTACGCGCTGCAGAGCGCGGATGCGCGCGCGGCCGAAGCGGGAAATCGACTCAACCTGCGCACAGTGGTGTTCGGTGGCGAGGCGCTGGAGCCCGGGCGCCTTGGCGCGTGGCTGGACCGCCATGGGGGCTCGCCGCGGCTCGTGAACATGTACGGCATCACCGAGACGACGGTGCATGCCTCGTTCCGGGAGATCGGCGCCGCCGACGTCGACCGCAGTGTCAGCCCGATCGGCTTGCCGTTGGCCCATCTCGGATTCTTCGTGCTCGACAAGTGGTTGCGCCCGGTGCCGGTGGGCGTCGTGGGCGAGTTGTATGTGGCCGGCGGCGGGCTGGCGTACGGATATGTGGGCCGGGCGGGGTTGAGTGCGGCACGGTTCGTGGCGTGTCCGTTCGCCGGCGACGGCGCGTCCGGATCGCGGATGTATCGCACCGGGGATTTGGTGCGCTGGGGGGCCGACGGCGAGCTGCAGTATCTGGGGCGTGCCGACGATCAGGTCAAGATCCGCGGCTATCGCATCGAGCTCGGCGAAGTGCAGGCCGCCCTGTCCGGGCTGGCCGGGGTCGAGCAAGCAGTGGTGGTCGCGCGCGAGGACCGTCCCGGCGACAAGCGGCTGGTCGGCTACGTGACGGGGGACGCGGATCGGGCCCAGATCCGCACGGAGCTGGCCGAGCGCCTGCCCGCGTACATGGTGCCGGCGGCGGTGGTGGTGCTCGACCGCCTGCCGTTGACCGTCAACGGCAAGCTCGACATCCGGGCGCTGCCGGCACCGGAGTACAAGGAAGGCGGTCATTACCGGGGCCCCACCAGCGCCGTCGAAGATCTTTTGGCCGGGGTCTACGCCCAGGTGCTGGGGCTCGAGCGCGTCGGCGTCGATGAATCGTTCTTCGACTTGGGTGGGGACTCGTTGTCGGCGATGCGGGTGGTGGCGGCGGTCAACACCGCTCTGGATGCCGGCCTTGCGGTGCGCGCCTTGTTCGAGGCGCCCACGGTAGCCGACTTGGCGTTGCGCCTCGGCGACGCCGGCGGTGGGCTGGAACCGCTGGTGGCGGTGGAGCGGCCCCCGGTGGTGCCGTTGTCGTTCGCGCAGAACCGGCTGTGGTTCGTCGATCAGCTGCAGGGCGGCTCACCGGTGTACAACATGGCGCTCGGGTTGCAGCTGAGCGGGCGCCTGGATGCCGACGTACTGAGGGCGGCGCTGGTCGACGTGGTCGGTCGCCACGAAAGCCTGCGCACGCTTTTCCCGTCGGTCGAGGGGATCCCCCGGCAGGTCGTGGTGCCGGTCGAGCTCGCCGATTTCGGTTGGCACGTGGTGGACGCCAGCGGCTGGTCGGCTGACCGGCTGACTGACGCCGTCGGGGAGGTGGTGCGCGACCCGTTTGACCTGACCTCCCAAATCCCTTTGCGCGCAAAGCTTTATCGCGTCAGCGACACCGAGCATGTGCTGGTGGCCGTCCTGCACCATATCGCCGCGGACGGCTGGTCGATCGGGCCGCTGGTGGGCGATCTCGGTGTCGCGTACGCCAGCCGGTGTGCGGGCCAGGCCCCGAGTTGGGTGCCGTTGCCGGTGCAGTATGTCGACTACACGCTGTGGCAGCGCGAACAGCTGGGTGAGCTGCAGGACCCGCAAAGCCTGATCGGCGCCCAGCTGGCTTACTGGGAAGGCGCGCTGGCCGGCATGCCCGAGCGCATTCAGCTGCCCACCGATCGGCCCTATCCACCGGCGGCCGATTACCGCGGGGCCCGCGTGGTGGTGGATTGGCCGGCGCAGTTGCAGGAGCAGGTGGCCCGGCTGGCTCGTGAGCACAATGCGACGAGCTTCATGGTGATGCAGGCCGCTTTGGCCGTGCTGCTGGCCAAGATCAGCGCCAATTCTGATGTGGCCGTAGGGTTTCCGATCGCGGGCCGCCGCGACCCCGCGCTCGATGGTCTGGTGGGGTGCTTCGTCAACACCTTGGTGTTGCGGGTTGATCTGGCCGAGGACCCCACCGTCGCCGAGTTGTTGGCCCAGGTGCGGCAGCGCAGCCTCGCCGCCTACGAGCACCAAGACGTGCCGTTTGAGCTGCTGGTGGAACGGCTCAACCCGACCCGATCGATGAACCATCACCCGCTGGTGCAGGTGTTGTTCGCTTGGCAGAACTTCGCCGGGCAGGAAAACGACCCCGCCGCGGGTCTGAGCTTGGGCGACCTGCAGGTCACCCAGGCGCCGGTGGACACTCGCACCGCCCGGATGGACCTGACGTTCTCGTTGGCCGAACGCTGGACCGAGTCCGGTGAGCCTGCCGGGATCGGCGGCGAGGTGGAATTCCGCACCGATGTGTTCGACGCGGCCAGCATCGAGGTGTTGATCGAGCGGTTGGGGCGGGTGCTGGCGGCCGTCACCGCCGACCCCGGTCGGCGGTTGTCGTCGCTGGATCTGCTCGACACAGCGGAGCACGCCCGGCTGGCGACGTGGGGCAACCGGGCGGTGCTCGCCCGGTCGCCGGCCCCGGCAGTGTCGGTTCCAGGGTTGTTCGCCGCGCAGGCGGCGCGCACGCCGGAAGCCGTGGCCTTGACCTTCGAGGGCCGCTCGATGACTTACCTGGAGCTTGAGGAGGACGCCAACCGACTGGCCCACCACTTGGCCGGCCACGGCGTCGGCCCGGGTGCCTGTGTGGCGCTGCACATTCCGCGTTCTGACCGGGCGATCGTGGCGATCCTGGCGGTGCTCAAAACGGGAGCGGCATATGTGCCGATCGACCCGGCGCTGCCGGCGACCCGGATCGACTTCATGCTCGGCGACGCCGCGCCGATCGCCGCCATCGCCGCCGATGGGCTGCGTGGGCGGCTCGACGGGCACGACGTTGCGGTGATCGATATCGACGACCCGGCTGTTCGCGGTCGTGACTGCACTCCCTTGCCGCCGCCTTCCGCGGATTCCGTCGCCTACATCATCTACACCTCCGGGACTACCGGTGTCCCCAAGGGCGTGGCCATAACTCACCACAACGTGATCCAGTACATCGGCTCACTGCCCGCCGATCTGCGCCGCCCCGGCGTCTGGACGCAGTGGTTCTCCCTGTCGTTCGACTTCTCGGTCCTCGAGATCTGGGGGGCGCTCTTCAACGGTGGGCGGCTGGTGGTGGTCCCCGAGTGGATGACGAACTCGACGACCGACCTGCACGACCTGCTGATATCCGAACGAGTCGACGTCTTTGGTCAAACCCCTTCAGCGGCAGGGGCTATGGCGCCCGAGGGGTTGGAGTCGGTTGCCTTACTCGTGGGTGGTGAAGCGTGCCCGGCCGACCTGGTGGACCGGTGGGCGACCCCCGGGCGGCTGATGATCAACAAGTACGGCCCGACCGAGGCCACGGTGGATGTGACCTACAGCCCGCCGTTGCTCGCGGGTTCGGGGGCGCCGCCAATCGGTTCGACACTGCCGGGCGCGGCACTGTTCGTGCTTGACATGTGGCTGCGGCCGGTCCCGCCCGGTGTGCTTGGTGAGTTGTACATATCCGGTACCACCGTGGGGTACGGATATTGGCGCCGTCCCGGTTTGACCGCATCGCGATTTGTCGCCTGCCCGTTCGGCGGCCCGGAAGCGCCGGCACAACGGATGTATCGCACCGGCGATCTGGTGTCCTGGGATGCTGACGGGCAGCTGCGGTATGCGGGGCGTGCGGATGAGCAGGTCAAGATCCGCGGCTATCGCATCGAGTTGGCCGAAGTCCAGATGGCGCTGGCAGACCTCGACGGCGTGGCACAGGCGGCGGTGGTCGCCCGGGAGGATCGCCCCGGCGACAAACGCCTGGTCGGCTACATCACCGGGGCCGCGGAGCCCGCGACGTTGAAAAGCGCTCTGGCCGAGCGATTGCCGGCCTACATGGTGCCGGCCGCGTTGGTGGTGCTCGACGCGTTGCCGTTGACCGTCAACGGCAAGCTCGACGTGCGCGCCCTACCTGCACCCGAATACACCGATGCCGGTCAATACCGTGCCCCGACCAATCCGACCGAAGAGATCCTGGCCGGCCTCTACGCCCAAGTCCTCGGACTGGACCGGGTCGGAGTCGACGAATCGTTCTTCGAACTGGGCGGCGATTCGCTGTCGGCGATGCGGGTCGTCGCCGCGGTCAACAGCACGTTGAACGCCGGCCTCGCGGTGCGCGCTCTTTTCGAGGCGCCCACGGTGGCACAGCTGGCGCCCCGCATCGGTGCGGACGAGAGCCGACTCGAGCCGTTGGCTCCGGTCGAGCGGCCCGAGATAGTCCCATTGTCGTTCGCCCAGAACCGGCTGTGGATCATCGATCAGTTGCAGGGGCCCTCACCCGTGTACAACATGGCGGTGGCCCTGCGCCTGGACGGGCGCCTCGACGTGGATGCGCTCGCGACGGCGATGACCGACGTGGTGGGCCGTCACGAAAGCCTGCGCACGCTGTTCCCGTCGGTCGAGGGGATTCCCCAACAGCTGGTGGTGGCGGTCGAGCGGGCCCGCTTCGGCTGGGACGTCGTCGATGCGACGGGCTGGCCGGAGAGCCGGCTGGAGGAGGCCGTCGGCACGGTGGTGCGCCGCCCCTTTGATCTGGCTGCCGATATTCCCTTGCGCGCAGCGCTTTTCCGGGTCGCCGCCGACGAACACGTCCTGGTGGCGGTGGTGCACCATATCGCCGGCGACGGTTGGTCGATGACGCCGTTGGTGCGTGATCTGGGAGTGGCGTATACCGGCCGGTGTGCGGGGGAGGCCCCGGATTGGGCGCCGCTTCCGGTGCAGTACGCCGACTACACGTTGTGGCAGCGAGCCCAATTCGGCGATCTGAGCGACAGCCAGAGCCGCATCGGTGCGCAGCTGGCGTATTGGGAAGACGCGCTGGCCGGGATGCCCGAGCGCATCCAGCTGCCCACCGATCGGCCCTACCCGCCGGTGGCCGACTACCGCGGCGCGCACGTTGCCGTCGAATGGCCGCCGGAGTTGCAGCAACGGGTGGCCCGCGTGGCACGCGAGCACAACGCGACCAGCTTCATGGTCATGCAGGCCGCTCTCGCCGTGCTGCTCTCGAAGATCAGCGCCAGCAGCGACGTCGCGGTCGGGTTCCCGATCGCGGGTCGCCGCGACCCGGTGCTGGACGATCTGGTGGGATTCTTCATCAACACGCTGGTGCTCCGGGTGGACCTGGCGGGAGATCCCTCCGTCGCCGAGTTGCTGGCGCAGGTCCGCAGTCGAAGCCTGGCGGCCTACGAACATCAAGACGTGCCGTTCGAGGTGCTCGTGGAGCGGCTCAACCCGACCCGAAGCCTGACCCATCACCCGCTGGTCCAGGTGTTGTTGGCGTGGCAGAACTTCAGCGGGCCGGACATCGGGTCCACCACCGGATTGCGGTTGGGTGATTTGGAGGTCACCACGCTGCCCGCCGACACTCAGGTCGCCCGCACAGACCTGACGTTGTCGTTCGCCGAACGCTGGACGGAGGCCGGTGAGCCCGCGGGGATCGACGGGATGGTCGAGTTCCGCACCGACGTGTTCGACGCCGACAGCATCGAGGCGCTGATCAAGCGGTTGGAGCGGGTGTTGCTGGCGCTGACCGCGGACCCGTCCCGGCGGCTGTCGTCGGTCGATCTCCTCGACGACACCGAGCGCGCACAGCTGCTCGGGTGGGGTAACCGGCGGGCGCTGAGCCGGCGTGTCACCGCCTCGCCGTCGATTCCGGAACTGTTCGCCGCCCAGGTGGCCCGCGCCCCGCAGGCGGTCGCGGTCACTTCTCCGGGCCTGTCGATGACCTATCGCGAGCTCGATGAGGCCGCCAACCGGCTGGCCCGATTCCTGGTCGCTCACGGTGCGGGCCCGGGTGAGCGGGTGGCGCTGCTGTTCTCCCGCTCGGCCCAGGCCATCACGGCGATCCTGGCCGTGTTGAAGACCGGTGCGGCGTACGTGCCGTTCGACCCCGAGCATCCACCGGCGCGAATGGAGTTCATGCTCGGCGATGCCGCGCCGATCGCCGTCGTCACCACGGCAGACCTGCGCTCGCGCCTGGATGGGCGTGGCCTGGCGGTCATCGAGTTCGACGATCCCCGCATCCGTGCCTATCCGGCTACCGCCCTGCCCGCGCCCGCGCCCGATGACATCGCCTACCTGATCTACACCTCAGGCACTACCGGTGTGCCCAAGGGCGTTGCCATCACCCACCTCAACGTCACCGAGCTGTTCGAATCGCTCGAGGGCGAGATGCAGCTCGAGGAGCAGGTGTGGACGCAGGCGCACTCCCTGGCCTTCGACATTTCCGTCTGGGAGATCTGGGGTGCGCTGTTGTACGGCGGCCGGGTGGTCGTGGTCCCCGAGTCGGTGACGCGGTCACCGGAAGACTTCCACGCCACGCTGGTGACCGAACAGGTCAGTGTCTTGAGTCAGGTGCCCTCGGGGTTCTACGCGCTGCAAACCGCGGACACGCTGTCACCCGAGCTCGGACGTCAGCTGAAGCTGCGGGCGGTCGTGTTCGGCGGTGAGGCGTTGGAGCCACAGCGTCTTCGAACGTGGTGGCAGAACCATCCCGGAATGCCACGTCTGCTGAACCTGTACGGCACGACGGAGACCACGGTGCACGCCTCCTTCCGCGAGATCGTCGACGGTGACCTGGACAGCGCTGCGAGCCCCATCGGGGTGCCGCTGGCGCATCTGGCGTTCTTCGTGCTGGACGGGTCGCTGCGGCCGGTGCCGGTCGGTGTGGTCGGGGATCTTTATGTGGCCGGTTCCGCGGCGGCGTACGGCTATGTGGGACGGGCCGGGCTGACGGCGTCGCGGTTTGTGGCGTGTCCATTCGGTGGCGACGGGGCGTCGGCCCAGCGCATGTATCGCACCGGGGACCTGGTGTGTTGGGGCGCCGATGGGGAGCTGCGGTATCTCGGCCGTGCCGACGAGCAGGTCAAGATCCGCGGATATCGCATCGAGTTGGGCGAAGTGCAGGCCGCGCTGCTGGGGCTGGACGGGGTCGAGCAGGCGGCGGTGATCGCCAGGGAGGACCGCCCCGGCGACAAGCGCCTGGTCGGCTACATGACCGGCAGCGCCGACCCGGCCCACGTGCGCAGCGCGTTGGCGGAGCGGTTGCCCGCGTACATGGTGCCGGCCGCGGTGGTGGTCCTGGACGCGCTGCCGCTGACGGTCAACAGCAAGCTCGACAAGCGTGCTCTGCCGGCACCGGAGTACCAGGACGTCGATCACTACCGGGCACCCGGCAGCGCGGTCGAGGAGATTCTGGCCGGGATTTACGCCCAGGTGCTGGGGCTCGAGCGGGTCGGGGCCGACGAGTCGTTCTTTGAGCTCGGCGGGGACAGCATTTTGTCCATGCAGGTGGTGGCGCGCGCCCGCGCCGCCGGCCTGGTGTGTCGGCCGCGCGACATTTTCGTCGAGCAGACCGTGGCGCGGCTGGCCCGGGTGGCGGGGGTGGCCGACGGTGCGGGCGGCCCGGTCGACGAGGGCGTCGGGCAGGTGCTGGCTACCCCGATCATGCGGTGGTTGCACAGCGTCGAGGGCCCGGTGGACCAGTTCAACCAGACGGTGATGGCGCAGGCCCCGGCGGGTGTGACCGAGGCCGACGTCGTTGCGATCTTGCAGGCGTTGGTGGATCGGCACGCCATGTTGCGGCTGCGCGTCGACGACGATGGCGCCGGCGGCTGGTCATTGACGGTGCCGGTGGCCGGGTCGGTGGATGCCAACGATCGCCTGCAAGCGGTGGACGTGTTGTCCGAGGAGGCGCTGGTCAAGGCGCGGTCGCGGTTGAACCCGGCCGCCGGGGTGATGCTCAGCGCGCTATGGGCCGACTCGACGGGTCAGCTGGCGCTGATCATTCACCACCTGGCCGTTGACGGGGTCTCGTGGCGGATCCTGCTGGAGGACCTCAACACCGCCTGGGTCCAGCGCCGCGGCGGGCAGCCGATCACACTGCCGGCGGCGGGGACGTCGTTCGCCCGGTGGTCGGCGCTGCTGGCGGAGCACGCCCTAAGCCCTGAGGTGGTGGAGCAGGCCGACACGTGGCGGCAGGTGGCGGCGCTTCCGGCGGTGCTGCCCGCGCTGCGGCCCGCGGTGGATACGTTCGCCGCGGCCGGTCACTTATCGGTGTCGCTGGACGCCGACACGACCCGGATGCTGCTGGGCGAGGTGCCGACGGCGTTCCATGCCGGGGTGCACGACATATTGCTGATCGCTTTCGGACTGGCGTTGGCGGAATTGCTGGGCCCCGGCGGCGCGCCGATCGGCATCGACGTGGAGGGTCATGGGCGCCACGAGGAGCTGGCCGCCGATGTGGACCTATCGGGCACGGTGGGGTGGTTCACCACCAAATACCCAGTGGCGTTGAGCCTCGGTGGGCTGGCGTGGAGCCAGGTAGTGGCCGGCGAGGCGGCATTGGGGGCGGTGCTCAAGGACGCCAAGGAGCAGCTGCGCGCCCTGCCCGACCCGCTGGGCTACGGTCTGCTGCGGTATCTGAATCCCGATGTCGAGTTGGGGGGATCCGACCCGACCGTCGGGTTCAACTATCTGGGGCGGCTGGGCGCTGGGGCTGACCTCTCCGACGACATGTGGCGCCTGTGCCAGGACAGCTTGGCGTTGACCGGGGCGGCCGCGGCGATACCCATGCCGCTGATGCACACCGTGGACTTGAACGCCGGCACCGTGGACACCGACACCGGCCCGCACCTGCACGCGAACTGGACGTGGGCGCCGTCGGCGGTGGATCGCGAGCAGGTCGACCGGCTGGGCCGGTTGTGGTTTGAGGCCCTTGCCGGTATCTGCGCCCACGTTCGCGGTGGCGGGGGCGGGTTGACACCGTCCGATGTCGCGCCGGCCCGGTTGAGCCAGCCGCAGCTCGACGAGCTGCAGGCGCAGTACCGCATCGCTGACGTGTTGCCGTTGACACCGTTGCAGCAGGGCCTGCTGTTCCACACCACCACGCAGCGCGGCGACGATGTGTATGCGGTGCAGCTGGACATCACCTTGAGCGGCGCCCTGGATGAGGACCGCCTGCACGAGGCGGTCAACGCGGTGGTAAGCCGGCATCCGAATCTGGCAGCCCGATTCTGCGCGCAGTTCGACGAGCCGGTGCAGCTGATTCCGGCCGATCCCGTGGTGCCTTGGCGGTATGTCGCACTCGACGCCCACGGCGCCGGGGTCGATCAACAGGTGCAGGACATATGTGCTGCCGAACGCGCCGCGGTGTGCGATCTGGCCGACCCCCCGGCGTTCCGGGCGGCATTGATCCGTACCGCGCCGGATCGGCATAGGTTCATCCTGACCAATCACCACATCGTCATGGATGGTTGGTCGCTGCCGATCCTGCTGGGCGAAGTAATCGCCAGCTACTACAAGCAGCGGCTGCCCGCGGCCGCGCCCTATCGCCACTTTGTGAGTTGGCTGGCCGACCGCGACCTTGATGCCGCCCGCATCGCCTGGCGTGAGGTGCTCGCCGATTTCGACACGCCCACCTTGGTGGGTCCGCCCGGGCGACTGCGGCTCGGAAAGCGAGGCGTCGCCTCGTTCACGGTCCCTGCGGACACCACCGGGGCGATCGGCGAGCTGGCGCGGTCGCATCACACGACCGTGAACATCGTCATGCAGGCCGCGTGGGCGCAGATATTGATGTGGCTGACCGGCCGGCACGACGTCGCGTTCGGCACTGCGGTGTCGGGGCGGCCGACGGAGTTGTCCGGTGCGGATTCGATGGTCGGGCTGTTGATCAACACGGTCCCGATGCGCGCGCGCATCACCGCGGCAACCACGGTCGCCGGCTTATTGAATCAACTGCAGGACGCCTATAACGCGACTCTGGACCATCAGCACCTGGCGCTCGGGGAAATCCACCGCGCCACCGGACACGACCAGTTGTTCGACACCTTGTTCGTCTTCGAGAACTATCCCGTCGACGCCGCCGCGCTCGCGGGCGATCACGAGTTGGCCATCACCGACGTCGCGGCCCGGGAAAACAACCACTACCCGCTGGCGGTGCAAGTCCAGCCCGGTGCGCAGTTGAGTCTTCGCGTCGAGTACGACACCGACGTGTTCGACGCAACCAGGATCGAGTCGCTCTTCAGGAGGTTGCAAAAGGTGCTGGTGGTTATGACCGCCGATGCGGAGCAGCAATCGTGACCGCCGATACGACTCGGCGGTTGTTGTCGATTGATCTGCTCGATGACGACGAGCAGGTCGGGCTCGATGAGTGGGGCAATCGGGCGGCGCTGGGCCGCCCACCGTCGTCGGTGTCCATTCCCGAGTTGTTCGCCGCACAGGTAGGCCGCACGTCGCAGGCGGTGGCGTTGACCTGTGACGGTCGCTCGATCTCATATTGGGAGCTGGACGAGGCCTCGAACCGCTTGGCGCACTTGTTGATTGGGCGAGGCGCGGGTCCGGGGCAGTGCGTGGCGCTGTTGGTGCCGCGCTCGGCCGAGGCGATCGTGGCGATCCTGGCTGTCCTCAAAACCGGGGCGGCATACGTGCCGATCGACCCCGCGCTGCCCGCGGCGCGGATCGAGTTCATGGTCGCTGACGCGGCGCCCGTGGTCGTCATCAGCAGCGCGGACCTGCATTCGCGCCTGGACCGGTGTGCGGTAGCGGTCGTCGACGTGGCTGATCCGGCCGTGCGGGATCAGCCCAGTACCGGTTTGCCGGCGCCGGCCCCGGACGATGTCGCTTACCGGATCTACACCTCGGGGACCACCGGTGTCCCCAAAGGCGTCGCGGTCTCGCACCGCGGCGTCACCGAATTGGTGGCCGCGGTGGAGAGTCGATTGCCGGTGGGTCCACCGCGGGTGTGGTCGCAATGGCATTCGCTGGTCTTCGACGTGTCGGTGTCGGAGATCTTCGGGGCCCTGCTGTACGGCGGGCGGTTGGTCATGGTGCCCGAGGAGGTGGCCGCGTCACCGGATGACTTGCACGCCTTGCTGATTCGCGAACAGGTCACTGTGTTGAGTCAGACACCCTCGGGGGTGGGGGTGATGTCGCCGGAGGGGTTGGAGTCGACGGCGCTGGTGCTCGCCGGTGAGGCCTGCCCGGTGGAGCTGGTGGAGCGGTGGGCGCCGGGTCGGGTGATGATCAACGCCTATGGCCCCACCGAGGCGACGGTGTACGCCGCGGTCAGCGCGCCGCTGTCGGAGGGCTCGGGGGTGGTGCCCATCGGTTCGCCGGTGGCCGGGGCGGCGTTGTTCGTGCTCGACGCCGGGCTGCGCCGGGTGTCGGCCGGCGTGGTGGGCGAGCTGTACGTGGCCGGTGCCGGCGTGGCCTATGGGTACGTCGGTCGGGCGGGGTTGACGTCATCGCGATTTGTGGCGTGTCCGTTCGCCGGTGAGGGGGCGGCGGGGGAGCGGATGTATCGCACCGGGGATCTGGTGCGGTGGGGCACTGACGGGCAGTTGCAGTATCTGGGTCGTGCCGATGATCAGGTGAAGATCCGCGGGTATCGCATCGAGCTGGGTGAGGTGCAGGCGGTGCTGGCCCGGCTGGAGGGGGTGGCGCAGGCGGCGGTGATCGCGCGGGAGGACCGTCCCGGCGACAAGCGGTTGGTCGGCTACATCACCGGTACCGCGGATCCGGCCGATCTTCGTGCCGAGTTGGCCGAGCGACTGCCCGCATACATGGTGCCCGCGGCGGTGGTGACGCTTGACGCATTGCCGCTGACGGTCAACGGCAAGCTCGACCGGCGGGCGCTGCCGGCCCCGGAGTACGGCGATGTCGATCATTACCGGGCGCCGGCCACTGCCGTCGAAGAGATCCTGGCCGGAATCTTCGCCCAGGTCTTGGGATTAGACCGGGTCGGGGTCGATGAGTCGTTCTTCGATATCGGTGGCGATTCACTGTCGGCGATGCGCGCCATCGCCGCGATCAACACCGCACTGGACGCCGGCCTTGCCGTGCCCATGCTGTTCGAGGCCCCCACGGTGGCCCAGTTGGCGCCCCGCATCGGTGAGGTCGCGAGCCGACTTGCGCCCCTGATTCCGGTGCAGCGGCCCGAGGTGGTGCCGTTGTCGTTCGCGCAGAATCGGTTGTGGTTCATCGACCAGTTGCAGGGCCCTTCGGCGGTGTACAACATGGCGGTGGCGTTGCGGCTGAGCGGACGCCTGAACGCCGAGGCGCTGCGGGCGGCGCTGGCCGATGTGGTAGGCCGTCACGAAAGCCTGCGGACACTGTTCCCGTCGGTGGACGGCGTTCCGCGGCAGCTGGTGATCCCGGCGGCGGAAGCCGACTTTGGTTGGCAGGTCGTGGATGCCACCGGTTGGTCGGCCGGTCGGGTGGAGCAGGCCGTCGCCGCGGTTGTGCGTGATCCGTTCGACCTCACTTCTGAGATCCCTTTGCGGGCAAGGCTTTTGCGCGTCGCCGACGAGGAGCACGTGCTGGTGGCCGTGGTGCATCATATCGCGGCCGACGGCTGGTCGATCTCGCCGATGGTCAGTGATCTGGGGGTGGCCTATGCCGGCCGGTGTGCCGGACAAGCCCCGAGTTGGGCGCCGCTGCCGGTGCAGTACGTCGATTACACGCTATGGCAGCGCGAACAATTCGGCGATCTCGACGATGGTGACAGTCTGATCGCCGCCCAGCTGACCTACTGGGAAGACCATCTGGCCGGGCTGCCCGAACGGCTCGAGTTGCCCACCGATCGGCCCTATCCGGCGGTGGCCGATTACCGCGGCGCCCGCGCGATGGTGGATTGGCCGGCCGAGTTGCAGCAGCGGGTCGCTGGGCTGGCGGGCGAGCACAAGGCGACCGGTTTCATGGTGATGCAGGCCGCCCTGGCGGTGCTGCTCGCGAAGATGAGCGCCAGTTCCGATGTGGCCGTGGGCTTCCCGATCGCGGGGCGCCGCGACCCCGCACTGGACGAGCTGGTGGGCTGCTTCATCAACACCTTGGTGTTGCGGGTCGATCTGGCAGGCGATCCCACCGTCGCCGAGGTATTGGCTCAGGTGCGCCAGCGCAGCCTGGCCGCCTACGAACACCAGGACGTGCCGTTCGAGGTATTGGTCGAGCGGCTCAATCCCGCCCGAAGCCTGAACCATCATCCGCTGGTGCAAGTGATGTTGGCCTGGCAGAACTTCGCCGGCGACCCCCCGGCGGAATCGGCTTTGGGCGATCTGGACGTAACCTCGCTGCCCGCGGACACCCATACCGCTCGCATGGACCTGACGTTCTCAGTGGGGGAGCGCTGGACCGATGTAGGTGATCCGGCCGGCATCGGCGGAATGGTCGAGTTTCGCACCGACGTGTTCGATGCGGCCAGCATCCAGATATTGATCGAGCGGTTGGGACGGGTGCTGGGCGCCATGACCGCCGACCCGGCGCGGCGGCTTTCCTCGATCGACGTCGTCGACGAGGACGAGCACGTCCGGATCGAGGCTTGGGGTAATCGGGCGGTGCTGGCTGTGCCCGATCCGACTGTGCGGGTGTCGATTCCGGGATTGTTCGCTGTGCAGGTGGCGCGGGCGCCGGGGGCGGTGGCGCTGTCGTTTGAGGGCTCGTCGATGACGTATTGGGAGCTCGACGAGGCGTCTAACCGGTTGGCGCATCTGTTGGTGGACCGGGGTGTTGGTCCGGGTGAGCGGGTGGGGTTGTTGTTGTCGCGGTCGGCGGAGGCGATCGTGGCGATTGTGGCGGTGCTCAAGACCGGTGCGGCGTATGTGCCGATCGATCCGGTGGTGCCCGCGGCGCGCATCGAGTTCTTGCTTGGTGATGCCGCGCCGGTTGCGGTGGTCACCACCGCAGAGCTGGCCGAGCGGGTGGACGGCCATGGCGTGGCCGTCATCGACGTGGCCGATCCGGGTATCGCGGCCCGGCCCAGCACCGCGTTGCCGGCACCGGCGCCCGAGGACATCGCGTATCTGATCTACACCTCGGGCACGACCGGTGTCCCCAAAGGCGTTGCCGTCACCCACCACAACGTGGTCCAGTTGCTGGCGTCGCTGGAAGCCGGGATGGAACTCGATGGGCAGGTGTGGTCGCAGTGGCACTCACTGGCCTTTGACGTCTCGGTGTGTGAGATCTGGGGTGCGCTGCTGCGTGGCGGGCGCCTGGTGGTGATACCTGAGTCCGTGGCGCGTTCCCCGCAGGACTTCCACGCGTTATTGGTGGCTGAACAGGTCAGTGTGTTGAGTCAGACCCCGTCGGCGTTTTATGCCTTACAAACCGCCGATGCGCTCGCGCCCGGCCTGGGGGCTCGCTTGAACTTGCGGGCTGTGCTGTTCGCCGGGGAAGCCCTCGAGCCGCGGCGACTGGGAACGTGGCTAGACCAGCATCCGGGCTCGCCGCGCCTGCTGAACCTGTACGGCACGACCGAGACAACGGTGCATGCCTCGTTTCGGGAGATCGCGCCCGGCGACGTCTACAGTGCGGCCAGCCCCATCGGGGTGCCGTTGGCGCGGCTCGGCTTCTTCGTGCTGGATCGCTGGTTGCGTCCGGTGCCGGTCGGGGTGGTCGGTGAGTTGTATGTGGCCGGCGCCGGGGTCGGTGTCGGCTATGTGGGGCGCGCCGGGCTGAGTGCGTCGCGGTTTGTGGCATGCCCGTTTGCGGGAGAGGGGGCGCCCGGATCGCGGATGTATCGCACCGGAGATCTGGTGTGTTGGGGTCCCGATGGGCAGCTGCGGTACGTGGGGCGTGCCGATGAGCAGGTCAAGGTCCGCGGCTACCGCATCGAGTTGGGTGAAGTGCAGGCGGCGTTGGCCGCCCTGGACGGGGTCGAGCAGGCTGCGGTGCTCGCGCGGGAGGACCGCCCGGGCGATAAGCGTCTGGTGGGATATGTGACCGGCACGGCCGACCCGGCCGAAGTCCGTGCCGCGCTGGCCGAGCGCTTGCCCGTGTACATGGTGCCGGCGGCGGTGGTGGTGGTTGAGGCGTTGCCGTTGACGGCGAACGGGAAATTGGATAAGCGGGCGTTACCCGCACCCGAGTACGCCGCGGGCGATCTGTATCGCGCCCCGTCGACGCCGACAGAGGAAATCTTGGCCGGCATTTACGCCCAGGTGCTAGGGCTGGAGCGGGTTGGCGTCGACGACTCATTTTTCGAACTCGGCGGAGACAGCATCTTGTCGATGCAGGTGGTGGCCAGGGCGCGGGCGGCCGGCCTGGTGTTTCGGCCTCGTGATGTGTTCGTCGAGCAGAGTGTGGCGCGATTGGCTCGGGTGGCCGGGTCGGTCGAGGGTGTCGGCGGCCCGGTCGACGAGGGGCTGGGGCCAGTGGTCGCGACGCCGATCATGCGCTGGTTGGCCAACGTGGATGGTCCGGTGGGTCAGTTCAATCAGACGGTGGTGGTGCAGGCCCCGGTGGGGGTTGGCGAGGCGGACGTCGTGGTGCTGGTGCAGGCCCTGCTCGACCGGCACGCCATGTTGCGGCTGCGCGCCGTCGACGATGGTGCCCGGAGTTGGACCTTGAGGGTGCCCGAGCCCGGCGAGGTGGATGCCCGGGAGTGCCTGCGGGTGGTCGAGGTGTTGTCCGAGGATGCGTTGGTCGCGGCGCGGTCACGGTTGGATCCCGCTGCCGGGCTGATGCTCAGTGCGGTGTGGGCTGGCTCGACCGGGCAGTTGGCCTTGGTCATTCACCATTTGGCGGTGGACGGGGTCTCGTGGCGGATCCTGTTGGAGGACCTCAATCTGGCGTGGGAACAGCGTCGGGGTGGCCAGCCGATAGCGTTGCCGGCGACGGGCACGTCGTTTGCCCGGTGGTCGGCGTTGCTGGCCGCGCACGCCAGTAGTCCCGCGGTGGTGGATCAAGTCGAGGCGTGGCGGCAGGTGGCGGCGGCCCCGGCGGTGCTTCCGGCGCTGCAGCCCGCGGTGGATACGTTCGCTGCGGCGGGTCATCTGTCGGCGGCCCTGGACGTCGGGACCACCCGGATGCTGTTGGGAGAGGTGCCGACTGCGTTCCACGCCGGGGTGCACGACATTCTGTTGATCGCATTCGGGTTGGCCGTGGCCGAGTTCGCGGCAAGCGCTGGGGGGCCGATCGGCATCGACGTGGAGGGCCATGGTCGCCACGAGGAGCTGGCCGCCGATGTGGATCTGACTCGCACGGTGGGGTGGTTCACCACCAAGTATCCGGTGGCGTTGAACGTCGGGGGGTTGGCCTGGGATCGGGTGGTGGCCGGCGATGCGGCGCTGGGCGCGCTGGTCAAAGACGCCAAGGAGCAACTGCGTGCCCTGCCTGACCCGCTGGGCTATGGTCTGCTGCGATATGTGAACCCCGATGTCGAGTTGGGGGGCTCGGACCCGGTGATCGGGTTTAACTATCTGGGACGACTGGGTGCGACGGCCGAGGTGTCCCACGACCCGTGGCGAGTTTGCCAGGATGTCGCATCGGTCACCCGGGCGGCCGCGGCCATACCGATGCCGCTGATGCACACCCTCGAGCTCAACGCCGGCACCCTGGACACCGACTCCGGTCCGCAGCTGCACGCGAATTGGACCTGGGCGCCGTCGGCGGTGGATCGCGAGCACGTCGACCGGCTGGGCCGGTTGTGGTTCGACGCCCTGGCCGGGATCTGCGCGCACGTCCGCACCGGCGGCGGCGGGTTCACGCCGTCCGATTTCGCTCCCGCTCATCTGACCCAGCAGCAGCTCGATGAGCTGCAGCGGGAGCACCATATCGCCGACATCTTGCCGTTGACTCCGTTGCAGCAGGGGTTTTTGTTCCATGCCGGCGCCGGGCTGGGTCCCGATCACGACGTGTATGCGGTGCAACTGGACTTCACGGTGATCGGTGAGCTCGATCCCGATCGGTTGCGCGCCGCGCTGCAAACGGTGGTAACGCGCCATCCCAACCTGGCGGCCCGATTCTCGACCCAAATGGACGAGCCGGTGCAGATCATCCCGGCTGATCCGGTGGTGCCATGGCGGTATATCGAGCCGCATCCCAACGGCATGAGCATTGACGAGCAAGTCCAGGAGGTCTGCACCGCTGAGCGCGTCGCGGTGTGCGACCTCGCCGAACAGGCTGCGTTTCGGGCGGTACTGATCCGCACCGCACTAGGTCGGCACCGGTTTGTGCTCACCAATCACCACATCGTGCTCGACGGCTGGTCGCTGCCGATCCTGCTGCAGGAGATCTTCGCCAGCTATTACGGACGCCCGCTGCCCGCGGCCGCACCGTATCGCAGCTTCGTCGCGTGGCTCATCGGGCGGGATCGCGCTGCGGCCCAAGCGGCTTGGCGTGAGGTGCTGGCGGGCCTGGATGCCCCCACCCTGGTGGGTCCGCCGGGTCAGCTGAGCCAGGCGCGGCGATCCGCGGCCTGGTTTGAGGTGCCGGAGGACACCACCCAGGATGTGGGTGAGTTGGCCCGTTCGCGTCACACCACCGTCAACATCGTGTTGCAGGCGGCATGGGCCCAGATGCTGATGCGGTTGACCGGGCAGCATGACGTGGTCTTCGGTACGGCGGTCTCGGGGCGGCCGCCGGAATTGGCCGGCGCGGAGTCGATGGTGGGGCTGTTGATCAACACGGTGCCGGTGCGGGCGCGAATCACCACGGCAACCACCGCCGCCGACCTGCTGGATCAGCTGCAGGACGCCCACAATTGCACGCTGGAGCACCAGCATCTGGCTTTGTCCGAGATCCACCGCCTCACCGATCACGACCAGCTGTTCGACTCCATGTTCATCTACGAGAACTATCCGGTCGACACCGAGGCGTTGACCGGCGACTACGACCTGACCGTCACCGAAGTCAACACCAGCGAATCCACCCACTACCCGCTCGCGGTTGCCGCCATGCCGGGTCCTCGAATCGGGCTGCGCGTCGAGTACGACGCCGAGGTGTTCGACGGCTCCGGCATCGACGCGCTGTTCGCGCGATTCCACAAGGTGCTTGTCGCCATGACCGCCGAGCCCACCCGGCCGCTGTCGTCTATCGACCTCCTCGACGCCGATGAGCACGGCCGCCTGGACGCGTGGGGCAACCGCGCAGTGTTGGCGCACCTGGCGCCCGCGTCGGTGTCTATTCCGGAGGTGTTTGCCGCGCACGTAGAGCGGGCCCCGGACGCGGTGGCACTGACGTGCGAGGGGCGGTCGATGACGTACCGCCAGCTCGACGAGGCGGCGAACCGACTGGCGCACCTGTTGGCCGATCAGGGCGTGGGTGCCGGTGATGTGGTGGCGCTGCTCCTGCCCCGCTCGGCCGAGGCGATCGTGGCGATCCTGGCGGTGCTCAAGTCCGGTGCGGCTTATCTGCCGATCGACCCCGCAGTACCAACGGCCCGGATCGAGTTCATGGTGGCCGATGCCGCGCCGGTCGCGGCGATCAGCAACGCAGATCTGCGGGCCCGACTGGGCGGGTCCGATTTGCCGGTGATCGACGTCGACGACACCCGCATTCCCGGCTGTCCAGCAACGGGTCTGCCGGGGCCGGCCCCCGACGACATCGCGTACCTCATCTACACCTCGGGCACAACGGGTGTCCCCAAGGGCGTGGCCGTCTCTCACCACAACGCGGTCCAGCTACTCGAGGTGGTGGATGGACACTTGCCGACGCCGGCCGCCTGGGCTCAATGCAAATCCCTGGCTTTCGACGTTTCGGTGTCCGAGATTTTCTTCGCGCTACTGCATGGGGGGCGCGTGGTCGTGGTGCCCGAATCCGTGGCGACCTCACCGGAAGATTTCAAGGCCTTGCTGATCGCCGAGCGCGTCGACGTGTTCACCGAAACTCCTTCCGCTCTCGCGGCGCTCGCACCCGAGGGGTTGGAGTCGCTGGCCGTGATGGTGGCCGGTGAAGCCTGCCCTGCTGAGGTGGTAAACCGGTGGGCGCCGGGGCGGCTGATGGTCAACGCGTACGGCCCGACCGAGACGTCGATGGGCATCACGATGAGCGCCCCGCTGGCGCCGGGGACAGGCGTGGTGCCGATCGGTTCGCCGGTGCTACAAGCGGCGTTGTTTGTGCTCGACGCCTGGTTACGCCCCGTTCCGGCCGGCGTGATAGGGGAGTTGTATGTGGCCGGTGCCGGGGTCTCGTATGGATACCTGAACCGGGCAGGGTTGAGCGCCTCGCGGTTCGTGGCATGTCCGTTCGCCGGTGCGGGGACTCCGGGAGCGCGCATGTACCGGACCGGGGATCTGGTGTGCTGGGGCCCCGACGGTCAGTTGCGGTACTTCGGTCGTGCCGACGAGCAGGTCAAGATACGGGGCTATCGCATCGAGTTGGGTGATGTCCAAGCGGCATTGGCCGACATCGACGGGGTCGACCGGGCGGTGGTAATCGCTCGCGAGGACCGCCCCGGTGACAAGCGCCTAGTCGGGTACTTCACCGGCACCGCCGATCCGATGACCACGCGCGCCAAGCTGGCCGAGCGGTTGCCGGCCTACATGGTGCCGGTGGCGGTGGTGCCGGTCAGAGCGCTGCCGTTGACGCCCAACGGAAAGCTCGACAGGCGAGCCCTGCCGGTACCCGAATATGTTGTCGCCGAACGCTACCGGGCCCCGGCGAACGCGATCGAGGAGACGCTGGCCGGCATCTTCGCCCAAATCCTCGGGCTGGATCGCGTCGGCGTCGAGGACTCGTTCTTCGATTTGGGTGGTGATTCATTGTTGGCGATGCGCGTGATCGCCACGATCAACAAGACTTTGGATGCCCACCTCGCGGTGCGCACCATATTGGACGCGCCGTCGGTTCGGAGCCTGAGTCGGCAACTGAGCAGCGATGACAGCGCGGCGGAACTGCTGCCGATAGAAGTCCTCAAGAAGGGCACGGGCATCCCGCTGTGCTGCGTCCATGAAGGTCTCGGCCTGAGTTACGCGTATCGGGTATTGGGCGATTACCTCGATTGCCCGATCATCGGAATCAACCAAATCCCGGACAACGGCGAATTTGGCCGGCAATCGATTCGTGACATGGCGAAGGACTATGCCGATCGACTGCAGGCCCTTTATCCAGTGGGGCCCTACAACCTGCTTGGCTGGTCTTTCGGCGGGCCAGTGGCCCATGAACTGGCCGTCGAGCTTCGCCGGCGCGGCTGCGAAGTCCAGCGTTTGATCATGCTGGACCCGGTGCTCGGCGATAGCGGGCCCACGAATACCGTTGCGCCGGAGGAGATTCAGGGCGAGAGTCGCATCTTGGACCTTACGTTGCGATCCAACCGCATCGCTGTTCCCGAACACGCGGAGCCACTCACCTACGAGCGGGCTGAGGAACTGATCCGCCAGCAGGGAAAGGCGGTGGAGTTGATTCTCCCGCCGAGGCAAATCTTCGAGTTCGTGGTTGACAATTACAATTCGAACGGGTCGCACCTGCGACAGCATGTGCCCGGCGTGTTCGATGGCGAAGTGATCATATTTTCGGCCCTGCGAGACGTCGGCAACGAGTCGTCAGACCCGCGAAACTGGAACCCATACGTCGAAGGTGCCATCACGGTGTATCCGGTCGACTGCGGCCACGACGACATGATGGCCGGCGAATCGCTCGCTTTGTACGGGGAACAGCTCAAACTCGTGCTGAAGTCGTGACCCGGCTCCCTCGCGACCGCGTTAGGTGATGTCGCCTGTCAGGTTGAACTCGTCCAGCGTGCGCGCAGCCAACTCGCGCATGGCCAGTTTCGTGTTGTCGGCGCCCGGCTGGTAGGCGCCGACGCTGATGACGATTCTGTCGTGCAGGCGCCAGGACTGCACAGTCATCAGGCCGCCCGTGCGCTCCAGCCACTGTCGCGTCAGGTGTTGAAAACCCAGTCGTCCGGTGACGAACTCGGCGTCGCTGCCATCGAGGCGGCAGACCACCGAGCCAAGGTCACCGAGATTCGAGCACAACACCGGCAGGGCTTCGCTGAGCATCGCGTAGTCCAGCGCGCTCAGCCGTTTCAGGACCCGTTTCGGTATGAACGGGATCAGCGAAGCGACCTGCGAGGACTCTTCGGTGGATGTTTCCCGAAGGGTCACCAGCGCCTGCTTGATCGCGGCGCGCACCTCACGCAGATCTGTCGTCACCCGTGTCGGGTCGACGCTGACACGCGCGAACGACACCGCGTTCGCGCGCATGTCACCCTCGGCCCGGGTGCTGATGGGAAGTTGCACGGTGACGGTGTCGTCACCGGCGCGCCGGCGGCCCACGTGCTCCGCGAATTTCGCCACGAACCCGGCGAGCAGAGTCTTACTGGTTCCGCCGAGCGCCGCCGCGCAGGCATCCCACTCGGCCAGGTCGACCAAGGCCGTGACGGTCGGCACGACGACGGGATCTGCGACGTCGTTGGTGTCGCTTAGCATTGGCGGCCGAGGTTTCTGCGGTTGTGCGGTGTTCTGCCGCTGATTACGGGCCTGCCGTGCCGCCGCGACAAGCGCCCGACCGATCTCAGGCGCCTGCTGCGCCGTTTGGCGGGCATCCTCCACCAGCGCGCGCCGTCGAGTGCGCGAACGTGGCGGTGGATAACCAAAGTCGTGGGTGATGCCCGAAAGGGCCTCGATCCCCGACACGACAAGTCCGAGACCGTCGAGCAGGTAATGGGAAATCACCAGGCTTACCGCGGTGGAGCCATCGGTCAGTGGAAGCACGGCCAGATGCCAACCGGGGCCAGATTCCGGGTCGACGGGGATTTGTGAGCGTTCATCTGCCCAGTCGCTGACGTCGGCGCGTGGGCGGGGGTGCTCCGCGATATCGAGGTCCGTCGGGCCGGGGTCGGACACCCATCGATACCGGGCAAATGGCAGCGGCGAACGCTCGATGCGCCTCCCCAGCAACCCACGACTGAGATTGTGGTGAAAACGCCTCACTCCGTCGAAGTCAAGGGGGTGCTCATAAACCCACAGAACCTGCATGATCTGCTTCGGCCCCGTGACGCGCTGCCCCATGAATAGGGCTTGGTCCACGTAGGCGAGGCGATTGTCCAGGCACGCTTCACCGTTGACTGCGCGGGTGCCTACGGAGGCTCGTGCAGGAAGTATCCGCAGTGGCACCGATCAGCCTTTCCGGTTGTTCAATGTGATCCTGCGAGCTTGTCGCACAGCATTTCCGCCAAGCCGCGTATGGTGCCGATGTCGGCGAGATCGGTGGAATTCATGCGTATTCCCGTTTCGGTCTCGACGCGGGTGCGCAGCTCCAGCGCGCCCAATGAGTCCATGCCGTACTCGGCGAGCGGCCGGTCGACATCCACGTTTCGGCGCAGGGTCAGGCGGACCTGGTCGGAAATCAGTCCCAGCAGCCGGGTGGGCCACTCGTCGAAGGGCAATCCCTTGAGCTCGGCACGCAATCTACTTACGCCCCTTGCAGTTTGGCCAGCGGAGCGGACCGCCTCGAAGAAGGGGGTGTGTTGGGCGAAGGTGGTCGTTGCGGTGCTCATGACCGTATAGCCGGCGTAGGCACGCTCATGACGCAGCAGCGTCTCAAACGCGTAAGCGCAGTCGTCGGCGGTGATGGCGATGTCGACATTTTCGGCGGTGGCGGAGGCGGGCTGACCCCATGGGCCCCACGCGATCGCGGTGGCCGGCAGCCCCTTCGCCCGCCGCCACAAGGTGAAGGCGTCTAGCCAGCTGTGGGCTGCGGCGCAGGCGCCCTGTCCCGGCGAGCCCACCAGAGCGGCTGCCGAGGAGAACGAGCAGAACCAATCCAACGGCTGGCCGGCCGTGGCAAGGTGTAGGTTCCATGCGCCGTAGACCATTGGCGCCCAGCTGCGTTGGATGAGCTCGTCGGTGGTGTCGGTCAGAGCGGCATCATCGGCCACCGTCGCCGCATGCACCACCCCGCGCAACGCAAGGCCGGTGGCCGTCGCCGCCATGACCAAACGCCGAGCCGTAGCTTCCTCGGCGATATCGCCACACTCCACCACAACGTCGGCGCCGATCGCGCGGATGCGCTCAATCTTGTCCAGCGCCTCGGGGGCCGGCTGCGTGAGTGAAGACAACACGATGCGTCCGCAGCCCTCCCCTGAAGCGGGAGAAGCCATTCTCTCGGCCAAGAACAACCCCAGGCTTCCGAGCCCATCGGTGATGATGTAGGCGCCGTCGTCGCGGAAGACCCGGGCCGCCGCCGGCGGCACCTTCACCCGGGTGCGCCCGGTGCGGGGGACTTCTAGCACGAGTTTGCCGGTGTGTCGAGCCTCGCTCATCGCCCGAATCGCGTTGGCGGCCTTCTCTATCGGGTAGGGCGTGCTGTGCGGGATGGGCAGCACACCGTCGGCGCTGAGTCGATACACCTTGTCCAACAACCCGCGCAGCCGGTGCGGGTGGTTCTCGGACATAGCGGCCAGGTCCACGGCGTAGAACGCGAGGTTGCGCCGCAACGGCAGCTGACCCAACCGGAGGTCGCCGAAGCCGTCATGTTTACCGATCTCGATGAATCGTCCGCCGTGCGCGAGCAATTCGATCCCCGCGCGCTGGGCGGCGCCGGTGACCGAGTTGAGCACGATGTCGACTCCATAGCCGCCGGTCTCGCGGCGTATCAGGTCGGCGAATTCGATGCTTCGTGAGTCGTAAACGTGCTCGATACCCATGTCGCGCAGCAGATCTCGGCGCTGCTCGGTGCCGGCAGTCGCGAAGATCTCGGCTCCCGTCGCGCGGGCGATCGCGATCGCCGCCTGCCCGACACCACCGGTGCCGGAATGGATCAATATCTTGTCGCCGCTGTCGATGTGGGCGAGATCGTGCAGTCCGTACCAGGCTGTCGCCGTCGCAGTGGTGACTGCGGCCGCCTGCTCGTCAGAAAGGCCGGCCGGCAGAGTAACGGCCGAGCGCGCATCGCACGTCAGGAACGTACCCCACGAGCCGGTGGGACACAGGCCGCCGACATGGTCGCCCACCTTGTGATCGGCCACGCCCGGCCCGACCGCTGTCACCAGCCCGGCGAAGTCGGTGCCGAGCCGCGCTGGGTGGCCGTCGAGTTCTCGCGGCGCGAGACGACCGGATGCTAAGAGGACGTCGGTAAAATCGACGCCGGCCGCGCTGACCGCGACTTCGATCTGTCCGGGCCGGGGCGTAACCCGTTCGCAGGCAACGAGTTCCATCGATTCCAGAGCGCCAGGTGTACGGATCTGCAGGCGCACCCCGTCGCGCTCGTGGTCTGCTACGGTGGTGCGCCGCTCCTCGGGAAGCAGCGGACTGGGTGACAACCGCGCGGTATACCAATCGCCGTTACGCCAAGCGGTTTCGTCCTCCTCGGATCCGCTCTCGAGTTGCCGGGCCAGATGTTCGGCTTCGGCGTCGGGGTCCAGATCGATATGAGTGACCCGCAAGTGGGGGTGTTCCGTGCCGACCACTCGGATCAGACCCCGCAGTCCAGCGTGTTCCAGGTTCGGTTCATCACCGGAAAGCACCGTCTGAGCGGCGCGGGTCACCACATACAGGCGAGACGACTCGCCTGGGAGATCTGGCAGTTCACGGATGATCCGCACCAGATGGTCCACACACTCGCGGCCCAGCTGGGGGTCAACCGAGTCACCGTTCTGCGGTCCCATCAGTACCACTACGCCGGTAAACCCAGTGCCGAGAAGATGTTTCCGAAGCTGTTGGCTGTTCACTGCGTGGTCAGCGTGCGGTGTCCAGGACACGGTGGTGCATTGCGAGCCGTGGCTTTTCAGGGCGTCGGGCAAATCGGTGGCCAGAACGTCTGCGACGGCGGTGGTGCTGATCAGCAGCCAGCTTCCGGGATGGGCGTATTCGACGTCGGGCAGTTCTCGCTGCCGCCATTGGATGGTCAACAACCGCTCGGCCAGAACCCGGTCTTTCCTGTCCTTCTCGGAGAGACCGGTTTCCAATCGCAACCCCTCTACGACGAGCAGGACTGCGCCGTGCTCATCGAGCACCTCGAGATCGGCCTCGATCCCGGAACTGTCGGCTTTCGATACGCGTGTGTAGCAGTAGTGGGCGTTGCGCGCCGAGGCGTAGGCCCGCAGCCGGCGGATGCTGTGTGGCAACGCCAACACGTTCCCGCCAACCGCCTGCATGGCCGGATGAGCCGCGACCGATTGGAAACAGGCATCCAGCAGTGCGGGGTGCGCGGTGTAATCATGTTGACCGGAGCGGATTTGACGGGGGAGCGCGACCTCGGCCACGGCGCTGCTACCCGCCTCGCCCGTGTGCACCGCGCCAAGTCCGGTGAACGCCGGACCGTACTGAACGCCCCGCTCGTCCAGGCGCTTGCGCACCTCGTCGCCGTCTTCGCTGCGCGGATGCGCGGCAAGAAGCGCGGCAATGTCGCGCACGGCGAGGTGTCGTTCGTCAGCGGCGTGCAGGACCGCATTGCTGAGCCGGGTTCTCTCGCCGCCCCGGAATGCCTCCACCGCGAACTCGACCGCCCCTGCGGACGACAACGACGCCGAAGCGCCGATCGCGGTCTGCTCATCCAGCGCCAGCGTCCGCTCGAAGTGGATGTCGCGGACTTCCGAAATCTCGCCCAGCACCGTGTGCGCGGCGGCCAGCGCCATCTCGCAGTGGGCCGCCGCCGGAAGCGCAGGGACACACTGGATCTGGTGATCGTCGAGCCATGGCTGGGCGGCGGTGCCGACCTCTCCCTGCCAGACATGACGCTCCGGCTCTTCCGGCAAGCGCACGTGCGCACCCAGCAGCGGGTGGGCCGAAACAGTGCATCCGGCGGCGGTGGCAGAGGATTGGTGATCGTCACGGTCCAACAGCAGCCGGCGGTGCGTCCACGTCGGCAGGGGCGCGTCTACCAGTCGCCCGCCCGGATAAAGCGCGGAGAAGTCGACCGCTGCGCCCGCATTGTGCAGATCCGCCAAGAGGCCGCGCAGCCCGTGCCGCAGCGCTTGCTCGCTTCGCATGCCGGCCAAGGCGGCCACCGAGATGTCGAGGCTTCGAGCGTTCTGTTCGAGATATGTGTCGAGCAGGGAATCCGCCGCCAGCTCGGCGAAAACCCGGTGGCCATCCTGCATTGCGGCCTGGACCGCCGCGGCGAACCGCACCGTGCGCCGCACATTGTCGACCCAGTAGCGGGCATCGCACACCGGCAGCTCGCGAGGGTCGAACTGGCTCGCGGAGTAGATAGGCACTTCTGGCGTTGCCGGTGACAGCTCAGCCAGCGCCTCCGACAGTTCATCGAGGATGGGTTGGACCACCGGGGTATGCCATGCCGCGTCGGTGACGATTTCGCGAGCTGCCACCGTCCGTGATTGCCACGCTTTCACCAGTTCGCGCACCGTCTCGGTTTGGCCGCCGACGATGGTGGACTCGGGTGAAGCCACCACGGAGATCACAACGTCCCTGATCCCACCGGCCATCAACTCGGAAAGCACTTGCTGCGCCGGCATTTCCACCAGGGCCATCGCACCGGAACCGGCGATGCGCGCCATCAGCCGGGAGCTGCGGCAGATGACCCGCACCCCGTCTGCCAGCGACAGCGCGCCCGCGACCACTGCCGCCGCGGTCTCGCCCAGCGAGTGCCCCACCACCGCGCCGGGGCGCGCGCCGTAGGACTTCAAGGTGGCCGCCAACGCGACCTGCATAGCGAACAGCGTCGGATGCACCCGGTCTACGCCGGTCATCACCTCCGGTGACCTCATCGCTTCGATTACCGAAAAGCCCGACTCCTGCGCGATCAGTGGTTCGACCGCCGCAATCGCGGCAGCAAACGCCGGCTCGTTGGCCAACAGGTCGGCCCCGATGATTGCCGACGGCGACCCGTGACCGGAGAACACCCACACCGGGCCCCGATCGTCGCGTCCGGCCGCCGCCCGATACGAAGTTTCGCCGTCGGCGATCTGGAGCAGCCCCGCCGCCGCCTCGTCGAGGTTGGCGGCGACGACCGTGGTGCGCACGGGGCGGTGGCCACGACGGCGCGCAAGGGTATACGCTAGATCAGGCAGCGACACCTCGTCATGTGACTGCATCCAGCTGGCCAATCGCCTTGCGGTGCGGCGCAATTCGCTGGACGAGGTGGACGAAAGCGTCAAGAGTAACGGTGGCTGGAGGAGCGATGTCGCTCGTTCGGCCTCTACATCGGGCTCGAAAGTTTGCGGCGCTTGCTCCAAGATCGCGTGGGCGTTAGTACCCGAGAACCCGTAGGCCGATACCGCTGCTCGCCGCGGTTGGAGGTCATCGCTCGGCCACGGCGTATTCGACTTCGGCACGAAGAGCTTTGTGTCGATTTGCGCGAGCTCATCCGGCAGGCGTGAAAAGCGTTGATTCCCGGGTATTGCGCCGTGCCACAGGGCCAGGGCCGCCTTGATCAAGCCGAGCGTTCCCGAAATCGATTGGCTATGTCCGAAATTCGACTTTGCCGAGCCGAGCGCGCAGGGACCGGCAGCGCCGTAAACCTCTGCCAGGCTTGCGAATTCGATCCGATCACCGACCGGGTCGCCGCTGCCGTGCGCCTCGACCATGCCGACGCTGCCGGCCTCCACCCCCGCCGCTGCCAGGGCCGCCCGGTAGGCGGCTACTTGTGCCGGCCGCGACGGTGTGGTGATGGCCGCAGTTCGGCCACCGTTGTTCAGGGACGTGCCGCGCACCACGGCCAAGATTCGGTCCCCGTCACGCAGTGCATCCGGTAACCGCTTGAGCAGCATCATTGCGCTGCCCTCGCCGATGGCGAAACCATCGGCGGCGACGTCGAATGCGTGGCAGCGCCCGGTCGCCGAGAGCACGCCGCCGGCTGATCCGGCGGCGTATCTTCGTGGATCCAGCGTCAGCGAAACGCCGCCCGCCAGCGCCAGATCGCATTCGCTGTCGTGCAGGCTGCGACATGCGAGATGCACCGTGACCAACCCAGACGAGCATGCGGTATCCACCGTTATCGCCTGACCGCGTAGGTCCATGGCGTAGGCGATTCGTCCGGACGCCATGCTGCGACTGTTACTCAGGAATCCGTACGGGCCCGCCTGAGTGTAGGAATCGGCCGCCACCGAGAGGTAGTCGTCGTGCGACACGCCGACGTAGACGGCGGTCCGCGACCCGGCCAAACTCGCAGGGTTGAGGCCCGCGTGTTCGACTGCCTCCCATGAGGTTTCCAGCAGCAGCCGATGCTGCGGGTCGATCGCGGTCGCCTCACGCTCCTCGATCCCGAAGAACTCGGCATCGAACCCCGCGGCGTCGTCCAGGAACGAGCCCCACTTCGACACCGACCGACCGGGCACCCCGGCCTCGGGGTCGTAATATTCCTCGGCGTCCCAGCGGTCGGCGGGGATCTCGGTGATCAGGTCATCGTCGCGCAGCAACGCTTCCCATAACCGGTCCGGCGAGTCGATTCCCCCTGGAAGTCGGCACGCCACACCGATGATGGCAACCGGGGTGGCAGGCCTGGCCGCGCCGGGCGAACAGCTCAATGACTCCGATCGACGTGCATCATCATCATCGATGGCCCGGAATGCAACCATTCCGCCTCCTTACGGGCAACGACCACCTGGCCTTGCCCCCTCCTTGACTCAAGACCCGGTCCCCCGATTACCAGCTCCACCACCCACGCCGCTTGATCCTTTACACGTCGGCGATTTCGGTGCCGCCAGCGGCCCACATGGCAGGGCGATGGTATTACGCGCGCCGCCGACGATTTTAAAGAGTTGATAAGATCGTTACCTAACCGTGATATTAGCTGGGCTGTGTTCACAGTCAAGGCTGTGAACGGATCGCGACCCCGTGACCGCGTCCGCCGATCCGGTTGTCATCGACGGTGACGACCCGCCGCTTGGCGACGGGCCCCTCGCACACTCGGTCGCGGGGGATCGGTCCTGCTTAGCGGCTACGCAAGCGTCAATAACCGTGATCTCACTTACCGGCGCTCCGGCGCCGCGGCGGCGACGCTTTGGGTATCGCGCTCTCAGGCCTCTCCTCGGCCGTCCGTGCGCGTCCACAACCGCCTCGCGGTGGCGGCAGGGTGTTTGCTCGCGGCGGTTGACGCCCGTACCGGAGCCCTGCCTCGGCGAGCGGCGTGGCTGTCGGTGTGTGGCCCGACGACGCTCCATCGCCAACGGGTCATCGCAGCACAGTTGGCGCCGGGTGCGATGGCCGTACCGCGCCCCGCGTCATCAGGAACATTTGCCCGAACCCACCACTGTGGCTGTGGGCTTCCGGGTATCGTTTGGGGCGGTTTCACTCAATCTCGACTACAGGATCTGGAGAATCACTCGGTGAGCGTCAATCCGTTCGACGACGACAGTGGCAGCTTTTTCGTGTTGGTCAACGACGAGGAGCAGCACAGCTTGTGGCCGACCTTCGCCGATGTTCCGGCTGGTTGGCGTGTGGTTTACGGCGAAGCCGACCGCGCTGCGTGCCTGGACTACATCGAACAGAACTGGCCCGACATACGGCCGAAGAGCCTGCGCGACAGGTTGGCAGCCGGCAAGGCGTCTGACGAGTAAGCCTGCAGTCGCGCCGCATCGCAGGGGCCGCGAAATTTACGTTGCGTGAACCGTCACGTTCCGGGCCCACGTGCCAGGCACCGCAGGGAAGTCGCCGCACTGCGGCAGCCGGGATGTGCCGCTTAGTCGATCTCACCGGTCAGGTCGAACTCGGCCAGTGTCTGCCCGGCCAGCTCGCGCAAAGCGGTCTTGGTGTTTTTCGCGCCCGGTTGATAGGCCTCGATGGTGATGGCGATCTTGTCGCCGATCCGCCAGGACTGCAGCATCATTTGACCACCGGTCCGCTCGAGCAGTTGCCGCGTTAAGTTTTGCCCGCTCACCCGGATGAGATGCAGCCTGTTGAGGGCCGCTTCGATGACGGCGTATTCGGCCTCGTTGCTGGCCAGGGCCAACACCAAGAAGCCGAGGTCGCCGAGATTCGAGCAGAACACCGGGTGATCCGGGTCGGCGCCCATCGCATTGCCAATTCGTCTCAATATCCGCTTCGGCGTGAACGGGACCAGCCACAGCAGCTGCACCGACTCATCTGGTGTCTCCCGCAGCGTGTCCAGCGCCTGCTTGACCGCGGCGCGGACGTCGCCGAGATCCGTTGTCACCGGGGTCGGGTCGACGCTGAAGCGGGCAAACGATACCGCGATCGCACGTGTATCGCCCTCGGTGCGGGCGCTCATAGGGAGTTGCAAGGTGACGGCACCATCACCGGCACGTCGACGTCCCATGCGCTCGCCGAGTTTTGCTCCGAATCCTGCGAGTAGCGTCCTACCAGTTCCGCCCAGAGTCTTTGCGCGCGCATCCCATTCGTCCGCGTCGATATGCAAGGTGACGACCGGCACGACAACGCCTTCATCGGCCCCGCCTCCGCTGACGGCGACGGGTCGCGATTCCGTTGCCGGGGTACTGTCCGGCCGACGGCGACGGGCCAGTTTTGCTGCGACGGCAAGCGCGCGGCCGACTTCGCGCGCGTCCCGCCCGGCTTCGCGGACGTCCTGTGCGATGGCGCGCAGTGGGGTGCGCGAATGTGGCTGCGGGTAGCCAAGTTCGAGCTGTTTGTCTATTAACGCATCAGCGATCACGAGGGCGAGCCCGAAGCCGTCGATGAGGTAGTGCGAAACCACCAAGCTGACCGCGGTCGAGCCGTCGGTAAGCGGGAGGACGCCGATATGCCAGCCGGGACCCGATTCCGAATCGGTGGGCATCTGCGAGCGTTCGTCGGCCCAGTCGCTGAGTTCGGCACGTGGCCGGGGACGCTCGGCCACGTCGACGTCCGATGGAACATGGTTGGTCACCCACCGATATCGCCCGAACGATGAACGCTCGATGCGCCGCCCCAGCAGCCCGCGACCCAGATTTCGGTTGAACCGCCTCACCCCATCGATGTCGATAGCGTGCTCGTAAATGAACACGACCTGGATGACCAGGTTCCGGCCGTTGGCGGTGTGTTCTGCGAACACGGCGTGGTCCGCGAACGCGAGCCGATTGTCCGGCAGCGCATCACGTTTCGAGGCGCGGCGTGTTCTGGATGCTCGAAGGGGGCGTATCCGGGCTGGCACCGCCCGAACCTTACCTTGCCGGCTCATGTCTATCGGCTCTTTGGCGCTGCCCATGGAGTCGCGCCGCCCCGGAAGCATGCCACGCCACTGCAGCAAAACTTTGATAAGCCGAGCCGCAGTTCACCTCGAAAACATAATTTGCCGGCCACGCAGATCCCGGCATCGCCCCGTGATCAGCGTGACCACCGACGTATTCACGCTGCAACGCTCGGTGAGCGCCGCGCTGGGGCAGACGTCACTGCGCTGGCAGTGCGGCGCTCGCCGTTCGGCGCGGCGCACCCAGCCCAATCCGTCGAATATCGCGCGTGTAGCAACCGTCGCTCCGCGTCGGCGCCTTGAAACAGCCCGAAGTGTAGGCATTTTGCTCACGCTCCACGCCAATTCTTCGATCTCGGCGTGTCTAGTGAGTTTTGAGTTTGGCACCACGCGAATCGGGTTATGATCCGAAACAGGGCAGCCTCCGGGGGGTCGCCACTTTCATTCGGAGAATCGTCGACACACGAAAGGTCAAAATCCGAAATGAAGTTCGTGCTGGCAAGCTATGGAACTCGTGGCGACGTCGAGCCCTGCGCTGCCATCGGCCAAGAGCTGCAACGCAGAGGCCACGACGTGCACATGGCTGTCGCTCCCGACCTGGTCGACTTCGTCAAGTCGGTTGGACTAAGCGTGGAGGCGTGCGGACCGGATGCCCGGACGTGGCAGGATTTGCACCGCGACTTCTTGACGCATTTGTTCCGAAACCCCTGGAAGATCAAGGATTTGGTCCGCTTGGGGCGAGAAGATTGGAAGTTGCTGAATCAGTGTCTGGACGAGACCAGGACGACGCTGACGTCACTCGCCGACGGGGCCGACGTAATACTGACCCTGGTGATCGGCGAGCAGCCCGCTGCTAGCGTCGCGGACTACTACGACATTCCGCTCGCCACCCTGCATACCTATCCGATAAGGCCTAATGGCCAGGCGCTCAGGTTTCTTCCGGCTCCCCTCATGCGTTCTTTTCTGACGACGATCGAATGGCTCGATTGGCTTGTAGCGAAGAGGGTCGAGGACGCGCAGCGCCGCGAACTCGGCTTAGCCAAGACTACGCGTCCATTGCCGCACCGAATCAGAAAACGCAAATCGCTTGAAATTCAAGCGTACGATGCAGCTTGCTTTCCGGGGCTCGCAGCCGAATGGGCGAAATGGGATGGCCAACGGCCTTTCGTGGGTGCACTGACGATGACGTTGCCGACCGATGCCGATGCCGAGGTTGCTTCGTGGATCGCCGACGGAACGCCGCCGATCTTCTTTGGATTCGGCAGCACGCTTGTCAAGTCTCCCGCCGAGACGATCCTGATGATCGGCGCGGCTTGCGCTCAGTTGGGGGAGCGGGCACTGATTTGCGCCGCCGAGACTGACTTCAGCGACGTTCCCCCGTTGGACCATGTCAAGGTTGTGGGCACGATGAATTACGCCGCCGTGTTTCCCTCCTGCCGCGCGGTCGTCCACCACGGTGGCGCGGGCACCACGGCCGCAGGGCTCCGCGCCGGAGTCCCCCAGTTGGTCGTTTCAACTTGGCTCGATCAGGCGCTTTGGGGCGTGCAGGTCAAACGACTGAAGGTGGGGACGGCGCGGCGCTTTTCTACCACCAAGGAAGCGCTGGTCGAGGACCTACGTACCATCCTCGAACCGCAATACGTGGCCCGTGCCCGAGAGATAGCCACCCGTATGAACACACCCGCCGAAAGCATCGCGGCCGCAGCCGACCGCTTGGAAGAGTTCGCTCGCCAGAAGCGGTCAAGCCTGATCGGCGATGGGAGACCGTCAAGGCAGTAGGTGGCGTTAGACCATCCGTGGGACCGAGTCCGATGGCGTAGCCGAGCATTTTTCGCCGCGGTAGACCGGTACCAGGCCTACAAATCCCCAGTGTCCATGGCTTTCTTGACCTCTTGGGCCTGCGCGATCTGCTGCGCGGTGTAACCGATGAACAAGGCCGCCACTCCGACGAGGACGGACACCCCGGCCAGCCACAGCAGCCCGTAGGTGTAACCCTGATCCAGCGCATGCAGTTGCGCGGGGCTCATAGACTTCGCCGGCCCGTTCGTGCCGCCCAGAGACACCGTGCGCGACGTGGCGACGGCTTGGATGATGGACAGGACGACCGGGCCGCCGAGGCTGAACAGTACAAGCGAGATCGCGGACGTGGGACCAATCCGGTCTGGTCCGACGCTGGCGATCACTGACAGTTCGACGGGGACGCTGGCTACGCCCAGGCCGATACCGCCCACCACGAGCGGCGCCACCAGACTCGGGAAGTACTGGATTCCGTAGTGGAGCGTCGAGCAGTACAGCATCGCACCCAATACCAGTAAGCCGCCGGCGAGCACCAGCAACCGCGGTGGGAATCGCGCCACCAGCCGCGACGACACGACGACGCCGGTTCCCACCGCGAGGACGAACGGGATGAACGCGACGCTCGCGCGCAGGGCGCTGAAGCCCATGATGTTCTGCACGAAGAGGGTGACCATCACGCTCAGGGTTAACAGCACGCCACCGGAGAGGAAGACGGTGGCGAAGGTCGCTACCCGGCTGCGGTCGAAGAACAAGTCAAACGGAACGATGGGGTTCTCCGCGTTGCGCTCGACAATGATGAACGCCACAAAAGCGCCCAATGCCACCGCACCAAAACCAACCGCCGGGCCTGACAGCCAACCCTTCTCCGGCGCCATCGAGACGGCGACCACCGCGGAGATACAGGTCACCGTAGCCAATACAGCCCCGGCGACGTCCAGCTTCATACGCTGCCGCTCGGTTTCCCGCAGAGCGGTGCGAGCGAGGTAGATCGCCAACAGCCCGATCGGCGCGTTCACCAGGAAAACGAGCCGCCAAGACAGCCCGGTGAGTGCCCCGCCAACCACCAGGCTCATCACGGAGCTGAGGCTGGCCATCGCGCCGAACACCGCCACCGCGGCGTTTCGTGCCGGTCCCTTCGGGAACGTGGTCGCCGCCAGCGCGATGCTGGTCGGCGCGAGAACCGCGCCGGCCACGCCCTGCAGCAACCGGGCACCAACGAGGGTGGTTCCGTCATGGGCGAAGCCGCACACCGCTGAGGCGATGCTGAACAGAGTCACCCCTCCGATGAAGGTGCGTTTGAGCCCGATGGTGTCCCCCAGGCGACCACCCACCAGTAGCAGGCCGCCGTAAGTCAGCACATAGCCATTGATGACCCAGCTCCGCCCGGCATCCGACAAACCCAGTTCATTCTGGATCTTCGCAAGACCGACGATCGCGATGCTGCCGTCCATCTGGGCCATCAGCTGCACTGCGCCGAGGGAGACGATCGCGGCGAGGAATCGGCGAGATAGCAGGCGAGTCGGCGAGTCGCTGATCGTACGGCCTAGCGTGGTGGATTCGATGGGGATGGGGTCGCTCATTCGGCCCGTTCTGTCGTCGTGTGGGGTGCCAGCCCTTCATCGTTAGAGCCGTCACAGGCGCACGCTACAGCATTAGAGAATCGCCAACCGCAAAACGGCCGTAGCCACTGCTAGACGCCCACTTGCGCCATTGAATAAAGCCCTTCGCGGCCCTGGTTCCAATCGCTGATCCTCGCTCCAGCATAGGCAGTGCGCGCACCGGGCACACCGGCCTGGCACTCTCGCCTGCCGCAGGTCTTCTGACCCGGTCCCACCGCTCGCGTTGGCGGCGAAGGCGCGACCTCGGCCGCACCGGTGTGCGCGACGCTAGTCTGTGCGGCCGGCGAGTTCGTCGTTACGTCGGGTCTCTGTTTACCCAAAGTGCTTGTCCTGCAATGCGATAAGTCGACTCCGCGCGATATCAGAGTGACACAGCGCGTATAGCTGATAGGTGACGCAGCGATTTCACGCGATGTGTCCGCCGCTGGCGGCGGCGTCAACTCACAACGCCCGAAGCGTCATCCGCCAGCCATTGCGCGGTCGGCCAGCGCCCCTATCACCGGTGCCAAAACCCGCGGGTATTCGGCCGTCAGGTGATCCTCATCAAAGTAGACCAAGGTGTTACCTACGATGGCCGGGCAGCGGTCGGCGGTACAGAACAGATCCGTGAGGTCGGCGTATTGTGCGCCGCCGGCTTTGGTCGCTGCGGATTCAGCGGTAATACCAGAGCTGTTCACCGCCGTGGATTTCGGTGACGAGCAGGCCGTCGCATTGTTGAGGTTTCCGGACAGGCATATCCGCGGCACGATTTTTGGATCCGGAATCGGCCCGAGCACCAGTACCTTGGCGCCGAAGCCGCGGAGCTGCTGCACCAGGTGGGTCAAACTGTCGAGCCACGCTGGATCGTATGCGGTAAAGCCCGGCAGGTAGCCGCCGCCTGGGCCGTACCCGCGCCATACGCTTAGTAGCACCAATCGTGGGCGCTCCGCGCGTAATCGGCCGATCACTTGATCCCGCCACTGATCGCATTTGGTCAGCGTGCGACGCAGGGGGTTGGTGACAGGCAAGTCCATCAAAGGGCAGGCCGCTTTGTTGAGTATCTCCAGGCGCCAGTGCCGCTGCGCGGCGACTTGCTGGACCGACGGAGCCCACATCGCGGCGTTCGAATCACCGACCAGCGCGACAGTCGTCGCGGAGGCGGTATCTCCCATCACGCATTCCGGCTGTCCCGCTTGGAAAAACGTGCGCATGCAGCCGTTGAGGAACAGGGGCTCAAGTTCGGCTGCCACATCGGCAAGTGGCGGGTCCAGGTTCGACGGTACGGCTCGCAACTCGACAGAGGCTGCGACGGCGGCCTGGACTTGTGCGAATGCGCGCTGCACTGCCGCGTCGTATGCCGTGATGTCGGGTCCCGTGGGTCGAGGCGTCGCCGTCACGGTCAGTGCCGAAGCTGGCGCACCGCGCCCGACCGGGGTCGGCACCACTGCTGGTAACGCCACACACACGCAGGCCGCCACCGCGGTGGCGGCACCGCCGAGTGCGAGACTGCGCAGTGAAGATCGACGTAAGAGCGGCGCGAATCGGAGCGGGTTTTCGATCAGATGAAGCGTGAGCACCGCCAGGCCGGCCGATAGCAGGACCGCCGCAGATCTGCTTGCCAAGCCGAGCGGATGGCCCAGCAAGGCGGGCGCGAACACCAGCACCGGCCAGTGCCACAGATACCACGAGTACGAGACCCGGCCGACCGCGCGCATCCGAGGCAATTCCAGCAAGCGACCGCATCCCCGAGGAGGGCCGGCACAGCCGGCGCCGATCACCAACGCCGTACCGATCGCTGGTAATAGCGCCGCGGTCCCCGGGTAGACAGTGGTCGGGCTCAATGCCAGGTAAGCCGCGACGATGAGGGCCAGTCCTGACCATCCCGCGATGGCCGCGGGCAATGCCTGAAGCCGGCCCAATCGACCTGCCGCAAGTGCCACCAGGCCGCCGAGACCCAGTTGCCAGGCCCGTGTGGGCAGCGAATAGAAGGCTACGCAAGGCACGACGTAACTGACCACCACCGACAGCGCAAACGAAGCGGCGGCAATCAGCGCAAGGACTACCAGGTAGGGCCGTCGCGACGGCTCGGGGCCGACCGTGCCACGGCGACCCACACGCCGGATGAGCCAAGCCGTGCCGATGATCACGGCCGGCCACACCAAGTAGAACTGCTCCTCTACGCCTAAGGACCAGTAATGCTGAAAAGGCGATGCCGGCAGCTTCGCATCAAAGTAGTTGCGAAATTGCAGGGCGAAGCGGTAATTGCCGACATACAGCGCGCTCCAAAGGCCGTCATCAAGGACGTCCGGGACCCGCAACGGGGGAAGTAGAAGCACCGAGCCAATAGCGGTGACGATGCCCACCAGAGCAGACGCTGGTAGAAGCCGGCGGGCCCTCGCACCGTAGAACCGGCGCAGCCCGATGGTGCCCGTGGTGCTGACCTCGCGCCATAGCAGCCCGGTGATCAGGAAGCCGGAGATCACAAAGAAGACGTCCACGCCCACGTAACCACCGCCCACACCGGGCACATCGGCGTGAAAGAGGACGACGCCGATCACCGCGACGGCGCGCAGTCCCTCGATGTCCGCGCGAAAACCGGTCTGTGGTGCGCGGCGACCCTGTGCCCCTTCGACAGGGCTATCGCCGCGGGTCTTGAGCAAGATCACCACCTGGGCACGAGGACACGTTCTTTGACTGGCGCATTGTTGCACACGACTCCAACGGCTGCGCCGCGTCTCGCGGGTGGCCCAAGGAGCCTTCACCGTCCGCGCCCACACCGGTGTACGGCGAAAGGCCGGTGGCGGTTCTCATCGTGAGCCGCTACGGCACGGCAGGAGCCGGCGTGATCGGCGGCCCCGCCGGTACATCGTGTTGCTGCCCGATCCATTCCAGAAGTGAATGGAGACCATCCTCGAGCGCCCACCTCGGGCGCCAGCCCAGCGAATGTTCGGCCGGATGGATGTTGCAACTCGCGGCGCGCACGTCACCATCCCGAAACTTTGACACGACCGTTGGTTCCGGAGCGCCGCAGATGGCGGCAATCTTGCGGGCAAGCTCATGGATGGTGGTCGCCACACCCGACCCGATATCGAGGCAGCGTGCACGGGTCGAGGGAGTCTGAACCGCTGCATATATCGCGTCGACGACATCGTCGATGAAAACGAAATCGCGTACGATGCGACCGTCTTCATACACCTCTAACACATTCTTTTCCCGCGCCAACCGCGCGAACAGAGCGACGATTCCGGTGTATGCATTGGTCAGCGACTGGCCTGGCCCGTAGACGTTCTGCAAGCGCAGCACACTGAGATTGGTGTCATGCGCGGCCGTCCAGGCCGCCAACATGTGCTCCTGCGCGAGCTTGGTTGCAGCGTAGATGTTGGTCGGGCGGGGCTCGGTTTGGCCCGCGCAGCTCGCAAGCGGCGCCGCAGGTTGACCGTTGGGGCCCTTGGGATCCCAGATACCGGCCCGCAGCTGCGCGTGGCTGCGCGGCTGCGGATAGAAGGTTTGTGTGCCGCATTGCCACGCTCCTTCGCCGTAGACGGCCCGCGACGATGCCAAGACGAGTTGGTCGGGCACGAGTGCCGAACGGCTCAGCGCATCAAGGAGCTGGGTGGTTCCTACTACGTTCACCGAACCGTGGCGTGTCGCATGGGACAGTGACTGTCCCGTTCCCGTCTCGGCCGCCAAATGGACGACTTGAGAAGGGCGGAACAACCGAAGCACAGCGTCCCAATCGGGAGCATGCGTCACATCACCGGTGAACATGCGCACGGACTGGGGCAGGTCGATCGCGCGGCCTTCACCGTGCACCTGCGGATGCAGCACGTCCATGACGGCGACGTCGTAGCCGGATGTGACCAGACGGCGCGCGAGCGCGGACCCGATAAAGCCTGCCCCACCAGTGATGAGCACAGATTGTGACAAGAGCCGAAGCCTCCGGTTCGCCTGCGGAGAGGTTATGTCCGGCACGCGATGCGGGCACGCGTGCGGTCGGAGTCGATCATATCCGGCTCATTTTCGATTGGCGGCCGCACGCCGCCTGCAGCTGGGCATCGACGTCACGCCTGGATGAATGCTGGGTACCACAAACAGAGAACCGCCGGAGTGGGCTGTCCGCCACGGTCCGGTGAGGGTGGATTGAGGAAACTTCGTGAATTCGGAGCCATTGGCGTGCGATTTTCACCCTTTCGAGCTAATTCTGGGGATAAGCTGCCGACGGCGGGTTGGCAACCTGCGCAGCCGCTTTCATTTGACGGATGCGCAAGATTGGCGAAAGGCGAAGATCCGCGATGAAATTTGTGCTGGCAGGTTATGGAACTCGCGGGGATATCGAGCCGTGCGTCGCTGTCGGCCGTGAGCTGCTGCGGCGGGGGCACGAGGTGCGCATGGCCGCGTCTCCTGACCAGGTTGGTTTCGCTGAGGCGGCTGGGCTGGTGGCCGTCCCGTACGGGCTGGAAAACAAGGCGATGTTGGAGGCGCACCGCAATCTCTGGAAGGATCTGTCCGACAATTTTTGGAGAATTCGGAATCGCGTCAGCGTTTGGCGTGAGGCTTGGGAGCCGAGCGTCCAATGGTGGGGTCAGATGAACACGACACTGATGGACTTGGCGGAGGGCGCGGATCTACTATTCACCGGTTTGGCGTACCAGGAGATCGCCGCGGACGTAACGGAATATCACAACATTCCGTTGGCAACGCTGGACCACCTCCCGTTGCGGCCCAACGGTAAACTCCTGCCACTCCTGCCGGGCCCGTTGGGCCGCACCGCAATCACGGCTGGAGAGTGGCTGCTTTGGGGTCTTTGGAAGAAGGTCCAAGACGCACAACGCCGGGACATGGGTCTGCCCAAGGCTAAGCGGCCTGCGCCGCAGCGAATCACTCTACGTGGATCACTGGAGATCCAGGCATACGACGACGTGTGCTTTCCGGGGCTCGCATCGGAATGGGCGAATCGGACCGCCCAGCGCCCCTTCGTTGGCGCGCTGACGATGGAATTGCCGACAGAGACCGATGACGAGGTCCTGTCATGGGTCGCCGCCGGTAGACCACCGATTTACTTCGGCTTCGGCAGCATGCCGGTCGAATCCCCCATTGACACCCTTACCCTGATCAGCAGGGCGTGCGCCGAATTGGGCGAACGAGCGTTGGTCTGCTCCGGGTGGAGTGACTACCCTGACGTTCCAGATCTCGAGCACGTCAAGGTGGTCAGTGCGGTGAACCACGCCGCCGTCCTTCCGGCGTGCCGCGCGGTCGTTCACCACGGCGGCGCGGGCACCACCGCCGCGGGACTGCGCGCAGGGGTTCCCACCCTGATCCTCTGGATGCTGGGCGATCAACCGGTTTGGGGAACTGTGGTCAAGCGGCTGAAAGTCGGAACCGCCCGGCGGTTTTCGAGTGCCACACGGGAGTCGTTGGTTGCGGACCTGCGCACCATCCTCGCTCCGGAATACGTCGCCCGGGCCCGTGAGGTCGCCACCCAAATGACCAAACCCGGCGAAAGCGTTGCGGCCGCTGCCGATCTCTTAGAAGAGTTCGCGCGCTTACAACGTGTCGCCTGATCGACCCGGCGGTCGTTGGGTACTCGCGTCGGCGTCGAAAAGTCGCCAACCACAATGAATTAGTCGCGCTGCAACGCGCCGCGTGTGGGTGGGCTCGAGGGCCGCCCGCACCGCAATCAGGACGCGATGGAATGCGCGAAATGCGCCTGGTTCACGTGCGCGGCAACGCGCAAGGCGTTGGCCGCGACCGTCAGGCTGGGATTCATACCGGTACTGGACGGGAAGAACGAGCTATCCGCCACGTACAGGTTCTCCACCTCATGCGCACGGTTTTGCGGGTCCAGCACACTGGTTTTCGGGTCGGTCCCAAACCGGCACGTGCCGCAGACATGAGCAATGGCCGCATTGCTTTTAGGGCTTCCGAGGGTGATGTTGCGAAACGGTTTCAGCACGTGTTTTACCTGGCGTAAGAACACTTCGCGGCGCTGAATCTCATTGGCATGCAAGCGATATTGAAGTCGAAGTCGTTGGCGGCCGTCCGTGCTTGGCTGATCGTATGGAAGTACGCGGTTGTCCAGATAGGGCAGATCTTCCATGATCGCCACGAGCACCAGCCCGCCGCTGAAGTATCGCTCGTAGAGCGGACGCGCCACGGGGCTAATCGCACGCAGGGCCTTGTGCCCCCAGCCGGGATGGTTGGTCAGCGCCGCCACGGGCGGCATCGCCCCACCGGACTGCACGGTGCCGAATTTTTGCCCTTCCCAGAAATAAAAATCGTTAAGCCCGATCTGCTTGTTTTCGGCCGTGATTTTGCAACCGCGTTGCGGCCAGACCTCGATGTGGTCAGCCACGTGACGCATCAAGTTGCGTCCTACCCAATCTGAGCCGTTGGCTAATCCGCGCGGCCAATCGCCGGATCGGGAATTGAGCAACAGGACAGGGGTGATCAGCGCGCCGGCGGCGAGCACCACTACCTTGGCCTTCAGTGCCAACCTCCCGGAGGGGTGTTCGCAGATCACCTGGCGGACCTGGGTGGCGTCAGCGTCCAGACCGACGACCCGACATTCCGTCAGCAGCTGCGCGCCATGCTCGGCGAGGGCTGGCTGCAGGCAGTTGCGGGCGGCGTCGTTTTTGCACGATTGGTGGCATAGGTAGCTCTGGCAGGTGGTACAGCCGTCGGTGTAATCACAGGCCATCGGGAGGTGGTAGGGGTGCAATCCCTGCCCAGCCAGATGGTCGACCAGCGGCTGGTTCACTTCCGAAAACGGCGGCGCAGCAGGCAGATTGGCATCAGCTGCCTCAGGCCTTAGGGGATCGGACTGGCCACGCACGCCAAACAGCTTTTCCGCTGCCGCATACCACGGCCGCATTTCGTCATAACTGATCGGCCAAGCCTCCGGCACCGTGGAATCACCGGGGTCGCGAAAGTCTTGCCGGGGAGTGAAATCGCGAGCAAAAAATCGCTCGCACACCATGCCATACAGCGCCGAGGACCCGCCGGTCCCACTGCCTATCCCGGCCAAAAAACGCCGCGCGGAGCGGCCGGTAACGTCTTCGATCTCATCGGTGGAGCGCCCGGCCCGGGCCAGTGCGTCGTAGTAGGATGCAGCGGAACGGCTCGCCTGCGGCTCGGCCACTTCGGGCATCGAAGCGCGAATCGTGCCCGGCGCCCCCGGCAGGGTCGAGCGTCCCTTCTCGACGAACAGCACCCTGCGCCCGGCCTTGGCAAGCGAATAACCCAGCACCCCACCGCCCATGCCCGTGCCGACGACAATCACGTCCCACATAGTGCGTTCCGCTTCGTGCGGATCCACTTCGCCGTGAGCCAACATCCAGCTCCTTATGTTGGGCGCAAAAGTTCGCCGAGTCTGAGCGGCACGACGATAGCACCGCCGCCGCAGGAAGGGTGCGGTTTTCTGCCTAGCGGCGGGAAGATGCCGCCTGCGTGGGCTTTTCAGCAACGCCTGCCGCAGTCAAATCGGCGGTGTACGGCGGTGAGCGCGCATATCCTCAAAGGACACGCGGTCCGATGTGTCGTGGCCGCTACCCGCGAGGAAACAACAAGTACGTATGAAACGAGACGAACAGGTATGCGCACAAGCGAACTGACGTACGACGCCATTGTCGTCGGCTCCGGCGCCTCTGGATCGTGGGCTGCCAAGGAGCTGACCGAAGGTGGCCTGAACGTCGTGCTACTAGAGGCCGGCCGGAACCTGGACATCGACGGCGACTTTCCCGCCGATGCGGAGCTACGGGCGATGGGGATTGCAGGGCGCGTCCGTTCGGCGGCCCGGGGACAACACGTGCAGATTCGGTGCTCGTCATTCGCCGAGACGACAAAGCGGTTTTACGTCAGCGACAGGGAAAACCCCTACACCACGCCGGGCAAGGACAAGTTCCTTTGGTTCAGGGGCCGGCAACTGGGCGGCCGCCTGCACACTTGGTGGAGACATACGCCTCGGATGTCGGATTACGAGTTCAAAGCCGCAAGCGTCCGTGGGGATGGCGTCGATTGGCCGTTGTCATACGAAGACTTGGCGCCCTACTACGACATCGTCGAGAGGACGCTCGGCGTCTACGGAAAAGCCGAAGGTATCCCCAATTGTCCGGACGGAGAGTTCATCGGGCCGGCGAAGACGACCAAGATGGAAGCGGCTTTCCTCAACAATGTCGAGAAAAGGCTTCCGAACGTCCGGGTGACGTACGCCAGGAAGACCAAGTACGACAACCATAGGATTCCGCTTGCCGTCAGGCTCGCTCTGGCAACTGGACGGCTCGAGATTCGGACCGATTCCGTCGTGAGCAGATTGGTGATCGATCCGCGATCGGGCAAGGCGACGGGCGTTGAGTACATCGATCGTTCGACCAAGAAGGCGCAGACAGTTGAGGCAAAGGTCGTGGTGCTTTGCGCGTCGGCGATCGAAAGCGTGCGGATCATGTTGAACTCGAGATCCGCGCAACACCCGTCGGGCGTGGGCGGATCGTCGGGCCATCTGGGCCGCTACCTGTGCGACCACGTCTCATACACGCAGGTTGGTGCAGTCTCCAAAGAGGATGTCGAGATTGGTCTCAACGAGGACGGATTCGATTTCGGTGGAACGGGCCTCTACATTCCCAGCTTCTGCGAAAAGGACTCATCGAAGGACTTCCCGGGCGGATACGGCATCCAGGTCGCGATTGGCCGCGATACGCCGGTCTGGGTTATGAGCGCGCATGGCGAAATGCAGCCCCGGTACGAGAATTTCGTTTCGCTCGACCCGAAAGTCAGAGATGCGTGGGGGATCCCGGTAGCCAGAATCGAGTGCAAGCATTCGGCAAGTGATGTCAACATGGTCGCGCACATGAAGCGGACCCTTCCCGACATTGCGGCGGCCGGCGGACTGCAAGCGGCCAACAACCTCGACGCCGCGCGGTGGAACATCCCCTACCGACTGCTCCGCTCCCTGATCCTCACGGACTCTGGCGCGTTGTGGCCTGGGGGAGCCATTCACGAGACCGGCGGCGCGTGCATGGGCGAGACACCGGAGAGCTCGGTGGTCAACTCGTTCTGCCAGTGCTGGGATGTTGACAACGTGTTTGTCACCGACGGTGCGTGTTTCGTCTCGCCCGGATATCAGAATCCCACGCTGACGATGATGGCCCTCACTGTTCGAGCGTGTCGATTCATCGTTGGTGGCTACGCGAACGGTGTGAACTGATGGAGTATGGGAAGGTTGCGGGGATCGATAAGCCGGTCTCTCGGATCGTCTTCGGCACCGATCGGTTGCGGGGCCGGGGGCTGCCGTTGTTGCCGCCCAGCCGAGCCCTTGAACAGCAAGCCTTTTCACTTTTGGATCGGTCATTCGAGCTGGGGTACAACACATTCGACACGGCGCGCATCTATTGGGACAGCGAACGCACGCTGGGGGCATGGATGCGGCAACACCGGAATCGCGACGAGGTTGTGGTCATCAGCAAGGGATGTCATCCCCACCTCTTACTCAAAACTCCGCGGCTCTCTGCGTCCGACGTGACGCACGACCTCCACGCGTCACTCAAGGCGCTCGGCACGGATTTCATCGACCTGTACCTGCTTCACTACGACCACCCCACGGCATCAGTGGAACCCATCATGGAGCGGCTCAGCCGTCACATGGACGAAGGGAAGATCAGCGCGATCGGTGCGTCGAACTGGTCCCACGAGCGAATCACCCAGGCCAACACGTACGCCACCGCCGCGGGATCGATGCCATTCAGCGCCTCAAGCGTTCAGTTCAGCCTGGCCGAATGGGCGAAAGCCCCATGGCCCGGCGCCGTCACACTTGGAGGGGAAACCCAGCGTGCGGCGAGGGACTGGTATTCGACGCACGGGCTGTCCGTGTTCTCGTGGTCCAGCCTCGCCCGCGGATTCTTTTCCAACCATTACGACCCGAAGAATCCAGGCCGCAACCGCATGAGCCGGTGGTGTGCAACGTACTTCGGCACCCAAGAGAACATCGAAAGGCTCGATCGCGCAAAAACCTTCGCGCGCGAGCATGATGTCACCGTCGCGCAGGTTGCGCTCGCATACGTCCTGTGCCACCCGCTTCATGTGTTCGCGGTGGTCGGCTGCACGACGCTGGAGAAGTTCGACGACAACGCGGCCGCACTCTCGCTGAAGCTGGATGAAGCGACGCTGCACTGGCTGAATACAGGTCAGGCTCTGCGGTGACTTTTCGGAGCCCCGCTACACTCAGCAGGGCGTCCGGTGTTGTAGCACGCCTGACCAGAACGTCTGGATTTCAGTCGTCAGCGTGGGTACTGACGTAGGTTGCCGGGCGATTGGGCTCGCACGATGGCTGCGCCTGCTCCTTCCCGCAGGACGCGGCAGGATAAGTGAAAGGCGTGGATTCGCAGTGAAATTCGTGCTAGCGAGCTTCGGCACTCGTGGCGATATCGAGCCGTGTGCCGCCCTCGGCCGCGAGCTGCTGCGCCGGGGGCACGACGTGCGCATCGCCGTCCCGCCTGACCTGGTCGGCTTCGCCGAGTCGGTGGGGCTTCCAGCAGTCGCATACGGGCCGGATTCGCAGGCGATGCTGACCGTCTACCGCGACTTCTGGATGTCTTTGTTCCGGAACTTCTGGAGGATCCGTGAGCTTCGCCGGTTGTGGAGAGAACTCTCGGAGCCCGTTAGCCGGTGCTGGGGGGAGCTGAACACAACCCTGACGTCTTTGGTGGCAGAGGGAGCCGACTTACTGTTCACGGGCTTGGCTTTCGAGCGGCCCGCCGCCAACGTCGCGGAGCGCTACGACCTGCCGTTTGCGGCACTGCACTACGTCCCGGTGCGTGCCAATGGCCAGCTCCTGCGGTTCCTTCCCGCGCCGTTGGCACGCTTCGCGATGAATGTGCTCGAGTGGGTGGATTGGTTGATCGAAAAGCGGGTCGAGGACCAACAGCGCCGTGAGCTCGGTTTACCCAAGGCAAGGAAACCCGCGCCGCGAAGGATCGCCGAACGCGGATCCCTGGAAATCCAAGCCTACGACGAGGTTTGCTTTCCAGGGCTGGCAGCTGAATGGGCGAAATGGAATGGCCGACGGCCCATTGTCGGCGCGCTGACGATGGAGTCGCCGACCACGGCAGACGCAGAGGTCGCCTCGTGGATTGCTGCGGGAACACCGCCCATCTTCTTCGGCTTTGGCAGTATGCCGGTCGAATCCCCGGCCGACACGCTTGCCATGATCAGCGCGGCGTGTGCGGAGTTAGGCGAGCGTGCCTTGGTGTGCGCCGGCTGGAGTGACTTCAGCGACGTCTCGCATTCCGAGCATGTCAAGGTGGTAGGAGCAGTCAGTTTCACGGCGATATTTCCGGCTTGCCGCGCGATTGTCCACCACGGTGGCGCAGGCACCACGGCCGTCGGACTGCGCGCCGGCGTTCCAACTTTGATCCTGTCGATGGACCCCACTCAGACGCTCCTGGGAGCTCAAATCAAACGACTGAAGGTGGGGTCCGCCCGTCGTTTTTCAACCGTTACCCGAGAATCGTTGGTCGCGGACTTACGCACCATCCTCGCCCCGCAATACGTCGCTCGGGCTCGTGAAATATCGACTCGAATGACGAAACCTGATGCCAGCGTTGGGGCGGCCGCCGATCTTCTGGAAGAATTCGCTCGCGCTCGAAGGGTCGGCTGATCGGTGCAGTCGAGCGGCCGAAAGTGTGTCGATCGGCGACCTCATCGCTCCCAAAACCGAATGTTTGAGGTCATTGCCCCTATGCCCGAAGGGGATGCATTTTTAATGCTCGAGAATTTTTCTCGGGTGACCATTTCCGCCGCCAGCCGTGCGCCACACCGGATGCCGACGCGAGCCACCGCCATATCGGCACGAGCGCAAAGAGCTCGTCATCACGCCGGGCAACGGACGACGCACAAAGACATGGCCTAATGGTCGGGCACGCAAATGGTTGCTGGCCGAGATTGCAATGACGACGGACAAGCCGGTCGGCGCTAGTCGACCAAAATCAGCGATGTGGTGGTGGCACTGCTTCAAACGGGCGAATCACGTCGCTACGACGTCTCAAAATGGACCCCCTGATGGGCGGGGGATGACAAGCGGCGTGGATTGTAATGCTCGCTTGCCGAACATTCGTAGTCTGGGGGATTCTTGCCCGACCAACACACCATTGAGCAAACTCAACAGCCGCGAATCGCCGGGGCGAAGTTGGCCTGCGAAAGCCGGTCCCGCACACCGCCACCCGGGCTGTGGCGATCGTCACGTAGGCCCAACCATCAAGTTTGTCGAAACTACGGACAGGCCCCGACGCCTCCGGTACCGTTTGGAGCAGTGTTACACACGTCGACTAGAGGGGTATGAGGAATCGGTGAGCGTCAATCCGTTGGACGACGAAAGTGCCAGCTTTGTCGTCTTGGTTAACGACGAGGAGCAGCACAGCCTGTGGCCGACCTTCTCTGACGTTCCAGCCGGCTGGCGGGTCGTGTACGGCGAAGCCGACCGCGCCGCGTGCCTGGACTACATCGACCAGAACTGGATTGACATACGGCCGAAGAGTCTGCGCGAAAGGCTGACGGCGGCCCGCGCATCTGACCAGTAGATCGTGTGTTTCGGGGGAGTGGTATGAGACTTCATGACCGTTCACTTCCGCTAACGCGGGGGCAACTGGATATATGGCTCGCAGAAGAAACAGGACAGTTTGCTGCCAGGTGGCAGCTTGGCGTATTCATGCGGATTGCGGGCCCTATCGACGCTGACTTGTTCGAATCCGCGATCCGCCAGGTTGTGCGGGAAGCCGAACCGCTGCGAGCCGTCTTTTCCGAGGTCGATGGCCAGATTATTCAAAGTGTGGTCGAGGATCCACATGTCGAACTTGCTCGCTATGATTTGACAGAATCCCGGGATTCCGAGCAGGACGCCTATCGGCTGGCGTCCTCGATTCAGCGAACGGCGATGCCGCTTAGTGGCCCGCTATTCAAATTCGCTTTGTTGCAGACACGGACGGATGAATTTTATTTCTTCGCGTGCTGTCATCACATTGTGACCGACGGAATCGGTCTCGCACTAGTTCTCCATCGGGTAGCCACCACCTATAGTGCTTTGGCTTGTGGTGAGTCGATTCCTGATACTTACTTCGGCTCATTGCACGATCTGATCGACTGTGAGCTGGAATATGAATCTTCCAGCGATTATCTCGATGACCAGGAGTATTGGGCTAAAAATCTGCCCCCGCAGAGTGAACCGCGCTATCAGGCATCGGACGCTGCGAACGACGGCGACGAATCGTCTGCGCCCGTGCAGCTGGACTCGAACGCCGTCGCCGGCATCGACACGCTGGCGAAGACGTTGGGGATGCGTCGGTCGTCGGTGATTACTGCGGCGTGTGCGCTGCTGGTCGGTGGGGGCGATATCGAGAATTCGGAGATCGTGTTCGATTTCCCGGTGAGCAGGCGGGTGCGGCCGGAGTCCAAGCTGGTGCCCGGGATGATCTCTGGGGTGGTGCCGCTGGTGTTGAAGGCGTCACCGGGGTCGACGGTGGCCGGTTTTTGTGAACACGTCGACAGGCGGATTCGAGAAGCGTTGCAGCATCAGCGGTTCCCGGTGCACGCGTTGGAGAATGCGGGGCATTTCCGGGGTCCCGGGCAGGCGTCGAATCGGGTGGCGGTCAACTTCATCCCGACTACGCATCTGGCAGATCTTGCCGGCTCTGCGGTGACGGCGACGTTGACTCATGACGGGTTGGGGGATCAGTTCCGGCTGGTCTTTTTCCGGGACGAGGATCAGCTGTTTTTGTCCACGCCGGGTGCGGGGCAGTTGCTGCCCGATTGCGATCTCGGGGAGTTGGCCACGCGGCTAGAACGGGTGTTGGTGGCGATGGCTGCCGATCCGGTGCGGCGGTTGTCGTCGATGGGTCTGCTTGATGGGGCCGAGCAGGCGCGGCTCGATGAGCTGGGTAATCGGTCGGTGTTGGCCGCGGCGGTGGGGTCCTCGGCGTCGGTTCCGGAGTTGTTCGCCGCTCAGGTGGCTCGCGCTCCCGAGGCGGTGGCGCTGGTGTGTGGGCAGCGCCGGTGGACTTATCGCGAGCTTGATGAGGCCGCCAACCGGTTGGGGCATCATCTGGCCGGTCGGGGTGTGGGGCCTGGGCAGTGTGTGGCGTTGTTGTTTGCCCGTTCGGCTGAGGCGATTGTGTCGATCTTGGCGGTGTTGAAGACCGGGGCGGCGTATTTGCCGATGGATCCGGCGTTGCCGACGGCGCGGTTGGAGTTCATGCTTGCCGATGCCGCGCCGATCGTGGCGGTCACGACCCAGGATTTGGTGGAGCGCCTCGATGGCTGTGATCTGCCGGTCATCGATGTCGGTGCCGCCGAGATCCAGGCGTGTGCGTGCACGGGGCTGCCGGCGCCTGCGCCCGACAACATCGCCTACATCATCTACACCTCGGGCACCACCGGCATCCCCAAAGGCGTAGCCGTCACGCAACGCAACGTGACCCAGTTGCTTGAGGTGCTGCATGCGGGCCTGCCGCCCGGACCAGGGAGGGTGTGGTCTCAATGGCACTCCTTCACCTTCGACGTCTCGGTGTGGGAGATTTTCGGCGCGCTGCTGCACGGTGGGCGGCTGGTGGTGGTGCCCGAGCTGGTGGCGCGCTCACCCGAGGACTTCCATGATTTACTGGTCGCCGAAAAGGTCAGCGTCTTATGCCAAACTCCTTCTGCCCTTGGGATGTTGGCGCAAGAGGGATTAGATTCGACGGCAGTGGTGGTGGCGGGCGAGGCCTGCCCGGCCGAAGTGGTGGATCGGTGGGCGCCCGGAAGAGTGATGATCAACGCCTACGGCCCGACCGAGGCCACGGTGTACGCGGCGATGACTGGCCCGCTGACGTCGGGGTCAGATGAGGTGCCGATCGGTTCGCCGGTGTCTGGTGCGGCGTTGTTTGTCTTGGATGGGTGGTTGCGGCCGGTGCCGATGGGTGTGGTCGGTGAGTTGTATGTGGCGGGCCGAGGCGTCGGATGCGGGTATGTGCGTCGGCCCGAGTTGACGGCGTCGCGGTTTGTGGCGTGCCCGTTCGGTGGTACCGGGGCGCGGATGTATCGCACCGGGGATGTGGTGTGTTGGGGTGCTGATGGGCAGTTGCAGTACTTCGGGCGTGCTGATGAGCAGGTCAAGATTCGTGGGTATCGCATCGAGTTGGGTGAGGTGCGGGCGGCGTTGGCCGCGCTGGATGGGGTGCGCCAGGCGGTGGTGATCGCGCGTGAGGATCGTCCGGGTGATAAGCGTCTGGTGGGGTATGTGACCGGGACGGTGGATCCGGGTGCGGCGCGGGCGGGGTTGGCTGAGCGGTTGCCGGAGTACATGGTTCCCGCGGCGGTGATCGTGCTCGAGGGGTTGCCGTTGACGGTCAACGGCAAGTTGGACAAGCGGGCGTTGCCGGCGCCGGAGTATCAGGACGCCGAGGGTTATCGGGCTCCGGCCACGGTGACCGAGGAGATCCTTGCCGGGATCTATGCCCAGGTCCTTGGCCTCGAACGCGTCGGCGTCGACGAATCCTTCTTCGAACTCGGCGGCGATAGCATTCTGTCGATGCAGGTGGTCGCGCGGGCTCGCAAAGCCGGGGTGCGGTGCCGACCCCGCGACGTTTTCGTCGAGCAGACCGTCGCACGGCTGGCCTCGGTAGCCGGCGTCATCGACCGCGATGGCGAGGTTGACGACGAGGGTCTCGGACCGGTGGTGGCCACCCCGATCATGCGCTGGCTGCGAGGCGTGGATGGCGCGGTTGACCAGTTCAACCAGACTCTGGTGATGCAGGCACCCCCGCGGGTTAGCGAACCGGACGTGGTAGCGGTCCTGCAGGCGTTGCTGGATCGGCATCCCGTACTGCGCCTGCGTGCCGAGGACGACGGCGCCGGCGGCTGGTCGCTGCAAGTGCCCGAGGCGGGGGCCGTCGATGCCGGCGGCTGCCTGCAGTCAGTGGACGTGCTGTCCGAGGAAGCGCTGGTAAAGGCGCGGTCGCGGTTGAACCCGGCCGCCGGCGTGATGCTCAGCGCTGTGTGGGTGGCGTCCACGGGGCAGTTGGCGTTGGTCATTCACCATTTGGCCGTCGACGGGGTGTCCTGGCGGATATTGCTCGAGGACATCAACATCGCCTGGGCCCAACGCCACAGCGGGAAGCCGGTGGCGTTGCCGCCGGGCGGAACATCGTTCGCCCGGTGGTCGTCCCTGCTGGCCGAGTATGCGCGCGAAGCTGCAGTCTTGAACGAGGCCGAGACGTGGCGGAAGGCATTGTTGACACCGGCTGTGCTGCCGGCAGTGCAACCGGCCGTAGACACGTTTGCCACGGCCGGCCGCCTGTCCACGCAGCTGGATGCCGAGACCACTCGCCTGCTTCTCGGCGAGGTGCCCGCGTCGTTCCACGCCGGAGTGCAGGAAATCCTGCTGATCGCATTTGGAGTGGCGCTGGCGGAATTCCTCGGCACTGGCGGCGCGCCCATCGGTATCGATGTCGAGGGCCACGGACGCAACGAAGAGCTGGCTAACGATATCGACCTGTCACGCACGGTGGGATGGTTCACCACCAAATACCCGGTCTCGTTGACCTTCGGCAGGCTCAGCTGGACCCAGGTGGGATCCGGTGACGCCGCGCTGGGGGCGGCGATCAAGACCGCCAAGGAACAGCTTCGGGACCTTCCGGACGGTATGACTTACGGGTTGCTGAGATATCTGAACACCGACGCTGACTTGGCGGGCTCCGATCCACAGATCGGGTTCAACTACCTGGGGCGGTTCGGTGGCCCGGACGCCCAGGCTCCTGGCGAGCTCTGGCAGATCAGCCAGGACGGCTTGTCGTTGACCGCGGCGGCCGCGGCTATTCCGATGGCGCTGATGCACACGCTAGAGCTCAACGCTGCCACGATCGACACCGAAACCGGCCCGCGCCTGCACGCCGACTGGACCTGGGCGCCCTCGGCACTGAATCAGGCGCAGGTTAGGCGGCTGAGCCGGCTGTGGTTCGACGCCCTCGCCGGTATCTGCACCCACGTGCGTCGCGGTGGTGGCGGGTTGACGCCCTCCGACATCGGGCTTACCGGCCTCAGTCAGCAGCAGATCGACGAGCTCCAGCGGCAATATGCGGATTGCTGACGTCCTGCCGCTGACTCCGCTGCAGCAGGGCCTACTCTTTCATGCCAGCGCGGGGCAGGGCGGCGACGATCTGTACGCGGTGCAGCTGGATATCACCGTGGCCGGCCCGCTCGACCCGGACCGATTGCGCGATGCGGTGCACACGGTGGTCAACCGCCATCCAAACCTGGCGGCTCGGTTCTCCGACAAGTTCGACCGGCCGGTGCAGATCATCCCTGCTGACCCGGAACTGCCCTGGCGGTATGTGCAGCTTGACGGCAGTCCCGACATCGACGAGCAAATCCGGCGGGTATGCGCCGCCGAACGTGCCGCTGTGTGCGATCTCGCTGATCAGTCACCCTTTCGGGTGGTGCTGATTCGCACCGGAACAGACCGGTACCGGGTCGTGCTGACGAACCACCACATCGTGCTTGATGGTTGGTCGCTGTCGATCCTGTTGGGGGAGATCTTCGCCAGCTACTCCGGTCAGCGGCTGCCCGCGGCGGTCCCATATCGCAGGTTTGTGACTTGGTTGGCGGATCGAGACGTTGACTCCGCCTATGGGGCGTGGCGTCAGGTGCTCGCCGATTTCGAGGCCCCGACGCTAGTTGGCGAGCCAGGTGGGTTGCGGCTGGGACGGCGAAGCGTGGCGTCGTTTCGAGTCCCAGAGGAAACCACGAATGCCCTCGGCGAGCTGGCGCGCTCAAGCCACACCACGATCAACGTCGTGCTGGAGGCCGCTTGGGCGCAGCTGCTGACCTCACTGACCGGCCACCACGATGTCGTCTTCGGCGTCACGGTCTCCGGCCGGCCACCCGAGGTACTCGGCGCGGACTCGATGATCGGGCTGTTGATCAACACGGTGCCGATGCGCGCGCGCATCTCGCCGGCAACAACCACGGTGGACCTGCTGGCGCAGCTGCAGACCATCCATAACGACACCGTTGAGCACCAGCACCTGGCGCTGAGCGAGATCCATCGCGCCACTGGCCATGACCAGCTATTCGACACCCTTTTCGCGTTCGAAAACTATCCGCTCGATACCGACGGGTTGCTGGGCGCCGACGGATTGGTCGTCACCGAGTTCACCAACCGCGAGTACAACCACTACCCGCTCGCGGTGCAGGTCGTGCCTGGCGCTGAGTTGGGTTTGCGCCTCGAGTTCGATACCGATGTGTTCGACGCATCCAGCGTCGAGACGTTGATCGATCGGTTGCAGCAGATTTTGGTCCGGATGGTTGCTGATCCGGGGCGGCGGTTGTCGTCGATGGATTTGTTGGATGAGGTCGAGCGTGTCCGGTTGGATGGGTGGTCCAACCGGGGGGTGTTGACCCAGGCGGCGGGCTTGGGGGTGTCGATCCCGGTGTTGTTTGCCGCGCAGGTGGCGCGGGCGCCGGAGGCGGTGGCGGTGAGTTTCGCCGGCCGGTCGATGACGTATGGCGAGCTTGATGAGGCGTCGAATCGGTTGGCGCACTTGTTGGTTGGCTTGGGTGTGGGTCCGGGCGAGCGGGTGGCGTTGCTGTTTTCCCGTTCGGTCGAGGCGGTTGTGTCGATTCTGGCGGTGTTGAAGACCGGGGCGGCGTATGTGCCGATTGATCCGGCCGTACCGTCGGCGCGGGTGCAGTTCGTGCTCGGTGATGCGGCGCCGGTGGTGGCGGTGTGTGCTGGGGAGTTAGCGGATCGGTTGGTTGAGTTTGACCTGGTTGTGGTCGAGTTCGATGATCCGCGCGTGACGGGGCAGCCGGGTACGGGGTTGCCGGCGCGCTCGGCTGATGACGTGGCGTATTTGATCTATACCTCGGGTACCACGGGTGTGCCTAAGGGTGTGGCGATTTCTCACCGCAATGTCACGGGGTTGTTGGAGGCTGCGGGCGAGCACCTGGAGTTGTCCGGGCAGGTGTGGTCGCAGTGGCATTCGTTGGCCTTTGACGTCTCGGTGTGGGAGATCTGGGGCGCGCTGCTGCATGGTGGGCGGCTGGTGGTGGTGCCGGAGTCGGTGGCGCGTTCGCCGGAGGATTTCCACGCGTTGCTGGTTGCCGAGCAGGTCAGTGTGTTGAGTCAGACGCCGTCAGCGTTTTATGCGCTGCAGGCTGTTGATGAGGTGCGCCCGGAGCAGGGACGGCGGCTTGAGTTGCAGGCCGTGGTGTTTGCCGGGGAGGCGTTGGAGCCGCAGCGTTTGGCGACCTGGGTCACCGATCATCCGGTGGTGCCGCGGTTGATCAATATGTATGGCACGACTGAGACGACGGTGCATGCGTCGTTCAGGGAGATTGTGCGCGCCGACGTGGCGGCCAAGGCCAGTCCGGTGGGGGTGCCGCTGGCGCATCTGGGCTTTTTTGTGTTGGACGGCTGGTTGCGGCCGGTGTCGGCGGGTGTTGCCGGTGAGTTGTATGTGGCCGGTTCTGGGGTGGGGTATGGCTATGTGGGCCGCGCGGGTTTGACGGCGTCGCGGTTTGTGGCGTGCCCGTTTGGTGGTACCGGGGCGCGGATGTATCGCACCGGGGATGTGGTGTGTTGGGGTGCTGATGGGCAGTTGCAGTACTTCGGGCGTGCTGATGAGCAGGTCAAGATTCGTGGGTATCGCATCGAGTTGGGTGAGGTGCGGGCGGCGTTGGCCGCGCTGGATGGGGTGCGCCAGGCGGTGGTGATCGCGCGTGAGGATCGTCCGGGTGATAAGCGTCTGGTGGGGTATGTGACCGGGACGGTGGATCCGGGTGCGGCGCGGGCGGGGTTGGCTGAGCGGTTGCCGGAGTACATGGTTCCCGCGGCGGTGATCGTGCTCGAGGGGTTGCCGTTGACGGTCAACGGCAAGTTGGACAAGCGGGCGTTGCCGGCGCCGGAGTATCAGGACGCCGAGGGTTATCGGGCTCCGGCCACGGTGACCGAGGAGATCCTTGCCGGGATCTATGCCCAGGTCCTTGGCCTCGAACGCGTCGGCGTCGACGAGTCGTTCTTCGAACTCGGCGGCGATTCACTCTCGGCGATGCGCGCCATCGCCGCGATCAACAAGTCATTCGATTCGGGCCTGTCGGTGCGCGCCTTGTTCGAGACGCCGACCGTGGCCCAGCTGGCGCCCCGCACCGGCGCCGACGGGGGCGGGCTGGAGCCGTTGGTGGTCGTTGAGCGGCCGGCGGTGGTTCCGCTGTCGTTTGCCCAGAGCCGGTTGTGGTTCCTCGATCAGTTGCAGGGGCCGTCCCCGATCTACAACATGGCGGTGGCATTGCGGCTCACCGGTCGGCTTGATACCGATGCTTTGGGGGCGGCGCTTGCCGATGTGGTCGGCCGTCATGAGAGCCTGCGGACCTCGTTCCCCGTGGTGGACGGGATACCCCAGCAGCAAGTGGTGCCGGCCGAGCGGGCCGACTTCGGCTGGCAGGTCGTGGATGCGGTCGGGTGGCCGGAGGACCGGCTGGAGGAGGCCACCGGCGCCGCGGCTCGCTACACGTTCGATCTGGCCACCGAGATTCCTTTGCGGGCAAGGCTTTTCCGTGTCGCCGAGGATAACCACGTGCTGGTGGCCGCGGTGCACCACATCGCCGCCGATGGGTGGTCGGTGGCCCCGCTGGTACGTGATCTTGGTGCGGCTTATGCCAGCAGGTGTGCCGGGCAGGCTCCGAGTTGGGCGCCGTTGCCGGTGCAGTACGTCGATTACACGTTGTGGCAGCGCGAGCAGTTCGGCGACCTTGACGACAGCGCCAGCCGCATCGCCGGACAGCTGGCGTATTGGGAGGAAACTCTGGCTGGGCTGCCAGAGCAGCTGCAGTTGCCCACTGATCGGCCCTATCCGCCGATTGCGAATTACCGCGGGGCCAGTGTCGTGGTGGACTGGCCGGCCGAATTGCAGCAGCGGGTCCGCGAGGTGGCCCGCAAGCACGATGCGACCAGCTTCATGGTAGTTCAGGCCGCTCTGGCGGTGTTGCTGTCGACGATTAGCGCCAATTCCGATGTGGCGGTGGGCTTTCCGATCGCTGGGCGGCGTGATACCGCGCTAGACGATCTGGTCGGGGCTTTCATCAACACGTTGGTGCTGCGGATAGATCTGGCCGGGGACCCCACGGTGGCCGAGTTGCTGGCTCAGGTGCGTCAGCGCAGTCTGGCGGCGTATGAGCATCAAGATGTGCCCTTTGAGGTGCTGGTCGAGCGGCTCAATCCCACCCGGAGCCGGGCCCACCATCCGCTGATCCAGGTGCTGTTGGCCTGGCAGAACAACCAATCCGCGGAGCTGGATCTCGGGGATTTGCAGCTCACCACGCTTCCAGTGGAGATCCGCACGGCCCGAATGGATTTGGCGTTCTCGCTGGCCGAGCGCTGGACTGATGCCGGCGATCCCGCCGGGATCGGCGGAGAGGTCGAATTCCGCACCGACATATTCGACCCGGCCACT
>NZ_JCALED010000039.1:0-548 GCF_059813205.1 Mycobacterium sp. NGS17 | reverse complement strand
GAGCGGCACCGGGCGCAACCACCCATCAAGGACGAAAAAGGCCGCCCGTGCGATTGGCGACCCGATCGGCGGGGCCCCCGACCCGGCCACCAGCGGCAGGCTCTTGGACGCCCACATCGTGGTTTCGGTGGGGCCGTAGACATTGACCATCACCCGCCCCGGCGCCCACCGATTCACCAGCTCGGGCGGGCACGGCTCAGCACCGATCACCAACGCCGCGTCCAGCCCCTGCGGGGACAACATCCCCACCGCTGAGGGGGTTTGGGTCAACACCGTGACCCCCTCGGCGGTCAGCAGGTCGTGGAAATCCTGCGGGGAGCGGGTGACCTCGTCGGGCACCACCACCAGACGCCCACCGTGCAGCAGCGCCCCCCAGATCTCCCACACCGAAAAGTCAAAAGCATAGGAGTGAAACTGCGTCCACACCTGTTCAGCTGTCAGCTCCACACCGACATCGAGGGCATCGAAGAGTTGGGTGACGTTGTGGTGGGTGACCGTCACCCCCTTGGGGATCCCGGTGGTGCCCGAGGTGTAGATGATGTGGGCCA
>NZ_JCALED010000038.1:0-572 GCF_059813205.1 Mycobacterium sp. NGS17 | reverse complement strand
GGACAGGCCACAAACCGCGATCCGGTCAACCCCGCCCGGCCCACATAACCGACCCCCACCCCGGCGCCGGCCACATACAACTCACCGACCACCCCCACCGGCACCGGACGCAACCACCCATCAAGGACGAACAACGCCGCCCCACCCACCGGCGAACCGATCGGCGGGGCCCCCGACCCCGCCCGCAGTGGGGCGCTGATTGCCACACACATCGTGGTTTCGGTGGGGCCGTAGGCGTTGACCATCACCCGCCCCGGCGCCCACCGATCCACCACCTGCGGCGGGCAGGCCTCCGCAGCCATCACCAACGCCACCGACTGCAACCCCTCGGATGGCAGCATCGCCACAGCCGACGGAGTGTCGGTGAGCACGTTCACCTGTTCCGCAACGAGCAGGTCGTGGAAATCGTCCGGTGCGCGCACCACGTCGTCGGGCACCACCACCACCCGCCCACCGCCGAGCAGCGCACCCCAGATCTCCCACACCGAGACGTCGAATGCCAGCGAGTGACTTTGCGTCCACACCCTCGCCGTGGGCAGCCCGGCGTCCAACGACTCCAATAATTGGGTGAC
>NZ_JCALED010000037.1:0-599 GCF_059813205.1 Mycobacterium sp. NGS17 | reverse complement strand
TCGGTGTCGTATTCGATGCGTAGGCCTAGTTGGGGGCCGGGTTGGGCTTGGATGGTGAGTCGGTAGTGGGTGGATTCGCGGCCGGTGAAGTCGGTGATGGTCAGGTCGTCGGGGCCGGTGAGGGCGGCGGTGTCGACGGGATAGTTCTCCAGTACGAGCAAGGTGTCGAAGAGTTGGTCGTGGCCGGTGAGGCGGTGGATGTCGGTCAGGGGCAGGTGGTGGTGATCCAGGGTGTGGGTGTGGGCGTGTTGGAGTTGGTCGAGGAGGTCGGTGGTGGTGGTGGTCGGGTGCAGGCGGGCGCGTACGGGCACGGTGTTGATCAGCAGTCCGATCAGCGATTCGGCGCCGGGCATGTCGGTGGGCCGCCCGGACACGGTGGTGCCAAAGATGATGTCGTGTTGGCCGGTGAGCAGGGCCAAAAGTTGGGCGTAGCCGGCTTGCAGGACGGTGTTGAGGGTGCTGTGGTGGGTGCGGGCCAGTTCGTGCAGGGCGGTGGTGGTGTGTTCGGGCAGCCGGTAGGTGGTGGTGTGGCGTGGGCCGGGCTGTAGCCGGCCGGGTGGGCCGAGCAGGGTGGGGGTGTCCACCCCGGCCAGGATGTC
>NZ_JCALED010000036.1:0-613 GCF_059813205.1 Mycobacterium sp. NGS17 | reverse complement strand
GCCCACATACCCATACGCCACACCACGGCCGGCCACATACAACTCCCCGACCACACCGGCCGGCACCGGACGCAACCAACCATCGAGTACGAACAGGGCGGCTCCCGGTACCGGCGCACCGATCGGCACCCCCGAACCCGGGGCCAGCGGCGCACTGATCGCCACGCACATCGTCGTCTCAGTAGGACCGTAGGCGTTGACCATTACCCGCCCGCGCGCCCAGCGGTCCACCACCTCGACCGGGCACGCCTCGCCGACCACTACCAATGCCGCCGACTCCAATCCCTGCCGGGACAGCCCAGCCACGGCCGACGGAGTCTGGGTCAGCACGCTGACCCGTTCCCTGACCAGCAGGTCGTGGAAGTCGTGCGGCGAGCCCGCCACCTCCTCGGGTACCACCACAACCCGACCGCCGCGTAGTAGCGCGCCGAAGATCTCCCACACCGACACGTCGAACGCCAGCGAATGACAGAGCGGCCAGGCCCCGCTGGGCGGCAGGCCGGCATCCAGCTGAGCCATCAACTGGGTGACGTTGTGGTGGGGGATGGCTACCCCTTTGGGTGTTCCGGTGGTTCCTGAGGTGTAGATCAGGTAGGCGGTGTCGTCGGGGGCC
>NZ_JCALED010000035.1:0-616 GCF_059813205.1 Mycobacterium sp. NGS17 | reverse complement strand
AGCGTATCTGCCGATCGACCCGGGCTGGCCCGACGCGCGGGTGGGGTTCATGCTCGCTGACGCCGCCCCGGTCGCGGTCCTGACCACCGCCGCGTTGCGCGCGCGGGTCGACGGCCACGACGTGACGGTCATCGACCTCGACGATCCGGGCATCCAGGCCGGTGCGGGCACGCCGTTGCCGGCCCCGGCTGCTGATGATGTGGCGCACATTATTTACACCTCGGGCACCACTGGGACGCCCAAGGGGGTGGCGGTCACTCACCACAACGTGACCCGGCTGTTCGCGTCGTGGGAGGCCGGGCTGACGCTGGGACCCGATCAGGTGTGGGCGCAGTGCCATTCGTATGCCTTTGACTACTCGGTGTGGGAGATCTGGGGGGCGCTGCTGCATGGTGGGCGCCTGGTGGTGGTCTCTGAGGAGGTGACCGGTTCCCCGCAGCAGTTGCAGGCCCTGCTGGTCGCCGAGCAGGTGACGGTGTTGAGCCAGACCCCCTCGGCGGTGGGGATGTTGTCCCCGCAGGGGTTGGAGTCGGCGGCGTTGGTGATCGCCGCGGAGGCCTGCCCGGCGGCGGTGGTCGATCGGTGGGCGCCGGGTCGGGTGATGGTCAACGGCTAT
>NZ_JCALED010000034.1:0-634 GCF_059813205.1 Mycobacterium sp. NGS17 | reverse complement strand
CCGCGGGGTCGTCGACCTCGATGACCCTCACGTCATGGCCGTCCAGCCGCGAGCGCAACGCGGTAGTGGTCACCACAGCGACCGGGGCCGCGTCGGTGAGCATGAACTCGATGCGCGCTGCCGGGGCGGCGGCGTCGATCGGCAGATAAGCCGCCCCGGTCTTCAATACCGCCACCATCGCGGTGATCGCCTGCGCCGAGCGCGAAAACACCAGTGCCACACACTGTCCCGGGCCCACCCCGTGACCGGCCAACAGGTGCGCCAACCGGGTCGAGGCCTCATCGAGCTCGCGGTAGGTCATCGAGGCGCCCGCGAAGCTCACCGCCACCGCCTGCGGGACACGAGCAACTTGAGCGGCGAACAACACCGGCACCGACACCGCTGGGCTGGTGGCCCTCGTCAAGGTGGCGCGGTTAGCGAGCACCTCCAACTCGGCCTGCTCGGGTTCATCGAGGACCTCGATCGCCGACAGCCGCTGGTCGGGGTCGGCGGTCAGCGCCGCCAACACCCGCTGCAACCTGCCGATCAGTGTCTCGATGCTGGCCGCATCGAACACATCGGTGCGGAACTCCACTGCCCCCGAGATCCCGGCGGGCTGCCCGTTCTGGCTCCAGCGTGGGGCCAACGACACCAC
>NZ_JCALED010000033.1:0-661 GCF_059813205.1 Mycobacterium sp. NGS17 | reverse complement strand
ACCCACATACCCATACGCCACACCACGGCCGGCCACATACAACTCCCCCATGACCCCGGGTGGCACCGGACGCAACCAACCATCCAGCACAAAAAAGCCCAAGTGCCCCAACGGCATCCCGATCGGGCTCGCATTGATATCGACGTCATCGTCGACGATCTCCCGAATCGACGCATGCACCGTCGTTTCGGTGATGCCATACATATTGATCAACCGCGGTGAACCCGGATGGTCTTGAAGCCACGCACCGAGGCGCTGGGGTTCCAACGCCTCACCGCCGAACACGACCGTTTCCAGTTTGAGCTGATCTGTTCGCTCGGGTAACAGCGCGTCGACGGTTTGCAGCGCGTAAAACGCCGACGGCGTCTGGCTCAGCACGCTGACCTGCTCGGCCACCAGGAGGCCGTGTAGCTCTTCGGGCGAGCGGGCGACCGATTCGGGTACCACCACCAGCCGGCCGCCGCGTAGTAGCGCACCGAAGATCTCCCACACCGAGAAATCGAACGCCAACGAATGACACTGCGACCAAACGTGATTCGCCGGCACCTCGTTGTCCAGGGACTCTAGCAAGCAGGTGACGTTGTGGTGGGGGATGGCTACCCCTTTGGGTGTTCCGGTGGTTCCTGAGGTGTAGATCAGGTAGGCGGTGTCGTCGGGGGCT
>NZ_JCALED010000032.1:0-709 GCF_059813205.1 Mycobacterium sp. NGS17 | reverse complement strand
TGATACGCCAGACTCCGGGTCGGGTTGAGCCGCTCAACGAGCACCTCGAAAGGCACGTCCTGGTGGTCATAGGCGGCCAGGCCGCGCGCCCGTACCCGCGCCAACACCTCCGCACCAGTCGGATCCCCACCCAAATCCACCCGCAACACCAACGTGTTGACGAAAAAACCCACCAACTCATCCAGCGCAGGATCACGCCGCCCCGCAATCGGGAAACCCACCGCCACATCGCTACTCGCGCTGAGCTTGCCCAGCAACACCGCAAGCGCAGCCTGCACCACCATAAAACTGGTCACATCATGCTCACCGGCCACCGCACGCAGCCGCTGCTGCAACTCAGCCGACCACTCCACCGCCACCGTCGCACCCCGCTGATCAGCAACCAGCGGATAAGGCCGATCGGTGGGCAAGACCAACCGCTCAGGCATGTCGGCCAAAGTCTGCTGCCAATACGCCAACTGCTCACCGATGCGGCTCTCCCGATCATCGAGATCACCAAACTGGGCACGCTGCCACAACGTGTAATCGACATACTGCACCGGCAATTCAGCCCACCCAGGAGCCTGCCCCGCACAGCGACTGGCATACGCCGCACCCAAATCGGCCACCAGCGGCGCGATCGACCAACCATCGGCGGCAATATGATGCACCACCACCACCAACACATGCTCATCGCTACCCGTGCAGAAAAGCCTCGCCCGCAACGGAA
>NZ_JCALED010000031.1:0-752 GCF_059813205.1 Mycobacterium sp. NGS17 | reverse complement strand
GGCTTTGGCTTGGCAATACGCCGCCGAACACGGCAATGGGGCGCAAGTCGAACTTGCCCTGGGTGATCTGCAGGCGATGCCGATGCCCGTGGACACCCACAGCGCTCGCATGGACCTGACTTTTTCCCTCGGAGAGCGTTGGACCGGGGAAGGTGAGCCAGCCGGGATCGGCGGAACGGTGGAGTTCCGCACCGATGTGTTCGATGCGGCCACCATCGAGACACTGATCGGCAGGTTGCAGCGGGTGTTGGCGGCGCTGACCGCCGACCCCGACCAGCGGCTGTCGGCGATGGAGGTCCTCGATGAACCCGAGCACGCCGAATTGGATGCACTCGCCCACCGCGCGGTGCTCACCCAACCCGCACCCACCCCGGTGTCGGTGCCCGCCTTGTTCGCCGCTCAAGTTGCGCGCGCCGGCGAGGCGGTGGCGGTGAGTTTCGCGGGCGCCTCGATGACCTACCGCGAGCTCGATGAGTCCTCGACCCGGTTGGCGCATCTGTTGGCCGGTCACGGTGTGGGCCCGGGACAGTGTGTGGCGCTGCTGTTGCCGCGTTCGGTGCAGGCGATCACCGCGATGGTGGCGGTACTCAAGGCCGGGGCGGCGTATCTGCCCATCGACACCGCGGCACCTGACGCCCGGATCGGGTTCATGCTCGCTGATGCCGCCCCGATGGCCGTGGTGACCAGCAACCCATGGCGCTCGCGGCTCGACGGTTTCGAAGGGGTGGTCATCGAGGTCGACGACCCCGCCC
>NZ_JCALED010000030.1:0-778 GCF_059813205.1 Mycobacterium sp. NGS17 | reverse complement strand
CGCGCGGCCCAGGTAGTCCAGCTGCCCATCAGGGCGCCAACACACCAGATCCCCGGTCCGATACATCCGCTGCCCGGGCGCCCCGAACGGACAGGCCACAAACCGCGACCCGGTCAACCGCGCCCGGCCCACATAACCGACCCCCACCCCGGCGCCGGCCACATACAACTCACCGACCACCCCCACCGGCACCGCGCGCATCCACCCATCAAGGACGAACAACGCCGCCCCAGCCACCGGCGAGCCGATCGGCGGCGCCCCCGACCCCGCCACCAGCGGGGCGCTGAGGGTGGCATACACGGTGGTCTCGGTTGGGCCGTAGCCGTTGACCATCACCCGCCCCGGCGCCCACCGATCCACCACTTCCGGGGGGCACGCCTCACCAGCGATCACCAGCGACGCTTCCACCTGCTGCGGGGACAACATCCCCACCGCAGATGGTGTCTGGGTCAACACCGTCACCTGCTCGTCGGCCAGGAGAGCCTGGAAGTCTTGCGGGGAGCGGGTGACCTCGTCGGGTACCACCACCAGGCGTCCGCCATGCAGCAGCGCCCCCCAGATCTCCCACACCGAGTAGTCGAAGGCATACGAATGGCACTGCGTCCACACCTGTGTCGTCGGTACCTGGGGAAGCGAGGACTCCGCCAGGTGGGCCAGGTTGTGGTGGGTGATGGCGGTGCCTTTGGGGGTTCCGGTGGTGCCGGAGGTGTAGATCAGGTAGGCGATGTCGTCCGGGGTGGGGGACGGTAGTGGTGTGTTGGGCTGGTGGTCGATCGCG